>DUPF01000229.1 GCA_012838445.1 Intrasporangiaceae bacterium | reverse complement strand
TCCCTCCACCTCCACCCCACGAGCACGCGACCGGGGCTGACTCATTGACCGGAGCGATAGTCTGCCCTCATGAGTCACCACCTGCACAACGATGGTCAGCGCGTCAAGGCCGAGGACTCCGCCCACGTCTTCCACTCGTGGTCGGCGCAGAAGGTCATCGATCCGCTCCCGGTGGCCAGCGCGGAGGGCGTGCGGTTCACCGATCATCACGGGAAGACCTACCTCGACTTCTCCTCGGGGCTGGTCCACGCGAACCTCGGCTATCAGCATCCGAAGATGGTCGAGGCCATCCAGGCGGCCGCGGCGCAGATGTGCACCCTCGCACCGGGATTCGCCTACGAATCACGGTCGACGGCAGCCCGGTTGATCTCGGAGAAGGCGCCGGACGGGATGGACATGGTGTTCTTCACCAACGGCGGTGCCGAGGCCACCGAGAACGCCATCCGGATGGCGCGGTTGCACACCGGTCGGCGCAAGATCCTCGCGGCGTACCGCAGCTATCACGGGGCCACCGCCGGAGCCATTGCGATGACCGGTGACCCGCGGCGATGGGCGTCGGAGCCGGCGATGCCGGGCGTGGTCCACTTCTGGGGGCCCTACCCCTACCGTTCGGCGTTCCACAGCACGAGCCCGGAGGAGGAGCGGGTGCGTGCCTTGCAGCACCTGCGGGACGTCCTCATGGTCGAGGGTCCGCAGACCATTGCGGCGATCATCCTCGAGCCGGTCGTCGGCACCAACGGCATCCTCGTCCCCCCGGAGGGATACCTCGAGGGGGTGCGCAGCATCTGTGACGAGTTCGGGATCATGTTCATCTGTGACGAGGTCATGGCCGGGTTCGGTCGGTGCGGTGAGTGGTTCGCCTTCGACCGCTGGAACATCACCCCGGACCTGATCACCTTCGCCAAGGGGGTCAACAGCGGGTATGTCCCCCTCGGTGGCGTCATTCTCAGCAACGAGATCGCAGAGACCTTCGCCGAGCGCGCCTACCCCGGGGGCCTGACCTACTCCGGTCACCCGCTCGCCTGCGCGAGCGCGGTCGCCTCGATCGGGATCATGGAGGAGGAGGGACTCGTCGAGCGGGCCCGTGACCTCGGCACCGACGTCATCGGTCCGGCGCTGGCCGAGATCGCGAGCCGGCACCCGAGTGTCGGCGAGGTCCGCGGCGTCGGAGTGTTCTGGGCGGTCGAACTCGTCAAGGACCAGGAGACCCGCGAGCCGCTCGTGCCGTTCAACGCGGCCGGTCCGGCTGCCAAGCCGATGGCGGATCTCGCGGCAGCGTGCAAGGACCGGGGGTTGTGGCCCTTCGTCCACTTCAACCGCACCCACGTCGTGCCGCCGTTGACGATCAGCGACACCGACCTCAAGGAAGGCCTGGAGATCCTCGACGACGCCCTGAGCATCGCCGACCAGGCTCTCTGATCAGGCTTCGCGGGCTTTCAGGTCCTCGACGATCGCGACGTAGTGGGCGCGGGCGTCGTCGGCGTTCGCACCCTTCAAGGTGGCCCAGGCGTCGTACTTCGCCCGCCCGACCGGGTTGGTGAAGCCGGGACGTTTGCCCGTGACGTCACCCTCGGTGGCCTGCTTGTAGAGCGCATAGAGCTTGAGTTTGACCTCGTTGCCGGGGTCCTTGGTCAGGCTCTGCACATCGGCGACAGCAGCGTCAAAATCAGCGAACTCGCTCATGGCGTCAGTGTAGGCGGCCGACCCCTCCGGGCGGCGGTCCGCGATCCCCGCAGCGCCAACCGGCCGCACCGTCGACAGGCTGGATGTGTGTTGGGATGGCACCCATGACCAACCCGCTCCTGCGCCCCTCCGACCTGCCCTTCCAGCTCCCCGACTACGCCGCGATCACCGATGCGAACGTCCGCGAGGCGCTCGGGACCGGGATGGCCGAGCAACTGGCTGCGTTGCGCCGGCTGGCCGACAACCCGGTACCGGCCACCGTCGAGAACGTCCTGCACGCGTGGGAACGGACCGGGGCGATCCTGGACCGCGCCATCCTCGCGTTCTGGGTCGCCCAGGCTGCCGACACCAACGACGAACGGGACGCGATCATGGCCGAGTTCATGCCCCGGCTGGCTCAGCACAGCGATGCGATCCTCCTCGACCCGTTGCTGTATGCGCGGCTCACCCAGTTGCGCGACCGCGCCGCGGCGGGGGAGGTGGTCCTCGACGAGCAGGACGAGTTCGCCCTGAGTGAGCGGCTGCGCGACTACGAACGGGGCGGCATCACCCTGCCGGAGGAACAGCAGGAACGGCTCAAGGAGATCAACGCCGAGTTGGCGACCCTGTCCAACGCCTTCGAGCGGCTCCTCGTCGACGGCCGCAACGCCGCTGCCGTGCACATCACCGACGAGGCCGAACTCGCCGGACTGTCCGCGGACGACCTGGCCGGCCTGCGCGAGGCGGCCAAGGCCCGCGACCTGGACGGCTGGCTCATCCCGTTGACGAACACGACGGGTCAGCCGGTCCTGGACTCCCTCGAGGACCGTGCGGTGCGGGAGCGGGTGTTCCGCGCCTCGATCGAGCGGGGACTGACCGGTCCGTTCGACACTCGGGACACGCTCGTGCGCATCGCTCGGTTGCGCGCCGAGCGGGCCACCCTGCTCGGGTATGCCCACCACGCCGCCTACGTGCACGAGATCGGGTGTGCCCGCACGACCGACGCCGTCAATGACCTCCTTGCGCGGCTCACTCCGGGAGTGGTGCGGATCGCGGAACGGGAGGCCGCAGACCTGGCCGGCGAACTGCATACCCTCATCTCGCCGGAGGCTGAACTGCAGCCCTGGGACTGGCAGTTCCTCGCGAGCCGGCGCAAGGGAGCGGCCGGGGTCGACCCGGAGCAGATCAAGCCCTATCTGGAGTATTCGCGGGTGCTGCACGACGGCGTGTTCGCCGCGGCCACGGCGCTGTACGGGATCACCTTCCACGAGCGGCCCGACCTGATCGGCTACACGAAGGAGGCGACCGTCTACGAGGTGCGCGAGGCCGACGGTGCCGTCCTCGGCGCCGTCATCATCGACCCCTACACCCGACCGACCAAGCAGGGCGGGGCGTGGATGACGAGCATCGTCGAACAGTCCACGCTGTCCAACGACCTCCCGGTCGTGACGAACACGTGCAACCTGACCCCACCGGCTCCCGGGTCGCCGAGCCTGATGACATGGGACAACGTGATTACTCTGTTCCACGAGTTCGGTCACGACCTGCACGGGCTGCTCTCCCACGTGCGCTACCCGTCCCGCTCCGGCACGAACGTGCCCCGCGACTTCGTCGAGTTCCCCAGCCAGGTCAACGAGGTCTGGGCCTTCGAGCCGGCGCTGATCCGGGCGTTCGCCCGGCACCACGAGACCGGGGAGGCCATCCCCGCGGAGTGGGTCGACGCCCTCGTCGCCGAGCGGCAGTCCAGCGGATACGACACCCTGGAGCTGCTCAAGGCGATGATCCTCGACCAGGCCTGGCACCAGACCCCGCTCGAGGACCTGCCTGAGGAGGCTTCCGGTGTCGAGGAGTTCGAGGCTGCCGCGCTGGCCCGGGCAGGTGTCGAGTTCCCGCTCATCCCGCCGCGTTACCGCTCCTCCTACTTCCACCACATCTTCGGTGGCGGCTACTCGGCCGGCTACTACTCCTACCTGTGGTCCGAGGTTATGGACGCGGACACCGTCGCGTGGTTCCGGGAGCAGGCCACCGAGGAGCAGCCGGGTGGGATGACCCGGGCGGCGGGTGAGCGGTTCCGGCGCGAGTTGCTCGGCCGCGGTGGGTCGGTCGAGGCACTGGACACCTATCGCCGTTTCCGTGGCGCCGACCCCGACGTGCAGCACATGCTCGCCCGGATGGGTCTGGACACCTGATGGTGGTGTCATCCGCGTGACATGCGACGCGGACGGCACCACCGTGTCGACCCGGCGCGGATGGTTGTGCCGTTCGCGTGCCAGGCGTCGCCCGATTTCTTGCTGAGGTCGCCCTCGCGGTAAGGTAGTCCGTCGTTGCCCAGGGCGATCCTCGGGGCAACACCGGCGCCCGTAGCTCAACGGATAGAGCATCTGACTACGGATCAGAAGGTTAGGGGTTCGAATCCCTTCGGGCGCGCAAACGAAAATGAACCGGCTCCCGCCGGTTCTTTTTCGTTCTGTCTACCTGCTGATCCGGATCGGGAGGGGGGCCCCGCCCTGGAATCGAGCAACCGTCTCTCAACCTGGCGATCAGCGTGACCCCTCGGCGGGGTGGCTAGGCTCCACACCATGACGACCCACGCCGAGCGCGAGTTCACCCCCGAGCAGTTCCGCGGGTTCATCAACGAGTGGCCTCCGTTCGTCGCCCAGCGGGTCGCCGTCACCGGGATCGCACCGGACTGGTCCTGGGTCGAGGTGCGGATGGATCTGCAGCCGGACAACGCCAACTTCTTCGGCACCGCCTGGGGCGGGACGCTCTTCTCGATGCTCGACCCGTTCCTGCCCATCCTCATCGACCGGCAGCTCGGCGGCGGCTACGCCGTCTGGGACAAGTCGGCCGAGATCGACTTCGTGCGACCGGGGACGACGGCCATCTCGGCCCGGATCGAGACGCCCGCGGAGGTGCTCGAGGAGATCCGTGCGGCCACTGCGGACGGCGAGAAGTATCTGCGCTGGTTCGAGATCCCGCTCCACGACGAACACGGGACCGTCGTCGCGGTGCAGCGTCGCCAGATCTACGTGCGCCGCCGGCGCGGTTGAGCACCCGGGCTCAGGTTCGCGCGGGTCCGGCAGTGGGACCCTGGCGGGCATGAGCCGACATGTCCGTCTCGCCGTCATCACCCTGGCGGCCGCGCTCTTCCACCTCGGGGTGACCGCTCTGGCCCTGCGCTCCGCCAGCGGGGTCGTCGCCAACACGGACGGCACGGTCTCGACCGAGATGCTCGACTATCCGACGCTGGCCCTGGCATTGCTCAGCGTGGCGGTCCTCGTCTACGTCGGACTCACGTCACCGCCGTGGGGCGTGCTGCTCACCGCCGGCCTCACCGCGATCAGCTTCTGGGGAGCCCGGGCGGAGGACCGGCGGTGGGTCGAATCGGGCTACTCCCAGGGGCTGGAGATCCTCGCGTATGCGGTCCCCGCCGGGATCCTTGTCCTCGGGTTGTTCGCGTCCGGGCTCGGTGGAGTCTTCCGCCTCGTCAGAGGTCGTTCCACCGGGCCGGAGGCGCCGACGGCAACCGCCTCTCCTCAGACCTGAGGCGGGTCGATCCCCAGGTCCCGCAGCGCCGCCACATAGCGTTCGACGTTGCGCATCTTGACGTCCTCATAGCCGCGTACCAGGTCGGGCAGTTGCGCGAATTCCACTGCCCTGTCATAGGACTGCGAGGTCAGCGACGAGACGATCCGGTGCAGCTCGGCGCGGTAGTGGCGCAGCAGCTCGCGTTCGACCTTGCGCACATGCGCCTTCCCGAACGGGTCGAGGACGGTCCCACGCAGTCGCTTCATCGGCACGAGGGCCTTGAGCGCGTTCTGCGTCGAACCCTTGAACCCCATCTTCTTCGTCACCCCGAGTGCGCGCAGCATCGGCGGGTGGAGTTTGAAGGTGAGCTCGGTCCCGCCGGGCACCGCGCGTGAGGCGAACTGCGGACCACGGTCGCGGGTGAGCAGCCGCGCGACCTCGTACTCGTCCTTGTACGCGGTCAGTTTGTACAGGTAGCGGGCCACCGCCTCGCTCAGGTCGGTGCGGTCGGTCACGGTCCGTTCCGCCTGCCATACCCCTTCGAGGACCGCGACATAGCTGGCCGCGCAGGTCTCGTTCTGGAACGCGACGAGTTCGGGCACCCGCACCTCGGCGAGGCGCCGGGTCTCGCCGGTGAAGGAGGCCCGGTCCAGTCCGGTGGCCTGGGCCAGGGCGGGAGTCAACGGCTCCCGCCCGGCATCGCCGCCGAGCCCCATTCCCGCCTGCCGGCAGGCCGCCTCGAACGCCCCCGGATCGGCGACCGAGAGTCGGCCCCACGCCAGCGCCGCCTTGTTGGCGGCGACGGCGACGCCGTTGATCTCGATGGCCTCCTCGACGGCGGCGACGGGCAACCGCAGGGCGCCGGCCTGCACGGCCGCTCCGACGAGCATCAGATTGGCCGCGGTCGTCGAACCGAGGAGGGCCTCGGCGGCGGCGAGCATGTCGAGCGTGTGCACCTGCCGGACCGCGGTGCCGAGCCGGTCGAGCTGCTCCGCCAGGTCCGTTTGCTGCAGCGAGCGGTCGTAGACCTCCGGACCGGTCGGCGTGAGCGACGTCGCGGCGACGGCGATGGTATGCGCCGGGTCGCCGTACTGCAGATTCCCCGGTTCGACGGCGGTGAGCAGGTCGAAGGCGAGGATCGCGTCAGCGTGGCCCGGGGTGACCCGGTTGGACGGGTCGAGCGGACCGTCCTTGGCGAACCGCAGGTGTCCGATGACCGGACCGGCCTTCTGGGCCAGCCCGATCTGGTCGAGCAGCTCGGCCGCGAACCCGGCCCGCACCGCCGCGGTCGCGAGCACCTGGTTGACGGTGACGATGCCGGTGCCGCCGACGCCGGTGAGCAGCACCGACTGGGTCCCGGTCGGCTCCTCCCAGGTCGGGTCCGCGACCACCGGTGGAGTGGGGAGATCGGAGCGACGCATACGTCCTGCCGATGGGTCGACCGTCACGGTCATGAAGGCCGGGCAGTCGCCCTCGAGGCACGAGTAGTCCGTGTTGCACGAGGTCTGGTCGATGCGGGTCTTGTCCCCGAACTCGGTCATCGTCGGCTGCACCGACAGGCAGTTGCTCTTGACCCCGCAGTCGCCGCAGCCCTCACAGACGTCCTCGTTGATGACCACCCGCAGGGCCCGGGGTGCCATCGTGCCGCGCTTGCGCTGCCGCCGGGCGTCGTTGGCGCAGTGCTGGTCGTAGATCAGGACCGTCACGCCCGGGGTCTCGCGCAGCCGCAGCTGCGCCTCCTCGAGCCGCTCCCGCGGCCAGAGCAGCGTGCCCGGTGCGAGGTCCTTGACCCGATACCGGTCCGGCTCGTCGGCCAGGACGATGATCTGCCCGACCCCTTCGGAAGCGAGTTTGTGGGTGATCTCCGGTATGCCGCGCGCACCTTCGGCGTCCTGGGCACCGGTCATCGCGACGACGTCGTTGTGGAGCAGTTTGTAGGTGATGTTGACCCCGGCGGCGACGCACGCCTGGATCGCCAACTGGCCGGAGTGGAAGAAGGTCCCGTCACCGAGGTTCTGGAAAGTGTGCTCCGTCGAGGTGAACGGCGCCTGCCCGATCCACTGCGAGCCCTCGCCGCCCATCTGGGTGAAGCCGGTGACCTGGCTGTCCTCCCGGCGGGACATCGTCACGAGGGTGTGGCAGCCGATGCCGCCCGAGGCGAGGGAACCCTCCGGGACGGCGGTGGAGCGGTTGTGCGGGCACCCGGAACAGAAGTAGGGGGTGCGGCTGATCGGCAGCAGCGGCAGCGTGCGTCGTTCCGGCATCGGCGGGGGCAGCGGGACCCAGTCGCCGAGGACCCGGTGCAGCGGCTCGATGAGCCGACCGGGGGTGAGTTCCCCGTCGGCCGGGACCAGGGGCCTGCCGTCGCGGTCCTTCTTGCCGAGCACCCGCGGCCGGTCCGCGTCGGGTAGGTCGTAGAGCGCGTCGCGGACCTGGGACTCGAGGAAGGAGGTCTTGTCCTCGACGACGAACACCTCGTCGAGGCCGGTGGCGAAGTCACGGATCGCCTTCTCGTCGAGGGGGTGGATCAACCCGATCCGCAACGCACAGACCCCGTGGGCGGCCAGGACGTCGTCGTCGGCGTCGACATCGAGCAGCGCCTGCGCGAGGGAGTCGTAGGCCGGGCCGGTGGCGATCAGGCCGAGGCTCGGATTCGGCGGCATGAGTTTGACGACGTTGACGTCGTTGGCCTGGGCATAGGCCTGGATCATTGCCGCGCGCGGGCCGACCATGTCCTTCTCGACGGCGACGACCCGGGCGCTGCCGACGACCGGCGGGCTCTGGGTGTACTGCCACGGCCGGCCCTCCCACTCGATCGTCGGGGTGACCGGCTCGACCGCCGAGACCGAGTCGTCGATGACCCATGCTCCGTCCGCGACATCGGCGACGATCTTCAGCGCGACGGGGGTGCCGCATGCCCGGGAGAGCGCGACGGCATGCAACCCGAAGGTGATGACCTCCTCGGCCTTGCGGGGGAGGAGCACCGGGATGCCGAGGGCGGCCAGGGAGCGCTCGCTGACGGCCGGGACGGTGGAGGACTTGGCAGCCGGGTCGTCACCGACGAGGAGGACGACCCCGCCGCGCGGGTGGATGCCGTACATCGCCATGTGCCGCAGGGCGTCGCTGGCCCGGTCGACGCCGGGACCCTTGCCGTACCAGACCCCGACGACGCCGTCGCGGTCCCGGAACCCGCCGGGCAACTCGATCTGGCTGCCCCAGACGGCGGTCGCGGCCAACTCCTCGTTCAGCCCCGGCTGGAAGTGGATCGCGTTCTCCTCCAGCACATCCGGCATGCCGGCGAGCATCCGGTCCACCCCACCGAGCGGACTGCCCTGATATCCGGAGACGAAGAAGGCCGTGTCCCGCCCGTTCCGCAGATCGAGGGCGCGCTGCTCGATGAGGAAGCGGGCGATCGCCTGCACACCGGTGAGGAGCACCGGGTTGGATCCACTGCGGTACCGGTCGGCCAGGTCGTACGGCGTCTCCATCGTCGTCATGTGCAGACTCTACGGCCGGTGCAGCGGTCGGCGGCAGGG
>DUPF01000228.1 GCA_012838445.1 Intrasporangiaceae bacterium | reverse complement strand
CCACCCGGCCGGGCCAATGATATTTCGGTGCTCATGCCGACGCTGCGATCGAGAGGGAGGACGGTCGATGACGACCATCACCGTGACGAAGGGATCGAAGCGGCGTTTCGAGGCGCCCGGGCTGGGCTGGATCCAGCCCAAGGGGGTGTTCTCGACGGACTACATCGGCCAGGTCGAGGGCATCGGCGAGCTCAGCCTCACCCGCAACTGGACCGGGCTCAAGTACACCGTGACGGACTCCATCGGGCGGGTCCGCGGGTCGTACGAGAAGAAGGGCTGGACCGGCAGCCGGGGGCCGTTGATGTGGGACGACGTCGAATACGAGTTCGCCCACCACAGCGCCTGGAACAACTCCTGCGTCCTGCGGCGGCACAACGAGGACCTCGCGACCTTCAAACCGAAGTGGACCGGCAGCTCGGTCGAGGTCGAACTCCTCGACCACGCCCACCTGCCGCCGGGGTTGGTCCTCGTCGGAGTGTGGATCACGCTGATGCGGGTCCAGGACGCGGCTGCGGCAGCGTCGTCGTAGCTGTGGGTTGTCGTGGGGATCGCTGACGCGGTGTCGAGCGCGCGCCGGCGATCCCATGACCGGCGGGAACGCCGCCGGCATTCACCTCACTCCTTCGTCGCGACGAGGACGACGTCGATCGCCCGCTCCCCGCTGGTGGTGATCCGGTCGACCTCCTCGCAGCGCAGGACCTTGAGCCCGGCAGCCTTCTCCCGCAACTGATCCGGCGTATGCAGCAACGCCGGATCCTGCGGCCCGCCGTGTCCTTCGGTCAGGTTGCGCAGCGCATGCCCGACGACGACGAGGTGCCCACCGGGGGCCACCCACGATGCGGCGTTGCTGAAGACGTCCTCGGGCAGGTGCAGGAAGGCGATGAGGACGAGGTCGTATGCGTGGACCGGCGGCGTCCAGGTCGTCACGTCCGCCGCGATCCAGTCGATCCGCTCGGTCAGGCCGCGTTCCTCGGCCTCCCGCCACCCACGTTCGAGGCCGGCCTCGGCGAAGTCGACGGCGCTGACGTGCCAGCCCCGGTCGGCCAGCCAGATGGCGTGCCGTCCTTCGCCGGCGCCGAGGTCGACGGCGGTGCCGGGGGTGAACTCGGAGACGATCGCCTCGACGTCCTGGTTCGGTCCGGCGCTCCAGACGCGCTCCGCTCCGGCGTAGCGTTCGTTCCAGATGTCCTTGCGTGACTGTTCAGAGGGGGAGTCCTGGCTCATGGCTCCATTGTGCTGCAGATGTGGCGGGTGGGCAGGTCCGGTGTCGCCCGATAGCGTGGAGGTGACCAGTCGACGATCACGACTTTCGGGAGCGACATTATGGGCACGTGGGGTGCTGGACCGTTCGAGAACGATGAGGCGCTCGACTTCCTCGGGGATGTCGAGGACGCCGGTCCGGGCCGGCTGGGCAGACTGGCCGGGCCGCTGGAGCACGTCGCCTATTCCGGGGACTATCTCGAGGCCGGCGAGGTCAGTGAGGCGGTCGCCGCGGCCGCGGTCGTCGGGGCGGCGCTGCGTCCGGCGGAGGCCGCCGACGAGCCCTACCTGCCGGAGTGGGTCCGGTCGGTGCAGGCGAGTGAGTTCGACAACGAGTTGATCCACCTGTCCCGCCAGGCGTTGCGGCGCGCGCTGCAGCCGGAGAACAACGAGCTCTACGAGTTGTGGGCCGAGGAGGAGGCTGCCTCAGACTGGCAGGCCGCACTGGCCCGGGTCCTCGGCTGGCTCGGCGACCGCGACGACTGACGCCACGCCCCGACGTTCCGCAAGCACGCCGCCTGCCGCACGATCAGATGCGGCGCAGCACCGCCGTGACCTTGCCGAGGATCGTCGCGTGGTCGCCGTCGATCGGCTCGTAGTCCGGGTTGTGCGGCAGCAGCCACACCTTGCCGTCGCGTCGCTTGAAGGTCTTGACGGTGGCCTCGTTGTCGAGCATCGCCGCGACGATGTCGCCGTTGTCGGCGGTCGGCTGCTGACGCACGACGACCCAGTCGCCGTCGCAGATGGCGGCATCGATCATCGAGTCGCCGGAGACCTTGAGCAGGAACAGTGACCCTTCGCCGACGATCTGGCGGGGGAGCGGGAAGACGTCCTCGACGACCTCCTCGGCGGTGATCGGCACACCTGCGGCGATCTGTCCGAGGACGGGCACGTAGGAGGCCTCCGGGCGGTCGTCGTGCATGCCGGTCTCGTCGACGGTGGCGTCCGGGTCGGCGCTGCTCACCGCGCGACGGGCGTGCGGGTCCTGGCCGCGGTATCCGCCGCGGTCCGGAGCCTCCGGGTCGACGACCTCGATCGCCCGCGGCCGCATCGGGTCGCGGCGGATGTATCCCTTGCGTTCGAGTTGGGTGAGTTGGTGGGCCACGGAGCTGGGGGAGTTGAGTCCGACGGCCTCGCCGATCTCGCGCACCGCCGGCGGATAGCCCCGGCGGTCGATGGAGTTGCGGATGACCTCGAGTATGCGTCGCTGCCGGGCCGTCAGTCCCTTGCTGTCCTCACGGTCGGGCAATTCGTGGATCGCGGCGCTCGGGGCATCTGACTCCTGCTCGCGGCGACGATCCTCCTCCCGGGCCGGGGTGTCGGCGGTGGGGGAGTCGGCGGCGGCCTTGCTCGCCCGGCGCAGCTGGGAGCGGATCTGCTGCTCGGTCGGGCGGCCCGGGTTGCGTGGTCGCCGGCGTGAGGTGGTCATCGTTCGTCCCTTCCCGAAGCGGTCCGACAAGCGTTGTCAGTGGTCTCTGTTTGGCTTCGTTGTGTGACACGAGACTACGCGGTTCCGAACACGCGTGCCAAACATATGTTCGAGCGTGTCTTGCTTTTCTTCGAACATACGTGCTAGACATTGGACAGGTGTTCGATCGCACACACGTTCGATCGAACCGCATCAGACCAGGAGCAAGGAGACATGATGTCGACTGCAGCAGCGTGGGACACCCTCCCCGTCCAGAGCCCGGCCGCCCGTCCGCAGCTGGTGCTCATCCCCGGTGGCGCTGCTGGCGCTTCCCGTCCGCTCGCTGTGCGGGTGCCGCGCTGGGTGCGACTGGCGATCACCCTCTCGGTGCTCGCACTGGCGATCGGCATGTTCCTCGGTGTCGGGGGAGCGTCCGGCACCGCGACCGGCTCGCTCGGCTCGGTCGAGGTGCGGGCCGGACAGACCCTCAGTGAGATCGCCCGCGCCGAGATGCCCGGCGTCCCCACCGCAGAGGCGGTCGCGCGCATCCAGCTCGCCAACAACCTGCCGTCCAGTCACGTGCGCGCCGGCCAGGTGCTGCAGATCCCGCGCTACTGATCGTCGGGGCGCTGCGAGTCCGCGCGTGCGAGTGCGACGCCGTCTTGCCTGCATCGGCACCTCGCAGCCCGCTCTCCTGAGCGTTTCCCGTCACAACTCCTGAGTGCCTCGACCCCACTCAGGTCAGGCCAGGCAGCACCCCTGCTGGCCAGCGGCGCCACCGTCACCCCTCGACGGTGGCGCCGCTT
>DUPF01000227.1 GCA_012838445.1 Intrasporangiaceae bacterium | reverse complement strand
GGCACGGCCGATGACGTTCTTGGTCACGGTGAGGGTTGCCGGGGAGGAACAGCTCGCCAGATCGGTGCTGTCGGTGAGGTTCGACGTGAAGGTGCTCGGGTACGCCCAGTTGGTCGGATCGAACTGCCTGACCGTGGTGCTGTTGCCCAGGTAGATGGAACCGTCCGCATCGAACGCTGCACCGTTGACATTGCTCAGACCCGTGAGGCGCGCGCTATGCGTGGAGGTGGCCGGGATCACGCCACCCGCCGCGGCTGCGAGGTTCTCGGCGGTCACGGTGTAGATGTTGGTGGTGTTACCGCTTCGGACGACATAGAGGTTGCCGGCCGCGTCGAAGGCCATGTCGCCGTTGGCGGTGCCAGTTGAGCCGGTCGCGAAGTAACCCAGGTACTCAGGGGTCCCACCATCGGAATAGCGGTAGATCTGGAAGCGCGCGCCGTTGTTGCTGAATCCGCCATAGAGGAAGGCACCCGTGCTCAGGTCAACCGCACCGGCGACCAGAGCGGTGGCGGAGGTGCTGTGCTGGGTCCCAGAGAGCCCCTCAAAAACACCGGTTGACGGCGTGTACCGGAGGATTCGGTTGACGTTTCCCGCGTTGTTGGAGTTACGGTCGATCGCGTACACGACATTGCCACCCTGGCTGATCGCAACGGAGTTCGCTGCACCGTTTATCCCGGCCCATTGGCCAATGGTCTTCCGGACACCGTCCACCACCTCGACCAGTGTGCCGTTGCTCGACACCGAGTAGAACGTGCCCGGGGTGCAGGACAGCGTGCGGGGTCCGCCGGACATCTCGAAGTTGCCGAAATTGTAGGTTCCACCGATCCAGGCTCCCGATGCGGGTTGGATCCCCTGTCCGGGAATCGTCCGGTATCCGCTGTCGGAAACCCCGTAACCCTCAGACGCCTGGGTCATCCTGACGCGATAGCGGTTGGTATCAGAAATCTCGTGGATTGCGAACTCCGTCACCGCGAACTCACCCGGATCAGGATCCATATCCCGACCCACATAACCCGCTTGCCCAGTGTTGTCCTCGACCACTACCGTGGATCCCCAAGAAGACCTTCCGGAGGCAGGACCCTGCAGCTGAAATGTCGCGCCTCCGACAAGCTCACCGGATTCATCGGTCGCCGTCCAGTAGACGTAGGGGGGGACAAGGCCCGCCCCGTCCGGACCTGCGCCCATCGGCGCGAGGCCGAGGTCCAGGCCCAGCCCTGCCTCGAGCTCGCCGAACTCGTCGAGGGCTTCTAGCCCCTCCGGGTCGAGGGGATCGACCTCCGGGGAGATGTCATCCTCGGTGATGTCATCGACGACGATCGGAGCCGGGGTGTCGTCGACGACGATCGGAGCCGGCGTGTCGTCGACGTCGCCGGCGGCCGGGGTGTCGTTGATGATCTCCGTGTCGGAGATGACGGGGGCGTCGACAAGCTCCGCCTCGTCACCGACGGCGGGCACCGACGTGGCCCCGACGAAGAGGGCCGCCGCTGCCGCGAAAGCCAGGACCACGCCCATGGGGCCTGAACGGCGTGCCGCGGGGCCGCCTCGGCCTCTTCTGTGCTGTGACATTTCGTATTCCTATTCGTGACCGAATTTTTACTTAATCCAGCAACGACTATAGGACCTGCCCACAGGCCCGGCAACCGTGGTTCCCACATTTTTGTCAGCCATCCCAGCCTGCGGACAGGTTCAGGGCCGCCCCGCCAACTTTCCGAACCTGTATTGACATCGATCTCTACGCTGGGCACTACTGCGCGGGAGCCTCACCCGCAGAGCCCTCAACACGGAACGCGACACAGTAACCCCAGGAATACCCCACCTCCTATGCGCCCCTACCGGTATAGATGTCACCTTGTCCATGAAGGCTGATGCCGCCACCCCGGCCCCACCCTCACCGGGACCATCCGTTCCGCATGTGAGATAGGTCACCTATCCGTTCGGCACCCCACCCGGGGGCACCTCGCGGTGCAGCAACACCCCCTCACACACCCCCGCACGTAGGTCTACTCCCCCGCCATCCACTCCCGGGTGGTGTGCTGCCGGGCGAGGAGAACGAAGGCATCGACAAGCTGGCTGCGCAGCAACGTGCCGGTGACCAACTGCACGAGCACCACCTCGGAGGGCCCGTCGAGGGCGTCGTCACGGTGACTCTCGGCCTCCCGGGACTGACGGCCGACGAGCACGTTCTGCATGACGGACATCGAGTCGAGGAGGCTGCCCGGCCCGTCGAGCACGGCGAGAACCACCCTGATCTCGACGAGGGAGAGCCGCGCCAGCCCGCCCATCACCCCGATGAGCTTGAGACGGGTCAGGTGCTCCTCCATGTAGAAGGCCTGATTCGAGCGGGCCCGTCGGCCGGAGGGCAGCAGCCCACCCCGCTGGCCATGCTCAGTTCCGACATCCGGCTGAAAAAGCCTCCCACCGGCCCTACCAGCAGGGCCTCCGCGGCGGAGGCACTAGACTCTGAACAATGACAATGACCAACGGTGACACCGAGCAGGACGGCCGCGCCGCTGAAGTCACTGAATTCCCCTTCGTCGCCGTGACCACGCAGGCCACCGGGATCCACCCGTCGACGGGTCGTCTCGTGTCCGTCGACGTCCTCACCTTCGACGAGGACGGGGAGATCGGCGAGGAGTACCACGCCGTTCTCAACCCGGGCAGCGATC
>DUPF01000025.1 GCA_012838445.1 Intrasporangiaceae bacterium | reverse complement strand
GCGCCGCGCGCCCTTTGCTGGAGTCCAGTTCCGGGTCGTTGCGCGGGTGGGCGTTGGCGAGTTTGTAGTAGACGGAGTACGTCGTGTAGTTCGCCAGCACATCGAGGATGAAGCCTTCGGCGATGGCTTGCCGCATCGAGTAGGTGTGGAACGGCCGCTTCTGCCCGTCCTCGCCGAGTTGCCCGAAGGTCTCGAGGGTGCGCGGCTTCGGGGTCGCGGTGAAGGCGAAGAAGGAGAGGTTCTGCTTCTTCCCCCGCGCGGTCGCGGACGCCCAGAGCGCGTTGTCGGCCGGATCGACCTCGGCTTCCTGAGCAGCCTCCTCGGCCTCGGCCTCGGCGAGGAGTTCCTCCTCGCTGGCCCCTTTGAGGACACCTTTGAGTTTGGTCACCGATGAACCGGTCGTCGAGGAGTGCGCCTCGTCGACGAGGACGGCGAATCGGCGTCCGACGACCCCGGTGGCCTCTCCCGCGGCGGCTTCTTCGGCGGCGAGTGCGGCGACGACGGGGAACTTCTGCAGGGTGGTGATGATGATTCGGGCGGCGTGCCCCTCCAGCGCGTCCTTGAGCTGGGCGGAGTGCTGGTCGATACGCACGATCGTGCCAGGGGTGTGGTCGAGCCCGGCGACGGTCTCCTGGAGCTGTCGGTCAAGCACTTTGCGGTCGGTGATAACGACGACCTTGTCGAAGATCGGCTGGTCGTCCTGCCCGTGGAGTCGGGAGAGGGAGTGGGCGGTCCAGGCGATGGTGTTCGACTTGCCCGAGCCGGCCGAGTGCTGGATGAGCCGGTCCACGCCGGCACCGTCGGCATAGGTCGCAGCCACGATCGAGCGGACCGCGTGCCACTGGTGGAACCTGGGGAACAAGGTCCGGCCGTCCTCGACGTGGATGAAGGTGCCGAGCATGTCCAGCCACGCGTCCCACTGCCAGACGTGCTCCCAGAGGTATGCGGTCTGGTACCCGGTCGTGGACGTCGGGTTGCCGGCGGTGCCCGGTTCCCCAGCACCGGCGCTGCCCTGGTCGAAGGGCAGGAACCGGGTAGATTCGCCGGCGAGCCGGGTCGTCATCGCCACGTGGTGCGGGTCGACTGCGAAGTGGACGAGGGTGCGCTTGGCGAAGATCAGGTCGTGCGGATTGCGGTCGCGCCGGTATTGGTCCTTCGCGTGTTCGACGCCCTGCCCGGTGAGCGGGTTCTTCAACTCGGCGGTGGCGACAGGGATCCCGTTGACCGAGAGTGTCAGGTCCACGGAGTCACCGGGTCGGGTCTCCGAATGGTGCAGTTGCCGGGTCACCCCGAGGCGGTTCGCCGAATAGCGTTGCACCTGCTGCTCGTTCAGGGTGCTGGCCGGCTTGAAGTAGCACAACCGGATCGTGACACCGCTGTCCTTGACAGGGGACCGCAGCACGCTGATCGTGCCTCGGTGGTCGAGTGCGTCGGTGACGACCTTGAGGAACTTCTGGCGGGCGTTGCCCTCACCGCCGTGGCGGGTGACGAGCTTCTTCCACTCGTCCGGTTGGGAGTCCTTGACGAACCGGATCAACTCGTCTTCAAAGACCCCGGTCTTCTTGTCGTAGGACGCCGGCGAGACCGATAGCCACCCGTTGGCAAGCAGGTGCGCTTCGATGTTGGACTCGAACGCTGCTTCTTGAGTGATGCTCACGACTGCCTCCCCTGCAGAGTTCGGGCGGTGGCGGCATCAACGAGTTTGCGCGCTGCCCGCAGAGCGCGGATCCGGTCACTGTCGGAGATGAAGGTGGAGCCGTAATGAGCACCCGGTTTGAGACGGACGAGTTTAGCCAGTTCGTTGCCGAGGCTGCGGTCGGTGCGACCGAGAACGCGGGCTGCTTCGGCGTGGTCCTCGCCCGCGTAGCGGCTACCTGTTGCCGCGAGGCAGATCGCGTCCGATGCAGCGATCCCTGCGAGGACTGCGATCCCGACGACGACGTTGTTTGCGCCTGCACCCTCTTCGGTCGCGGCAAGATCTGCGATCTCCAGGTATCTGGAGGCGATGATCCGGCGGTTCCGTGCATCAGCTGCGGTCCCGCGGCGGGTGCGCTCCCCCGCCATCAGGCGCTCCTCTTGTTGCCAGATGAGGATCGTAGGAGCGCTGAGATGGGACGTCCCGCGAGGAGGATGGCGTCGTCCTGCCACGACTGGAAGATGGGCTCCCCTGCTGCCTTGGCACGCTTGAGGTCGGCTCTGGTTGTCTCAAGCCATGACAACGGGTTCCCGGTCCACTCGAAGACATCCTCCTCGAGGCTGACGAGTTGTGCCTCCCAGATCGACTGCGCCTCGGCGTCGAGACGGTCGGGTCGCACGACAAGAATGTCGAGATCGGAGCCTGCATGGGCCTGGCCCCGAGCGCTCGAGCCGTAGACCGACGCATGCAGGGACTGGACCTGCCAGTCCGCAATGGTCTGCGCCACTCGGCTGCGAATCGTGGTGGCGGATGCGGCGATCTCCAGAATGGCGGGCGCGAGCACATGGGCACGGTTGAGGACATAGAGTTTGGCGCGCCCTGCTTGCTGGACGTGTACGACACCCTGGTCTGCGAGCCTGTTCAGTGCGCGCAATGTCGAACTGTGGCTGCGTTCACCGGCCAACTCGGCAACGCGGCGCCCGGTCAGCGGCGTCTCGGTGGCCGCCAGAACCGCCAGGGCCCCAGCGTCGGCAGCCGACAACAACGTGGCGAGCGGATGGGAGAGGTCCACACCAGCAGACTAGACCAGATTCGGTCCATATGGTGCGTTTTCGGTCCATATGGACTGAATCCGCCCCGACTCGGTGTCATCGCGGTATCCCACTGCCCGCTGTGGTCACATCCAGGTCACCAGTGACCGCTGCCGTGATGAGCGACTCCTTGTACTCGCTCAGGAGTCCAATCTGCCCAGACAGAGCGGCCGTGGCCTCGCCGCAGATCAGTCCGGCACGT
Source organism: Intrasporangiaceae bacterium (assembly GCA_012838445.1). GTDB lineage: Bacteria > Actinomycetota > Actinomycetes > Actinomycetales > Dermatophilaceae > F2B08. Next base: position 3,899 of record DUPF01000025.1, on the reverse strand, counting down.
CGGACCTGCTCGACTGCGGTTCGCTGATCATCTAGCGGGGGCAGAGGCACGCGCAGGTCCATGAGATCGGGGAAGTAGATCGTCTTATGCGTCGATCCGGTCGCCAAGTAGCCGAGCAGATAGGGACGCATGACACGCAACGAGTGCAGAAGATACTCAGGAATGAGGTCCGGTCCGCAGGTCCATGTGACGAAGTCTTGACTGGTGGCCATGTCACAGCCCATGAGGATTGCGAAGCCTGCCGAAGCAGTGCGGCTGAGAGCGACGGTCCTAACAGGATGGATCACTGCAGCGCTGTTTGCCAGACCCAATTCGCTGATACTGAGTGTCGTCTGAGTTACCACATCAATCTCATCGCGCCTGAATCTGTGGACGTCGGACGTGGTCAGCCACGGAATATCGCAATTCACCCAGAACGAGGGTTCGTTTCGACTCGGCGTGTGGCCTGTTCCCATCGCTGCAAGGTGCGAGAGCCTCCGCACGCTCCAAGAATCAGCGATCCGAGGCGCCCATGGAAGATCTGTGGGCCGTGTCGGACCGTTTTCACCCAAAACCGCGACCCGTCGCACCGATGCAAACTGCTCCTCGATGGACGCAAGCTGCTCACGACGGGCAGCGATAATCTGGTCGATGCGGGCGACGTGGTGATCGAGGAAGTCCGCGATCCGCCGCTGCTCATCGAGGGAGGGGACATTGATCAGCAGGCGCTTCAGACCGTCGGATCCAATGTGCAGAATGTTGGCTCCGCTGGCCACAGCCGCGATCTCGCCTGATGCGTGCGCATGCCGCGCCCACCAAGCTAGATAGCGTCCGTCAGTCACGCCCGCACGGGGGCGAAGCCGGATCAGTGTGTTCTGAAAGCAGACGGTGCCAGGCAGGTCCCCTTGCCAAACAGCCGACATCCCGACCGTCTCGCGACTACCGCTCCCCTCAGTGACGAGGACGTCGCCTTCGGCCAGACGGAAGATCTCCTGCTCGTTCGGTGCGAAGTTCATCGACTTCACATCCGTCAGATCCAGTTCACCATTCAAGACGTTGGCGGAACGCAGATACGGAACCATGTGATCGCCCGATTCAAACCGAGGCGAGCGCTGACGCCCGAGTCTCACCTCAGCCGCCTGACTCAATGTCAGTTTCACAACGCCAGGTCCTTCATCCAGATCTGGATCTGGTCCTCCGACTCCCGAATCTCCGCAGCAATCTCCTCGACCGGCCGCGGTGGCGTGTAGACGTAGAACTGTCTCGTGAAGGGGATCTCGAAGCCGATCTTCGTCTTGGCGTGGTCGATCCAGGCGTCCTGGACGTAGGGATGGATCTCCGTCGCGAGATGCTCCTCGGCCGAATCCTTGAGTGCCTTAGTCCTGGCATCCTCATCGAGGTCGAGCCAGCCCACCGGCAGCGGCACGTTCTCCATGTCGCGCAGATCCGGATCCGGCTCTGGCTTTCCACCGCGGCCGGTCACCACGGGTGCCTCGGGATCAGCGACCGCCACAGCCCTGGCGAACCTGCGCTTCTGCGCCAGGCTCAACCCGTTGAGCTCCTTGAACAGGTCCTTCTCCGCGGCGAAGGTGCGGCCGACGAGCGGGGCGAGTGCCGCATACAACTCATCGGAGGCGACCGTCTCCGCAGTGACGTCCCACCGGCGGCGCATCGGCCGCTCGACAGTGATCCGCTGGAAGCCGAAGGTCTCGTTCGTCAGGACCTTCACGCGAGGATCGTCCGCGAACTCCTCGTGGGCACCGAGATAGAGGTCGACGATCTCGGCGATGGCGAGGTCGGTCAACTCCTTGCGCTTGTCCCCGAGCGACTTGCGCATCTTCGTGCCCATCTCACGGGCGTCGACGAGGGTAACCCTGCCCCGGTGCCGGTCGGTCTTGTTGTTCGTCAGGATCCAGACATACGTGGAGATGCCGGTGTTGTAGAACATCTGGTCCGGGAGGGCAACGATGCCTTCGAGCCAGTCGTTCTCCAGGATCCAGCGCCGGATCTCCGACTCCCCCGAGCCCGCTTGCCCGGAGAACAACGGTGAGCCTGACAGGACGATGCCGACCCGAGAGCCCATCGGCTTCATGTGCGAGAGCATGTGCTGCAGGAACAGGAACGAGCCGTCCGACACCCGTGGCAGGCCCGCACCGAACCGGCCGTTGTGACCGAGCCGCTGGTGCTCGTCCCGGATCGGCGCCGCATACGCCTTCCAGTCCACGCCGTAGGGCGGATTGGCGAGGATCAAGTCGAACTTCTCGTCCGCGAAGGCGTCGTCGGTGAGAGTGTTGCCGTTGCGCATGCGGGACGGGTCGATGCCCTGCATCATCAGGTCTGACTGCGCAATCGCCCACGTCTCGTCGTTGAGCTCCTGACCGGCGACGATGACCTTGGCCTTGGGGTTGAGGTGCTCGATCTCGTGCTTGGCCGTCATGAGCATCCCGCCCGTGCCCGCCGCCGGATCATAGACGGTGACGACTGGGACCGGGTTGGCGATGATCTCCTCGTGCTTCTTGCCTGAGACGAGCAGCGTGACCATGAGCCGGATCACCTCCCGCGGGGTGTAGTGCTCACCCGCGGTCTCGTTGCTCATCTCGGAGAACTTCCGCAACAGTTCCTCGAAGATGTAGCCCATCGCCTCGTTGCCGACGGTTGCCGGGCCCAGGTCGAGGTCGGCGAAATCGGCGAGCACCGCATACAGGATCCCGGCCCGGTCCATCCGCTCGATCTTGCCGTCGAAGCGATAGGCGTCCATGACCCGATAGGCGTCGGGAGACAACGCTCGGATATAGGCAAAGAGGTTGTCCGCGATGTTCTTGTCATCCGCGAGCAGACTCTGGAAGCTGAGCGGACTCGTGTTGTAGAAGCGGTTTGCCGCCGTGCGCTTGAGGATCTCGTCCCGGCCCGCCGTTCCCTCGGGGAACTTGGCCGCAGTGGTCAGGACCGCCTGCTTCGTCGGGGCCAGGACGGCATCCATCCGGCGCAGGACGAGGAGCGGGAGCATGACCGAGCCATACTCGTGTTGCTTGAACGTGCCCCGGAGTTTGTCAGCCACCTTCCAGACGAAGGCGACCTTGTCCTCGAAACCCTTCGGGGCCATCGTGTCCTCTCTGGCGTGTCTGGTTGCTCGTGGACAACCTACCTGGGCTCGCGGGCGGGGTGCGCAGGTGTCGGGGGTGGTGTCAGGCTCTCCTTCGCTGAACCCGACATCGTCCGAGACCAGTTCCTGCTGCTGATGCTCGCGTTCAAGCAGCCGGCCAGATTGGGCTTGAGGGCAGAACACGCACGTTGGCGAGTGCATCCAGCGTGCAGACGATCACCTCAACCGGTAGACGATCACGCGTAATATGACGGATACGTCATAAGGGAGCGTGTGCAGTGAACGTGGATGAACTCCTGGGGATCGATCCCGCCGATGACGACGAGAGCGCCATCGAGGCATTAGTTGAAGCTGATGAGCGCCTCCTCGATGAACTTCGCGATCTGCGCAAACGCAACGGACTCTCGCAGCAGGACGTCGCTGATCGCCTCGGCGTCACCCAGGGAGCTATCGCGAGGATCGAGGGCGGCTCACGCGACCCACGACTCTCGACCCTGCGTCGCTATGCCTTCGCTGTCGGTGCAGACGTGCGCCACGTTGTCACCGCGCGGGTTGGCCGGTCTGACGCATCCCGCACCGCCGAGGAGTTCCCACATCCCCAGCCGGTTGATCCCGATGACGACTGAACGGCATGACTTGTCTGACCCGTGGCGGACAACCACTCGGTACCACTCCCGATGGGAGTCGTCGTCGGAGAGCGGGTCTGTTGCTCTTGACACGACATCCCCACACATGGCCGCCGCGCCCCGAGATGCAGGGTCAGTCGGGGCATCACGAGTGTCTGCGCTCCTTGAAAGAATGGTGCTGGTACAAACGG
>DUPF01000226.1 GCA_012838445.1 Intrasporangiaceae bacterium | reverse complement strand
TCGAGGTCGTGGTACCTCGTGGCCATCTCGCCGGCGGTCGGGCGCTTCGAGGCCTCCTGCATCAGCCACGGGATGAACAGGACGTAGCGCAGGCGGGTGTGCAGGGTGGAGGTGCCGGGGAACAGCGTGTCCGAGAAGGCGTCCCGGATCGCGCCGACGCCCAGGTCGTCGATCGTCGTCTCGTCGCGGAACTGGTCCACTGCTTCCATCATCCTGCGGCGCTGCTCGGCGTCGGCGGTGAGCCAGGCGAAGGTGGAGGGCATGGTGTCCATGGTGCACGGCCGGGACGCTCAGGGGTGGCGATTGCAGACTGCTTCCCCCCTCTTCGGTGCTTGACTCGTCTGGAGGGCGAGGTCAGCAGATTGCCGGCTCTTCACAGATGACGGTGTAGTTCGGTTCTGAATCCCCCGGTGTCCAGCAGTGATCGGATGACGTAGTGGGCAAGGTTGCGGAAGCCCAGCGCGGTGCCGCGGAGGTGCTCGAGCCGGCCGTTGATGGCCTCGGTGGGGCCGTTGCTGGTGCCGGGATGGTCGAAGTAGGCCAGCACGTCCAGGGCCCGCCGCGTCAGGGTCCGACCGAGGGTGATCAGCTCCTTGAGCTGCTTGGGCACTCCCTCGGTGAGGTCGTCGATCACCGCTTGCAGAGCCTTCTTCCCAGCCGCGCGGTCGGGATCACGGTAGGCAGCGACGATGCGCTGGTAGATGCCCCAGGTTGCCTCGACCTCGACGTGCTCATCGCGGGCGAACACAGCCTTCAGGCGGGAGATCTGCTTGTCGGTGAGCAGGTCAGCGCCGGTGTGCAGCACTCGGCGGATGCCGTAGAGCGGGTCCCCAGACTGGCCGCGATGCCCAAGGGTGGCCTGCTGGACCCGCTGGCGGCACTGGTCGACCTTCTCGCCGGCCAGTGCGACGACGTGGAACGGGTCCATCACGGCGGTCGCCTCGGGCAGCTCCTCGGTGGTTGCGGTCTTGTAACCAGTGAACCCGTCCATCGCGACGACCTCGACCCCGTCACGGAACGCGGTGGTCTGGCCGTCGAGCCAGGTCTTGAACACTTTCTTCGATCGTCCCGGGACCATGTCCAGCAGCCTCGAGGGGCCGGTGCCGTCGCAGATCGGGGTCAGGTCGATGATGACGGTGACGTACTTGCTGCTCCGGCGGGTGTGGGACCACACGTGTTCGTCCACGCCGATCACGCGGACGCCGTCGAACCGGGCAGGGTCGTTGATCAACAGCTGCTGGCCGGTGGTCAGGATCGCGTCGTTGGCAGTGTTCCAGGCAACGTCGAGCCCGGCGGCGATCCGTGCGACGGACAAGCGATCGATGACCACACCCTTGAGCGCCCACAGCGCTGCGTGCCGCGAGAGCACTGCACGAGGCTCGGCCGCGGCCGTGGTGTCCTGACGCCACACGCTGCGGCAGTCCGGGCACCGATACCGGCGCACCCTGACCTGCAGCATCGTCGGTCGCCAGCCCAGCGGGACGTGAGCGAGACGCCGGATCACGGTGCCTCGGGAGACGCCCTGCTGACCGCACCGGTGGCACCAGTTGTCCGGTTCGAGCACGCGACACTCCAGCACCGATCGGTGTGGCTCGATCCGCTGCCCGGTGGCGGTCAGGCCCAGCCGGTCGAGCTGGCAGAAAGTATCGAGATCGGGCGCGGTGAAGGTAGCGTTGAGCACGTCGAGGTCTTCCGGATGGTGAGTGTAGGAACTTCCATCTTCGGGAGACCTCGACGCCTATCCCCGAACCGACGCGCCCACACCACCACTGACCGCTACACCCTCATCTGTGAAGAGCCTCTTGTGTGCCGCAAGATGGATCCTGATGATCCCTTCGCTGACATGCAGATGGGGTGTTGTTCCAGGGAAGAG
>DUPF01000225.1 GCA_012838445.1 Intrasporangiaceae bacterium | reverse complement strand
TCGCGCCGTCGCGAGGTAGGTACCAATCTGGGGCACCACAGCAGGACAGTTACCGGACCGTCGTTTACGGTTCCCAATAGGACCCGAGTGCGCACTTTTGCGACACATCTGTCGCACTGGATATACCCCATCGGGACGATCGCCTTCTAGCACCTATGCGACAAGGTTGTCCCACTCGGTGTGAGTCGCAGCGGTAAGTGGCGTGATTCTGTGATCGATAAATGGCGTGATTCTAGGCCGTGTCCTGTGACTGGAAGCTCTGTCCGGGCGTTTTCTGCTTAGAGGTCGCGCGGATAGGGCGTTTGGATCAAGGGCACCGGGCAAGGCGAGCATCCCACCTGTAGCGCTTCCAAGACTGGCGGACCAGGCGGCGGATGATGATGACCGCGCTGGCCAGCGCGACCCAGGCGTTCTGCACACACCCCTGCCGGTCGGTCACCTTTGCCAGCGCCGAGAACCCTCGGTTGTGCCATGAGTTGGTCCGCTCAACGACCCATCGATGAGTGTGGCTGATAGGTAGGAAGGTGCCCTTGGGAGTGATGTTCGGCGTGCAGCCCATCTCAGCGAGCAAATCCCGGGTCCGCGCCGAGTCGTAGCCTGCGTCCAGGTGGACTGTGATGACCTCTGGAAGCCAGAACCCGAGCACGGCGAGAGTCTCCAGCGTGGGACGCAGGAGCGCGGAGTCGTTCCTGTTGGCCCCGGCCAGGAACCAACCGACCGGAATTCCGCCGCCGTCCACGAGCAGAGATCTCTTGAGACCAGATTTGCCGCGGTCGACAGGGCTGCGTCCGGTGTTTTCTCCTCCGCACGGTGCTTTGACGATGCATCCGTCGACCACGAGGTTGTGCAGGTCGAGGCCGACGGCCTGGTCGTAGGCCTCGAGGGCCAGGCGGTGGAGTTGTTCGAAGACGCCAGCGCGTATCCACTCGTCGCGACGGGCGCGCATCGTGGTCGCCGAGCAGGACTCGTCGGCGTGCTGCTGATAGGTGCCGCCCAGGACGAGGCGCGCCAGAAGTTTGTCGAAGACGACCCGGTCAGGGATGCGTGGCCGGTGACAACCCAGGGGGTGGTTGATGTTTCGTTCGGGAAGCAGCGTTTGGAACTGCTCCCACAGAGGGTCGGTGATGAAGGTGGGCAGGACGGGCACGTGGTCTTCTGATTCTCGTCGTGTTGGAGCGGAGGGGTTGCCGCGCCGCATCCTTCTGGGCGCGGCGCGGCAGCCTGCTCTGCTACCCGGCCTGCGGCTGCTCCACGGCGGTGGCCGGCGAGCGGGAAATGACCACGGCTCCGACGATCAGCCCAATGACGGCGAGTACCGCCGCGATCACGAACGGGTCTCCGGCGTGCAGGGCGGGGGCGAACCCGAGCCCTACGTAGATAGCCACACCGGTTGCCCCGCCGAGCTGGTCTGCTGCTCGCTGGACGCCGGAGGCGATCCCTGCGTCCTCGTCGGTGGTCCCGCTGACTGCGATGTACTGCAGACCCACGAGTCCGAAGCCCATGCCCGCTGCGATCAACAGCATCGCCGGGAGCAGCCATGCCGCCCCGCCGCCCAGGACGGCCACGAGTGCGACCACGCCCATCGCGCCCGCAGCGGCCGCGAGCCCGACCAGCACGCACGCGCGTGCACCCCAGCCTCCCAGCAGCCGGGGAACGAGCACCGATGCCGCAATCAGCGCCGCGGCCAGGGGCAGCATCGTGAGGCCTGCCCCCAGAGGCCCGACACCGAGCCTGTCCTGCAGGTAGAAGGTGAATAGCAGGAACGAGGTCGACAGCGCACCGCTGAGCAGCATCGTCGTTAGGTTCGCCCGCAGTCGAGCGCGGTCGGCGAAGAAGGTCAGCGGGACCAGCGGGTTCGGCGACCTCGACTCGACGCGCACGAACCCGACAGCGGCTAGCACCGCACCGACCAACGCGGCCACGCTCACCCAGAGGCTGGTGGCAGGCTCACCGGCCTCCACCGCGGCGTAGACGAAAAGCAACGGGCATGCGGTCAACAGGAGCGAGCCCGGGAGGTCCAGGCGGACCCGCTCACGAGACGCGGACCGGTCCGCAGGGACCAGGACGAGCGCGGCCACGATCACGACCAGGATGAACGGCACCGAGACCAGGAAGATCCAGCGCCAGCCCAGGTGGGCGGTGATGATCCCCGACAGAGCGAACCCAAGAACGAGGCCGAAGCTGGCCACGGCGGCCCACACGCTCAGGGCGCGTGACCGGCGCGGGCCTTCGGGGAAGAGCAGCACGATGGTGGCCATCGCCGCGGGTAGCGCTACGGCCTCGCCGGCTCCCTGGAGCAGGCGTGCGGCGACCAGGACCGGGAAGGATGGGGCCAGACCCGCCAGCAGAGAAGCCGCGCCGAAGAGAGTAGTGCCGACCAGGAGAGTGCGGCGACGGCCGAGAAGGTCACCGAGCCGGCCGCCGAGCATCAGCAGCCCGCCGCCGGTGATGGTGTAGCCGACCACGACCCAGGTCAAGGAGTGGCCCTCGACGCCGAAGTCCGCGCCGATCGAGGGCAGCGCAATGTTGACTACGGTCACATCGACCGCGATGAAGAATTGCAGCATGGACATCGCGCACAGCACGAGCCAAGCGCGCACACGGTCGGGACTGTGCACGCGGGTAGAAGAGGAAAAACTTGATTGCATCTGTTGCTCCGTCGCTCTGAAGAGTTACGAGCAGCACAAACGGCCGCTCCGGATGGATCACGAAGCGACTTGACGTTCCAGGTGAGATGTTGCTGAGAGCCGGACGTCCCGCCGCTAGCGGGACGTCCTGGTCACTGCCGCACAAGCGGCCGAGCATGAAGAGGCAGACATGCTACAAACTCTAGCAGAGGGACCCTGTGACTCCGGGCCTGTTTTCCTATTCGCGCGAGCTCTTAGCGAACTCTGCCATGGTGTGAGCCAGTGTCTTTGCCTGCGACGACTGCTCGCTCCAGTCGTCGCTGATCTGTCCGAGATAACCAGCCCGAGCGTACTCCAGTAGCACACGGTCCTTCTCGGTGAGTTTCGGGGCGACGGCTTGGGCAGCGGCGTCCTTAGATACCACCTGGCCTGTGTCTAGGGTGACTATTATGCGCGCCAGGGTCAGCAGGGAATTTCTTTCGTCACCAGCGATCTCCTGGACCACATCAGGTATGACAGCCAACAATGCTTGCCGCAGCAGCTCGGGTGGGATCGGGTCCAGTAGATCCTCGAACGCTTGGCCACGCAGCACTTCGTGGGATTCTTGCGCGGCAGCCAGCAGAGCAACGACGTCAGGATCATGGCTGGGCTGTGGCAGCAGCCCCGCCAGAAGATCTTCGCGCAACCACTCGCCGTACTGAAAGTCGCAGCGAGGCGATACGGTCAACGGTCGCAGGTCGTCGAGGACGAGGCTGGTCACCTCCAGCGGCTGGCGGGCAGCGGCCTCGGGAAATTGGCCGGCGTGGCCTTTCCACCCAGAGGCCTCTAGCAACAGCGAGACCAAAGCAGACCTCTCACAATCGGTCAATGACCGGCGTGTGAGGATCAGCAGGTCGATGTCGCTCTCGGGCCGCAGTCCTGTGGTCGTAGCGGAACCGTAGAGGTAGAAGCCAATAACGTCACCCGGGGAGCTTTGGTCCAGGTGACTCAGGATCGGGGCGAGCAATTCATCCATCACGATTCAGACTAAGCGCCTCTGCGCCGACTCCTCAACTCATCATCGCTTGCGGTTGTCGAACTTGGACCCCACGGCTCCCCAGCCGGGTGTCTCAGTTCCTTGTGTGAACGCTCTGCCCAGCTGTGACACCGAGAGGTGAACCAGCGCGGCAAGGTCACGGAGCCGCCAATCCCGTTGAGGTGCTTCTGCGAGCAGCCGCGCTGCCAGTTCTGTGGATGTTTCACCG
>DUPF01000224.1 GCA_012838445.1 Intrasporangiaceae bacterium | reverse complement strand
CGGCGGTGAGATTGCCGGCCTGGGCGACCGGAATCCGTGCTGCCGCACCGGCGCTCGTCTTCCAGGCCGAGGCGGTCATGCCGACCGAGCGGCGGGCCGGGACGACGACGCCGTGCCCCCCGAAGGCGGCGACGGAGCGGATGATCGCCCCCAGGTTGCGGGGGTCGGTGATCCCGTCCAGGGCCACGACGAGCGGGATGCCCGGGGCCTCCGGATCGATGAGGTCACTCGGATGCGCATACTCGTAGGGCGGGACCTGGATGGCCAATCCTTGATGCACAGCCCCGTCGGTGAGCCGGTCGAGTTCACCGCGCAGTGTCTCAAGGACCGGGATGGACCGCTGGGCGGCGAGTTTGAGGACCTCCTTGACCCGGTCGTCGCTCTCCAGTCGGCTCGCGATGTAGAGCGTGGTGACCGGCACCTCGGAACGCATCGCCTCGAGCACACTGTTGCGGCCGGCGACGATCTCACTGCTCATCCGGTCCCGGCGCGGCGATCGCTGGGCCCGCGCCGCCTCGCGCCTCGCGCCGGCCTTGGCCTGCTTGTGTGCCTTGTGGTAGGTCCGGTCGGCCGCCTTGGGTGTCGGACCCTTGCCCTTGAGGGCCTTGCGCCGCTGACCACCGGAGCCGACGGTGGCGCCCTTCTTCGAGCCCGCCTTGCGGACGGCACCGCGTCTCGATGAGCTTCCGGCCATCGTCAGTCTCCTTCGCCCGCAACGGTGGTCAGGGACCAGCGCGGGCCGCTCGGGGTGTCCTCGATGACGACACCCGCAGCGGTCAACTCGTCCCGGATGGCGTCGGCGGTGCCGAAGTCCTTCGCGGCGCGGGCCTCCTGGCGGGCCGTGAGCCGGCCCTGGATGAGCGCGTCCAGCGCACCCGACAGGCCAGCACTCTGCGAGGCACCGGTCCGGCTGCCCCAGGATGGGTCGAGCGGGTTGACGCCGAGGATGTCGGTCATGGCGACGACCTGGTATGCGGCCGCCCGGGCCGCGTCAGCGTCACCGCGGTCGAGGGCCGAGTTGCCGGCCCGGACCGTGTCATGGATGACGGCCAGGGCACCGGGGACGCCGATGTCGTCGTCCATGGCCGTCACGAACGCGGTCGGCAGCGGCTCGTCGCCGCTGGGGGTCAGGGTCGTGGTGTCCGGCAGGGCCCGGGCGAGGAACCCCTCGATCCGGTCGATGACCGCCTGGGCCTCATCGAGTGCACCGTCGTGGTACTCGATCATCGAGCGGTAGTGCGCGGCGGTCAGGTAGTAGCGCAGCACGATGGGCCGCACCGTCTCGGTGAGGCGGGTGACCTCGAGTGCGTTGCCGAGGGATTTGCCCATCTTCGAGCCCTTGACGGTCACCCAGGCGTTGTGCAGCCAGTACCTCGCGAACCCGAGCCCGGCGGCCTGGGACTGGGCCTGTTCGTTCTCGTGGTGCGGGAAGCGCAGGTCGACCCCGCCGCCGTGGATGTCGAAGGTGTCGCCGAGGTACTTGCGGGCCATCGCCGAGCACTCCAGGTGCCAGCCGGGTCGGCCGCGACCGAACGGGGTCGGCCACGAGGCGGTCTCCGGCTCCCCCGTCTTGTGCCCCTTCCAGAGCGCGAAGTCACGCGGGTCCCGCTTGCCGCGCGGGTCGGCGTCACCGGCGTCGGCCATGTCCTCGAGCTTCTGCCGGGTCAACGAGCCGTAGGTCGGCCAGGAGCGCACGTCGAAGTAGACGTCGCCACTGCCGTCCTCGGCCGGATAGCCGTGGCCCCGCTCGATGATCGCCTCCATGAGCTCGACCATCTCCGGGATGTGTCCGGTGGCCCGCGGCTCATACGTCGGCGGCAACACGTTCAGCAGCCGGAGCGCCTCGGCGGTGTCGACCTCGTTCCGGTAGCTGAGCGCATACCACTCCTCCCCCGTCTCCGCCGCCTTGGTGAGGATCTTGTCGTCGATGTCGGTGACGTTGCGGATCAGGTCGACCCGATATCCGTGGCCGCGCTCCAACCAGCGGCGCAGCACATCGAAGGCGACGGCGAAGCGGACGTGACCGATGTGCGGGGCACCCTGCGTGGTCAGCCCGCAGATGTAGATCCCGACGCGGCCAGGGGTCAGCGGCGTGAACTCGCGCAGCTCACGGGTAGCGGTATCGAACAGGTGCAGACTCACCCGGCCAAGCCTACCGGCGCCCACCCGAACCCCCGACCCTCGTCACGTTTCCCGCCATAAGCGCAAAACGGGAACTTCACCGCGCTTCCTTTCCGTGGTGAAGTCGTCCTTTCCTGCTTATGGCGGGAAACGCAAGGTGGTCGCCGGTCCGTCAGTGGTCGCCGGTCCGTCAGTGGCCGCGGTCGAGCCATGCCTGGCGGTGCGGCTTCTCGGCCCCGATCGTGGTGTGGTCGCCGTGGCCGGTCAGGACGACCGTCTCCTCCGGCAGGGTGAGCAGTTTGTCGGTGATCGAGTCGATGATCGTCGGGAAGTCGCTGTAGGACCGGCCCGTCGCGCCGGGGCCACCGTTGAACAGGGTGTCCCCGGAGAACAGCACACCGAGCGACGGCGCGTAGAAGCAGCAGGCACCGGGGGCGTGGCCGGGGGTGTGCAGCACCTCGAGGGTGACGTCCCCGACGGTGAGCCGGTCCCCGTCGGCCAGGTCATGGTCGGGCGGGTTGTCCTCCATGACGACGTCCCAGAGCATCCGGTCGTCGGGGTGCAGTTGGGCCTCGGCACCGGTGAGGTTCTGCAGCGCCTCGACGGCGTTGATGTGGTCGTTGTGTCCGTGGGTGCACAAGATCGAGGCGACGACGCGGTCCCCGACCGCTGCCTTGATCCGATCGGCGTCGTGGGCGGCGTCGATGACGAAGCACTCCGCGTCGTCGCCGATGATCCACACGTTGTTGTCGACCTCCCACGAGCCGCCGTCGAGTTCGAACACCCCGGAGGTGACGACGCGCTCGATCCGGACCCCGCCGGGGGAGGTGGGCAGGTTCAACTCAGCCATGCTGATGGTCCTCTCAGTTCCGTGCTCTCACTGGTTCATGACGACGACGGAGCGGAGCACGTCGCCGCCGTGCATCTTGTCGAAGGCCGCCTCGACGTCGCCGATGCCGATCTTCTCGGTGACGAACGCATCGAGGTCGAAGCGACCCTGACGGTAGAGGTCGACGAGCATCGGGAAGTCCCGGCTCGGGAGGCAGTCGCCGTACCAACTGGACTTCAGCGCCCCACCGCGGCCGAAGATCTCGATCAGCGGCAAGGTGATCTGCATGTCCGGTGTCGGCACGCCGACGAGCACGACGGTCCCGGCGAGATCCCTTGCATAGAAGGCCTGCTCGTAGGTCTCCGGCCGGCCGACCGCCTCGACGACGACGTCGGCACCGTGGCCGCCGGTCAGTTCGCGGATCTTCTCGACCGGGTCCTCGTCGCGGCTGTTGATGGTATGCGTGGCTCCGAACCTCTTCGCACCCTCAAGTTTGCGGTCATCGACATCGACGGCGATGATCGTCGTCGCTCCGACGACCTTGGCGCCCTGGATGGCGGCGTTGCCGACCCCGCCGCACCCGATGACGGCGATGGAGTCCCCGAGTCCGACCCCGCCGGTGTGCACGGCGGCACCGAAGCCGGCCATGACGCCGCAGCCGAGCAGACCCACCGCAGCGGCCGATGCCTCCCGGTCGACCTTGGTGCACTGGCCGGCGGCGACGAGGGTCTTCTCGGCGAAGGCACCGATGCCGAGCGCCGGGGACAGCTCGGTCCCGGCCATCTCGTCACCCTCGGCGAGGGTCATCTTCTGGGTGGCGTTGTGGGTGGCGAAGCAGTACCACGGCTGCCCCTTGTGGCAGGCGCGGCAGTTGCCACAGACGGCCCGCCAGTTCAGGACGACGAAGTCGCCGGGTGCGATCTCGCTGACACCCTCTCCGACCGACTCGACGACCCCGGCAGCCTCGTGACCGAGGAGGAACGGGTAGTCGTCGTTGATGCCGCCCTCGCGATAGTGCAGGTCGGTGTGGCACACCCCGCACGCCTCGATCGTGACGACTGCCTCCCCCGGTCCCGGATCGGGGACGACGATGTCGACGAGTTCGACGGGGGCACCCTTGGCACGGGCGATGACGGCTTTGACGGTCTGCGACATAGGCCCACTTCATCGTAGTTTCGGCCGGGGATCAAGAGGTGGCAGCTGTTCCTGGCACCGACGTGCCGGGCTATCCTCATCGCCGGGGGTCGGCCCCGCATCTTCTGCTCGAGAGGACAACTCATGGACCTGATGGCGATGCTGCCCGCGATCATCCCGTCGGTGCTGTTCCTGCTGCTGTGGGGCCTCGGTCTGCTGCTGTCCGCGATCCACTCCGACCGCGCCCGATGGCGCTCGCTGGCGATGGCCGGTTTCGCCGTGCTCGCCCTCGGTGCCCTGGTGGGTATGTCCCAGTGGATCTACTACTTCTTCTCGCAGGACTACAGCAGCTTCCGGATCTGGGGATGGACCGGGCTGGGGCTGATCCAACTGCTTCTGCAGTTGATCGGTTCCGGCCTGCTCGTCGGCGCCGTGCTCAGCGGACGGGGGCAGCGGCAGCCGAGCCCCCAGGTGTATGGCGAACCGGGTGCCGGCGGCTACCCCACCGCGCCGCCATCGACACCCTGATGCTGCGCACCGCCCCGGCGACTGCGCGACTCAGCGCGGTCGGCTGACCACGAGGGCGGTCGCGACCGCCGCGATCCCCTCGCCGCGCCCGGTCAGCCCGAGGCCATCGGTCGTCGTGCCGCTGACCGAGACCGGCGCGCCGGCGGCGGCCGTGAGGGCGGCCTCGGCCTCGGCCCGTCGGGCGCCGATCTTGGGCCGGTTGCCGATGACCTGGACGGCGATGTTGCCGATCTCGAAGCCGGCGGCGCGCACCAGTCGGGCGGCCTCGGCGAGGAGTGTCACCCCGGAGGCTCCGGCGAACTCCGGCCGGTCGGTGCCGAAGTGCGCCCCGAGGTCGCCGATCCCCGCGGCGGAGAAGATCGCGTCGCAGGCGGCATGGGCCGCGACGTCGGCGTCGGAGTGACCGACCAGGCCACGCTCCCCCTCCCATCGGAGCCCGGCGATCCAGAGCTCGCGGGGAGAGTCGGCCGGCGCATACGCGTGGACATCGGTGCCGATCCCGATCCGGGGCAGGTGCGTGGTCATCAGGCTCCTTCCGCAACGAGTCGGGCGGCCCGGTCGAGATCCTCGGGCGCGGTGATCTTGAAGGCGAGCGGGTCGCCCTCGACGACGACGACGTCATGGCCGGCCAGCTCGACGAGGGCCGCATCGTCGGTCGCGGTCAGGCCGCCGGCATAGGCGCCGCGGAGGACGTCCGCGAGGAAACCCTGCGGGGTCTGGACGGCGCGCAGCCGGGAGCGGTCCGGGGTGCCGGTGATGATCCCCCGGTCGTCGACGGTCTTGACGGTGTCGACGACGGGTATGCCGGGCACGGCTCCGGCGGCCCCGGCACCGACGGCGTCGATCACCCGCTCGAACACCTCGACCGGGGTCAGCGCCCGGGCCGCGTCGTGGACGAGGATGATGTCGACGTCGTCGGGCAGGGCAGCCAGCCCGGCCCGCACCGAGTCGGTGCGTTCGGCGCCACCGGCGACGACCCTGGTCGTGAAGCAGGGGCAGCCGAGATGGAGGTCGACGAGTTCCTGGGCGGCCTCGAGCCACTCCGGCGGCGCGACGATCGCGAGCGCGGCGACCTCCTGGACCCCGTGCACCGCGTAGATGGCGTGCAGCAGGATCGGGTCCTCGTCGATCGGGACGAAGGCCTTGGGTTTGTCGGCGCCGAGTCGGGAGCCGGACCCGGCGGCAACGAGAACGACGCCGACGCTGCCAGATGCAGCGTCGGCGTCGGTCACGTGAGTGCTGGTCACGCGTGCGTTCAGGACGCGAGAACCTCGTCGAGAATCGTCTCGGCCTTCTCCTCATCGGTCTTCTCCGCGAGCGCGAGCTCGGAGACGAGGATGTGGCGGGCCTTGGAGAGCATGCGCTTCTCACCGGCGGACAGGCCGCGGTCCTTGTCGCGGCGCCACAGGTCGCGCACGACCTCGGCCACCTTGATGACGTCGCCGGAGGCGAGCTTCTCGAGGTTGGCCTTGTAGCGACGCGACCAGTTCGTCGGCTCCTCGGTGTGCGGCGCACGCAGGACCTCGAAGACGCGCTCCAGGCCCTCCTTGCCGACGACGTCGCGGACTCCGACCAGATCGACATTCTCTGCGGGCACTTCGATGGTGAGATCGCCTTGGGCGACCTTGAGCTTGAGATACTTCTTCTCAACGCCCTTGATCGTGCGGATGTTGATCTCTTCGATCAGTGCCGCACCGTGGTGCGGGTACACGACCGTTTCGCCGACCTTGAAAACCATGTGGTGTTATCCCCTTTCGCGGGTGACCAGTCTAACACGCCACGCCCGGATGCGTTGTCCTGCAGAAAAGTCGCCGGCCCTGCTCAGGATGGCGTCTGGCGGATCTCGCCCGTCGTGACCAGGCTTGACAGCCACTGGATTTCGTGCTTGGCGACAGCTATGACACCGGTGCCGACAAGCCTGCCGACGAGGGTATCCGCCGCCCCTGACACCGCCCCCGATAACGGCTCCCTCGACCCGACCGGTCGAGGCCGTCACGTCGAGGGGCCACGTCGCCTCCTGCGGGCGGGGGTGGCGCGGTAGGGTGTCCCTCGTGACCACGACGCAGACCTCCGCCCCCCGCCGCGGCCGCCGCATCCTCGCCGGACTGAGCGCACTGACGATCAGCGTTGTCCTCGCCGGCTGCTCGACGACCTCACCGATGTCGACCGAACTGGTCTACAACCCCGGTGACGGCATCACCCTCGACCTCGGCGACGTCCAGGTGCGCGACCTGCTCGTCCTCGGCACCGAGGAGGGCGCCCCTGCCACGGTGATCGCCTACGTCGTCAACCGGTCCCCCGAGACGGAGGCCACCGTCAGCTTCGGCGACAGCGAGGTCACCGTCCCGGCCGGCACCGCCCTGCAGGTCTCGCCCCCCGGCGAGGCGGGTCTGGAGTTGAGCAGCCTCGACGCGGCACCCGGAGCGATGGTCCCGGTCGAGGTCAGCGTCAACGGCGGCCCGCCCGCGCAGGTCAGCGTGCCGGTCCTGACCGCCGACAACCCGAACTACAGCGACTACGGCAGCTGACCCGCCCCCGCTGACTCCGACAAGCCCCGGTCCGCACGTGCTGACCGGGGCTTTCGGTATGCGGTGCGCACCGCATACCCACGAGCTTGCGTCGGGCGGTGCTCAGGGCTGGTGGGAATCGGCCTCGAACTTGTAGCCCAACCCCCGCACCGTGATGATGTGCCGGGGGCTGGCCAGGTCGGCCTCCACCTTGGCGCGCAACCGCTTGATGTGCACGTCGAGGGTCTTGGTGTCCCCGACGTAGTCGCTGCCCCAGATCCGGTCGATGAGCTGGCCGCGGGTGAGCACCCGACCCGAGTTGCGCAGCAGGAACTCGAGCAGTTCGAACTCCTTCAGGGGCAGGTTGACCGGCTCACCACCGACGGTAACCACATGGCGCTCGACGTCCATCCGCACCGGGCCGGCCTCGACGGTCGCCGGGAGCAGGTCCTCGGGCTCGGTGAGCCGGCGCAGCACCGCCTTGATCCGGGCGAGGAGCTCACGCGAACTGTAGGGCTTGGTCACGTAGTCGTCGGCCCCGAGCTCGAGGCCGACGACCTTGTCGATCTCGCTGTCCTTGGCGGTGAGCATGATGATCGGGACGTTGGACTTGGTCCGCAGCTGGCGGCAGACGTCGATGCCGGACATGCCGGGGAGCATCAGGTCGAGCAGGACCAGATCGGCTCCGTCGGACTCGAACGCGGCGACCGCGTCCGGGCCGGTCTCGGCGACGACGACCTCGTATCCCTCCTTGTCGAGCAGGTAGGACAACGGTTCGGAGAAGGACGCCTCGTCCTCGACGAGGAGAATCCTGGTCATGGGTTGGTGACTCCTTGACGTGCATCGTGCGGTGACGGCAGGGGTGCCGTCGTGGGGGGAGATTCGGGGCGGTCGTCCTCGGGTTCGACGCCGGAGGGGAGTCGGATCGTGAAGGTCGATCCCTTGCCCTCCTGGCTCCAGACCGAGACCGAGCCGCCGTGGGTGGCGCAGATGTGCTTGACGATGGACAACCCGAGTCCGGTGCCGCCGGTGGCGCGGGAGCGGGCCGGGTCGACCCGGTAGAAGCGTTCGAAGATCCGGTCCTGCTCCTCGGGCGGGATCCCGATGCCGTGGTCGGCGACGACGATCTCGATGGTGCCGTCGCGTTCCCGGGCCCGCACCGCGACGCGGGTGCCGGGTCCGGAGTAGTTGATCGCGTTCGTGACAAGGTTGCGCACCGCGGTCACGAGCAGGTCCTCGTCGCCGAAGGTCCGCAGCCCGGGGGCGATGACGGTGTCGAGCGCGATGTCGTTGCCCTCGGCGAGCACGGTCGAGTTGTCCACCGCCTCGCGGACGACGGCGCCGATGTCCACCTCGAGCGGCTCGTGCAGGACGTCGGCAACCTGGAGCCGGGTCAGGTCGACGACGTCGGTGACGAGTTTGCTCAACCGCCTGGCCTCGGCCTGCATGCGGGAGGCGAAGCGCTCGACGGCGACGGGATCGTCCTTGGCGTCCAGGACGGCCTCGGCGAGCAGCGACAGTCCCCCGACGGGGGTCTTCAACTCGTGACTGACGTTGGCGACGAAGTCGCGGCGGACCTCCTCGAGCCGCTGCTCATGGGTGCGGTCCTGGATGAGGATGAGGATGTGGCGTTGACCGAGGGGCGCGACCCGGACGCTGAGGACGAGCCGGTCGGCACCCACACCCGGGCCCTGGTCGGTCCAGCCGCGACTGACATGCAGGACCTCCTCCCGGATGACGTGGTCGTCGCGCACCTGGCGGACCAGGTTGCGGATGTCCTCGTGGATCAGGCCGCTGCGCCGGACGAGTCCGTAGGCGGAGGCGGACGGCGAGGACTGGATGACCACATCGGAACGGTCCACGACGATGACCGTCGAGGACAGCACGGTCAACACGTCCGTGGCCCCGATCGGAAGTGGGGCGCTGCTCGCGCCGGCGGCCGGACTCATCCTCCCCCAGGTGGTCCTCGTCTCGGAACGTCGCGGTCGGTGCACCAAGAGCCACATCGCCACCGCGGTGACGAGTGCTCCTGCGAGAGCGCCGAGCAGGACGTGCGTGATCACGTCACCAGGGTACGCAGCGACGCCGAGCGGTCCGGACCACGGGATCCGGCTCCTCACACGCCGGTCCCCAAGTGTTCACTTCACCTCCCTCCCGCGTTCACGTCCGGGTGCGAATGTGCCGACCAGGCATGCGCATCCGTGGTGCGCACCACACCTGCGGTCCCCAACAAGTAGGTTGGGCACTGCCCGTCACGACGATCGATCAGCGAAGGACACTCAGCCATGCGCGATGCATTCCACGAGGACCTCGACAGTCTCTCGGACCAGCTCGTGGAGATGACCCGACTGGCCGCCTCGGCGATGGCGCGCGCGACGACCGCGCTGCTCGACGCCGACATCACGCTTGCCGAGTCCGTCATCGAGAACGACGTGCGGATCGACGACATGCGGGAGCAGCTCGACATCAAGGCGATCGATCTCCTGGCCCGCCAGCAGCCGGTGGCCACCGACCTGCGCATCGTCGTCACCGCGATGCGGATGAGCGCCGACATCGAGCGGATGGGTGACCTGGCCCGCCACGTCGCCAAGATCGCCCGGCTGCGGTTCCCGCACTCGGCCGTGCCCGCCGACCTGCGTGCGACGATCCTGCAGATGGGTCAGGTCGCCGAACGGATCGTCACCAAGGCCGGCTCGGTCATCGCCGCCAAGGACGCCGAGGCGGCCATGACGATGGAGCGCGACGACGACGCGATGGACGACCTGCACCGGGAGTTGTACGAGCACCTGCAGGACGAGAAGTGGCAGCACGGCACCGAGACCGCCGTCGACATGACCCTCGTCGGCCGCTACTACGAGCGGTTCGGCGACCACGCCGTCTCGGTCGCGCGCCGGGTCGTCTTCCTCGTCACCGGCGAGTGGGAGCCGGAGCAGCTGACCGACCACGAGGAGCGCGAGGACTCCGCGCACTGATTCGGGTCGACTCCTCGACCTCGACGAATCAGGACCACCCCCGTTGCCGGGGGTGGTCCTGTCGTTCGTTGCGGGGCGGTGCTGCCCGGAGCGCTACTTGCTGCCCTGGGCGGCGACCGCGGCGGCGGCCTCGGCGGCGGCCTCGGGGTCGAGGTAGCGGCCCGGCTCGGTCGGCATGAAGTCCTCGCCGAGGGTGTAGACCAGCGGCATCCCGGTGGGGATGTTCAGGCCGACGATGTCCTCGTCGCTGATCTGGTCGAGGTGCTTGACCAGGGCGCGCAGGCTGTTGCCGTGCGCGGTGATCAGGACGGTGTGGCCGGCCCGCAGGTCGTCCTGGATCGCGCCCTCCCAGTACGGCATGATCCGCTCGATGACGTCCTTGAGGCATTCAGTGCGCGGCACCTCGACCCCCTCATAGCGCGGATCGTTGGTCTGGGCGAACTCGCTGTCGACGTCGATCGGCGGCGGCGGGGTGTCGAAGCTGCGCCGCCACGTCATGAACTGCTCGTCGCCGTACTTCTCCCGGGTCGCGGCCTTGTCCAGCCCCTGCAGCGCGCCGTAGTGGCGCTCGTTGAGGCGCCAGTCGCGCCGCACCGGGATCCAGTGCCGGTCGCAGGTGTCGAGGGTGATGTTGGCCGTGGTGATCGCCCGGCGCAGCAGCGAGGTGTGCACGACGTCCGGCAGCAGGCCCGCCTCGGCGAGCAACTCACCACCGCGGACGGCCTCGGCACGTCCCACGTCGATGAGGTCGACGTCGACCCAGCCCGTGAAGAGGTTCTTCTCGTTCCAGTCCGATCGTCCGTGACGCAACAGGATCAGGGTGTATGGCGCGCTCATACTCCTGAGCCTATCGAGTCCGCGCCTGCGGGAGTATGCGGGGAGCGGCTCCCCTCAGAACGCACCGTCCGGGGCGCTCACGCCGGTCTCCGCCTCGAGCAGTGACCGGAACGCCGCGAGGTTGCGCAGCGACTCACCCCGGCTGATCCGCCACTCCCACTCCTTCTTCATCGAGGAGAGGAACCCGAGGGCGAGCAGCTCGTTGAAATGGCTGTCCGCGGCATCGAGGATCAGCCCGAACAGGGCGTCGAGGGCGTCGGCGTCGACACCGGCGAGCGGCAACCGGGCGGTGACATACACATCCCCGCTGGGATCGATCGCGTATGCGGCACCCGGCAGCCGCAGATTCTTGCGGAGCAGATAGCGATAGACCTGCGCGTGGTTCTCGTCAGGGTTGCGGATGACAAAGGCGACTGCGGTGAGTGCGGACTCACCGACGACGACGGAGGTGACCGTCTTGAGCTTCTTCTCCCCTGGCAGTTCGACGACGACCTCCCCGTCCCGGGCCCCCGTCTCGTGGGTCAGGCCGGCGGAGTCGAGATAGGCCAGGAGGGTTGCGTGGGCCGAGCTCGTCATAGCACCCAGCCTCTCACGGTGCGTGCCGCGATTAGCCTGAACGCATGTCCCCACGTCCTCGCCCGATCGGCACCGTGACGCGCGGGACGACCAACCCGAATCGGCTGCGCCGTGCGGACCGGTGGCTGGTGGCCACCGAGCGCCGCCGGCTGACGGCAGCGCCCGATCCGCTCGTCGTCGACCTCGGTTTCGGGGCCTCGCCGGTGACGACGCTGGAGCTGCGGGACCGGTTGCGGCGGATCCGTCCGGACGTTCGCGTCGTCGGGGTGGAGATCGACCCGGTCCGGGTCGCGGAGGGGCAGCGGATCGCCGATCCTCCGACCTTGACGTTCCGGCACGGTGGGTTCGAGTTGGGGCTGTCGCCGGGTGAGCGTCCGATCCTGGTCCGCGCGTTCAACGTCCTGCGGCAGTACGACGAGGCGGAGGTGCCCGGTGCGTGGGGTGTGATCATCGAGCGGATGAGCCCGGACGGTCTGCTCGTCGACGGGACCTGCGACGAGATCGGCCGCATCGCGTCGTGGGTCGCGCTCACCGCGGATGGACCGCAATCGCTGACCATCAGTGTGCACACCGCCTCGATCGAGCGGCCCTCCATCGTCGCCGAACGCCTGCCGAAGGCACTCATCCACCGCAACGTGCCGGGCGAACCGGTGCACGCGTTCCTCGCCGACCTCGATACGGCCTGGGACCGGGCTGCGGCGGTGATCGCATACGGGCCACGCGCCCGATTCGTCGCTGCCGTCCGTGACCTGCATGCCGCCGGCCGTTGGCCCATCCGGGGGACTGAGAAGCGTTGGCGGCTCGGTGAACTCACCGTGGACTGGGCCGCGGTCGCACCCACCTGACGGCTCCACCCCCGGTCGCCCGCTGCCGCCACAACTTCGCGATTGCGAAGTTGTGGCGGCGGTGCGACCGGACTGGGCTCAGCGGGAGTAGTCGTCCTCGAGCCGCTCGATGTCGGCCTCGTCGAAGTGCCCGTAGGCGAGTTCGAGGACCCGCACCGGGGTAGTGCCGGAGTTGCCCATCCGGTGCACCTCGCCGGTCTCGATCCAGATCCTCTCGCCGGTCTGCGCGGCCCAGGTGTCCGCACCGACGGTCACGTCGACCGGGCCGTCGAGGACGATCCAGTACTCCGCCCGGTGCTCATGGCGCTGCAGCGACAACCGCTGCCCGGGCTCGACGGTGATGACCTTGACGGTGGTCGCCTCGTTGTGGCTGTACTGGTCGAACCGGCCCCACGGACGCTCCGACCAGACGTGCTCCCCCGGCCTTCTGGGTTCGTGTCCGCTCACCACGTGTCCCGACCCCGTCCCCCGTAGTGGCCGCCGAGGGACTGCAGCGCCGGACGCACATCCGCGAGATAGACACCGGCGCCGACGACACCGAGCAGCGCGAATAGGTGCAGCGGGTTGCCGAGGGTGAGGAACCCGAGCAACATGGCCACGCCGGTGACGACGAGCCAGAGCTGCTTGGTCCGCTTCCCCGCCCGCAGGTATGCGTCGGGCTGGTGCCGCAGGGCGTCGACGAAGGCGAAGATCTCCATCCCGAGAATGGCGACCGAGAGGACGAGCGCGACCGTCCATTGCGCCGAGCCGATGAGATTCATGGGATCAGGGTAACCGCCGCTCCTGAGTGCCTCGGCACGCGCAGAATCGCGGCGTCACGCCTCGAGCAGGATCGTCACCGGGCCGTCGTTGGTCAGGTCGACGGCCATGTCGGCGCCGAACCGCCCGGTCGCCACGGTCAGCCCACGGGCCCGCAGCCCGGCGACGACCTGATCGACGATCGGCTCGGCCACCGGCCCCGGGGCGGCTGCGTTCCACGTCGGCCGCCGACCCTTGCGGCTCTCCCCGTAGAGCGTGAACTGGCTGACCACGAGGACCTGCCCACCGATGTCGGTGACCGACTGCTCCTCCCGCATGATCCGCAGATCGGCGATCTTGCGGACGATGAACCCCACCTGCTCGGGTCCGTCGTCGTGGGTCACCCCGACGAGGACGACGAGTCCGGGGCCGATCTCGCCGACGACCTCTCCCTCGACCCGCACCCGGGCGGAGGTGACCCGTTGGACGACGGCGCGCACGGCATACCTCCGTTGCTCAGACGTCGACGGCGACGATGGAGCCGACCGGCTCCCCGTGGCCGAGGACCGGGGCGTTCTCCAGGGCGGGGTATGCGGTGCTCTCGACCCCGAGGCGACGCAACGCGGCCGCCATGATGACCGGGCGGGCGCGCGATGAACCGGTGACACTGCCCCCCTCGGCGAGTTTGAGGGCGACGGCGCGACCGTCGTCGAGGGCGGCGGCATAGACCCCCTCGGCGCCGTCCTTGGCGATCAACCCGGGGGTGCCGGAGATCAGGGCGGTGACGTCCCGGTCGGTCCCGCCGACGTAGTGCGGCGCCTCCCGGATGGCATCGGCGACCCGCCCTTCCGCAGTGTCCGCGGCAGCGGTCGCCAGGGTCGCGAAGGCGCGCGCGAGCCCGGTCAGGGAGATGGCGATGAGGGGCGCTCCGCAGCCGTCGACGGAGATCGGTCCGGGGCTCTCGCCGCTCAGTTCGGCGACCGTGGCCAGGATCGCCTGCTGGAGCGGGTGGTCGGGGTCACGGTAGGTCGTGGTGCCCCAGTCGTTGTGGACGCAGGTAGCGAGCATGCCGGCGTGCTTGCCGGAGCAGTCCTGGGTCAGCGACGTCTCCCCGCGGCCGGTGCGCAGCCAGTCGCGGGCGGCACCCTCACCGAGGGGAAGTGACGGGGTGTTCTGCAGGTCGTCGACGCTCAACCCTGCTCCGGTGAGGATCCGCTCGACACCGTCGAGGTGGAACGGTTCGCCACTGTGGCTCGCACAGACGAGGGCGAGCAGGTCCGGGGGCAGATCGAGGCCGGCGCGGACCATCGCGAGCGCCTGGATCGGTTTGAGCGCGGAGCGCGGGAAGATCGGCGAGTCGATCCCGCCGTGGCTGAAGGCGACCTGTCCCGCCTGGTCGAGGGCAACGAGGCTGGCGCGGTGCACCGATTCGACGAGGTCACCGCGGATGTAGTGCGCCAGGATCGGGGCCTGGGTGAGGACCGGAGCCGGGATGAGGTGGGCCATGACCGGCAAGCCTAGCCACCGCATACCGCCACCGGCGCCGGCGATGGGCCGGCGACGAGCCGACGGGGAATCGACCACGCGACGGGGTTGTGCCCGGGTGACGCT
>DUPF01000024.1 GCA_012838445.1 Intrasporangiaceae bacterium | reverse complement strand
GACGACCCACTCCGGCGAGCAGACCGCCCAGTACTCCCACCGCTTGTTCCGGCCCCACCCGACCCGACCCCGCCCGATCCCGGACGTGTCGTGCAGCGGTGTCCGCGTCCACCCCACCGCCGCCGGGTTCAGCCGCCCATCCGGTCGGGTCAGGCTGACGGTCTCGGTGATCTCGCGCTCGGTGGGCATGCCTCCATTGTCCTCGGACGTCGCCAGCTGCCGTGACGCGGTCCCAAGGTCAGTCACGCGACGCGCGCACCGCGTCTGCCCGCGCGTTGAAGGACACCGTCCGGTCGGTGAGCAGGTCGGACAACTCATCCCGATGTGAGGGGAAGTGCTGGATGGCGGACAAGATCAGGTTCAGCCAGCCGTGGGCGATCCACTCCGTCTCGAGCAGTTTGGAGCGAACATCCTCGTAGGTCCAGTCAATGAAGCTCAGCCGGGCGTTCTCCGACTTGTCCTTGGCGTTGCCCAACATACGGGCGCGCTGCACATGGGCAGCCGAGGTGCGAGAGCCACGCAGGTCGATGTGCCCGAGCAGTCCGAACTGATATCGGCGCATATCCAACACGGCGGTGTGGATCTTCACGCACCGCGGATCGATGTCGATGCCGAGCTCCTCCTTGACGCCCCGGACGAGTCCGACATGAGGATCGAGCTCACCGTCACGCACGCAGTCCTCGGGCAGCATCCCTTCGTTGACGGAGATGTGCCAGCCGGAACGTCCGCTGCTCATCCTCGGGTTGCGTTTGACCAGGACAAGCTTGTCGTCGTCGGTGACGAGCGTGGCGTTCAGGCCGATGGAGTTGAGCAGTCCTGGCACGCCGTTGAACAGCTCCGGCTTGTCCCGAGGCATGACCTGACCCGGTGCGTCGAACCACTGCTGCCAGCGTTCGGTGCATACCTGGGAGGTGGCGTAGTCGCCTTTGCTCACCACCAGTCTGAGGACCGGCGACTCGTTCACGTCGTCGCGGATGAACGAGTCGATGTTCTCCACGGTGACGGTGTCGCCGTTCCACGTGGGGTGTTCGTCGGAGTCATAGAGCGCCCGGCGTGCTTCGACCTCCGCGATGAGCGATTCCGCCGGCACCGGCAGCAGATCAGGGTCGGCTTCTGCAATCGCCTCGACGAAAGGACGCTCGCCGCGTAGCCCCAGACTGATGTTCCGACGCTCGTATCCTCCTGGCACGAACTGGTGGATGTACAGGCACTCGTCGCCGAGCCGAATGAGGTCGTCATCGCGGGTGAGCTGCTCGAGCTCCTTGGCCGCCTTGCGCTTGAACCGTTGACGCAGCACTGCTGAGACGGACTGGTTCGTCAGCGTCTCGATGATCATCGTGGCCAGGACCCCCAGCACGAACAGCCCGGCACCGGCCAGCCATGACCTCCACATGGCGACATCTTCCCCCATCAGAGACTGCAACAGGGGCTGTCGTATCGAGTCAGCGAAGACGTTGTGCGGGGTCGGCGATGCTTGCTAACCCTTTCTTCGCTTCTCCCTGATCTTCTCCGCTCGCCGCAGGATCGACCGTTCACGACGGTCTTCGACGGCTGCTGCTGCGGCCCGTGCTCGATCAGCGACACTTGAGCTTGCTGTTCCCACCGCGGACGACGCCTCCCCAAGGAGGCCTCGCGCAGCCCGAGACCACGGGGTGATGGCAATCGACCCGCGGTCGCGGATCTCCAGGTCGGTGTGAGCTGCGAACGCCGCCATGGCGGCGGCAACGGCGTTCGCTTGCCGGGTGACCTTCGGAGCGTTGATCGGGTTGGCGACCTTGTCTGCGTTGGTCAGAACGGTGGCTTTAGACATGGCGTCAGCCATCGAATCCAGTCCCGCCACCACGCGCCGCACCCGGTCAGCGCGGGCGATGACGATTCCGCGATGGTGCGCTTCGAGCTGCGCCACATCCTCGTCGGCGACGCGAGCAAGCTCCAGACGGTACTGCCGGTCCTGAAGAGCGATCGTGTGCGCCAGGGAGCCGAGCCAGAACTCAGTGTCGGTCGTGGCCTGTTCGAGGGCGCTCGCCGCCCGATCGACATTCCCTGCCGCCGCTGCGACGTTGTCAGCCACGGCGTGCAGCTGGGCGATGGCTTCGGCCTGCATGGTCTGAAGGGCGAGTGAGGTGGCCTGGATCTTGGACCAGGTCACCGTGGACACCGCCCCTGTCTCGGCGAAGATGGCATCGGCCTCGTCGAGCGCCAGTCGCACTCCGCCGATCTGTCCGAGAGTCTCCGTCTTGCGCTGCTTGAGGAGCTGGTCAAG
>DUPF01000223.1 GCA_012838445.1 Intrasporangiaceae bacterium | reverse complement strand
TGCGGGCTCGGGTCGCGGGAGACGGCCGCGAGGACGGCCTGGAGGCAGAGGTAGACCCGGTCCGCGCGCATACCGGTGAAGTCGCTGAATTCCGGTGCGGCGAGGAGGGATTCAGGATCCGGCAGGTCCTGGTTGTTGGCCCAGCGGAGGTATTCGTGGGCGGTGGCGGCGCCGACGCACCCGGCGACGAGGAGGAACCGGACCTCGGCGGGAGCGCCGACGGCGCGGGCGAACGCGGACAGCCGGGCGGCGTAGTCCCAGGTCCGCGGCGTCGGGAAGGCCCCGCCGCGTTCGGCGGCGTCCTTGGGGATCGCGGACAGTTGCGATTCGCGCACGCTCAGGTAGCCCGCGACGAGGACGAACTCCTCCTCGAGGCAGCGTTGGTAGGTGAGCGGTTCGGCATAGACGGGCATGGTCGGCCAGGTGCGGGTGACGAGTCCTTCGGCATAGACCTCGTAGGGCATCCCCCAGTCGAGGTGGACGAACCGGGAGGCGGTCGGGGCGGCGAGCTCCCAACCGGCGGCGGCGACATCGGCCGGGTTGGCGGCGGCGACGAAGGAGACGGTCTCGGGCAGTTGCAGCGCCCCGACCTCGTAGTGCGTCAGCGGCCGCAGGGCCGCCGCCTGCAGCGCCGGGGATGCGGTGGAGAACTCGTCGAAGAACGCGATCGAGGGCCCGTTGTGGTCGGCGAGCCGTTGCGCCCAGGAGGGCGGAGCGAGGGTGACCGACCCGTCCGCTCCGACGACGGGCAGTCCGGCGAAGTCGGACGGTTCGCTGTGGGTGATGATGACGGTCTCGACGTGCCACCCGGAGTGGGCGGCCGCTTCGACGACGGCGGTCTTCCCCTCGCCGGGGTTGCCCCACAACAGCACGGGGATCCGCACGCTCACACAGATCCCGAGGGCCTGGAGTGCGTGTTCATACTGGGTGCGGGTCCTGATCGTCACAGGGGCTTCTCCTTCGGTTGCGGTGGGTGGTCGGGGGTATGCGGTGCTCGCCGACGCCGGTCAGGCGGACTCGTGCGCGCGTAGGTAGGCGTCGAGCTTCGTGATGTGGTCGACGCCGGCATGGATCGCGTTGAGGGTCTCGGTGCGGTTGCCGAGGACGGCGCGGATGAGGGCGATCTGGGTCCGCTCCGGGGCGTACTGGTCCGGCGGGCGGCGCCCGAGGAGTCGCTTGACGGCGCCGCACATCTCGTCGACGGTGTCGCGGGTCAGGCGCGCATCGAGGACACCGTGGCGGGCGAGGCAGGCGAAGTCGTCCAGGGAGGGCACGCAGCCGACCCGGGTCCAGGCCACGAGGGAGCGGACGGCGGCGTGCACGGACCAGTCAGTGGCCCAGGCGATCCGGAAGGGCAGGACGGGGTCGATGCCGGAGTCGATCATCAGGAGCGAGTCGCTGCGGGGCAGCCCGAAGGCGAGCCATTGGCCGAGCTGGGTGGCGCTGCGTTCGAGGTATTCGTCCCCGAGCGTGACGAGCCAGGCGGCCACGTCAGGGTCGGGGCGGTGGACGAGCACACGGTGCAGCCAGTCCGGGCGGGCCTGCCCGTAGGCCAGGCCGATGTAGTAGGCGACGGGCAGAGGTTCGTCGACCGGCGCATACGAGGCCATCGTGGCGATCTCGTCGGGACGGATCCCGGCTCGCCACAGCTCGGTCACCCCGTTGCTCTCCCGCACGAGCGAGCGGATCTGCGGCTCGCGGTCCCGGGTGCCCTCCCAGGAGCCCCATTCGCGTTCGGCGGCCCGGATGAGGACCTCGAGTTGCCATTCGGGGACGTCGTGGACAGCGGCGAGGTGGCGTGCGCTGCGCAGGTGCCGGGCGGCCTTGGCGGCAGTGGGGAACCGACCGCGAGGGCGGCAGCAGCCGTGGATGAACTCGCTGTCGGGAATGAGCCAGGCGTTGTGCCGGATGCGGACGAGGTGAGAACGTCTGCCGCGGGTGAGGAGGCGCAGGGAGGTCCGGAAGGCGGGAACCGTCCGGTCGATGAGGGTCAGGCAGGAGCTGTATGCGCCGAACGCCTCCGCGATCCGCTCGGCGTCGAGGTCGTGCGGGGTGCGCACCGTCCAGTCGGCGTCGAGGGTGATCTCGTGAGGTTGGCCCTTCCTGGCCTCGGGGCTGGTGCGGCAGTCGATCTGCAGGGTGAGCGGGCGCCCGTGGGGTGTCGGTCGCAGCGCTTCGGCGCTCGCCTCGGCGCTCGTGTCCGCTGCCACCGCCGCGCGCCGTCCATCCACCATCCGCGAAACCATAGGCGCCGGGTCTGACAGTCCTTCACGACATGCCGGGGCCGTCTCGATTGGCGGGCGTGCCGTCGGCGTGTCCTCTCACGCCACGCACGAGATCTCATCCGCCCGGGGATGCTGTCCCAGCCACCGGCCACACGGTGGCGCGCGGAACGCTCAGTCTGTGCCTGACCCCTGCCCCACGATGGCGTGCGCCATCTGCACCAGACCGTCGGCGCGATAGCCCGGCCAGCCGTTGATGTCGCGAACCCACTGCTCCGGGATCGAGCCGAGACCGGCGAGACCTCCGAGCAGCCCTCCCGCGATGGCCGCGACGGTGTCGGTGTCGTTCCCGACGAGGATCGCCTCTACGAGTCCTTCCTCGACCAATCCTGCGCTGTCGGTGCGGCGGCTCGCGGTCAGCACTGACGCATACGCAGCCTGGAAGGCCCGCATCGTGTCGCCGTTCGGAGCGAAGGTGCGCGGCGATTGCTACTCGGCGTCGGCGACCAGACCGGCCCAGTAGTCCCGCCGACCCGCCGGGATGAGTTCGAGATCGGCCTGCACCAGTTCACCGTCGAGGACGGCCCGCCGGATCAGGTCGGTCCACAGGACACAGGAGTCCCCGGCGAGCGGGTCGTGGTGGGTCAGCGCGGCAATAGTCCGAGCCGCCTCGACGGCCCGGTCCGGGTCGTTGAGGTATGCGAGCGCCACCGGCGAGGTCCGCATCAGGGCCCCGTTGCCGGCGCTGCGGCCGGTCTGGTCGTGGACCTGCCGGGAGGCCTCGGTCAGCCGGGTCGACGGCGGTCCGTCGAGCCGTGCAGCCAGGCCGAGCACCCGCTGGGTCTGGATGCCGATGTCGGCCGGGCCCGTCGCATACCACTGCTCGAACTTGACCGCGATGTCGTCCAGGGCCGAGGTCTCGGTCAGGTCCGCCCCGGTCGCGGCGACCTCGGCGATGCACAGCGCCATCTGGGTGTCGTCGCTCCACTCACCGGGGGCATAGTTGCCCAGCCCGCCACCCTTCATCACCGGCCGACCGTCCGACGGTGGCGCACCGAACTCGTAGGGCACCCCGAGCGCGTCACCGCAGGCCTGCCCGATCAGCACGCCCGCCGCGCGATCCATCTGCTCAGCCGTGAACTGCTCCATGATGTCCTCCGTTTCCTGTGACCCCGAGCCTATTGCCATGACACGCCGGTCAGTCCTGCTCGTCGAGGCCACGCAGCCGGTCCCGCGTCTCCATCAGACGCTGACGAGTCACGCTGGTGAGCAGGTCTGGCGTTCCGAGCGATTGACCGTCGAGTCGCTGGTATCGGTCGACGCCGAGTGCGTCCAGGAACGGCTGAGCTCGCTGACTCGGTGACCCGGGCGGCAGTCCGAGAGCGTCCATCAACTCCTTGATCTGGACCCTGCCGCCCCAACCGAAGACCCCGTTGGCGCGGCCGACGATCCAGGCGACGGCCGCGG
>DUPF01000222.1 GCA_012838445.1 Intrasporangiaceae bacterium | reverse complement strand
GCGGCAGCCAGGGCCGTCCGCTCGGGCCGAAGCCGAGGCTCGGGCCGGTCGCGGACCACGGCATCGGGATCCGGCAGCCGTCCCGGCCGAGGATGGCGTGGTCGGTGCGCAGATAGGTCGGGTCCTGACGCGCCTCCCCGGGCAGGTCGGTCGCCTCGGGCAGCCCGAGTTCCTCACCCTGGTAGATGTAGCTGCTGCCCGGCAGACCGAGCATGAGGGTGGTCGCCGCCCTGGCCCGGGCCAGACCGAGGACGGGGTCCGGTTGCGGATCGCCCGGACCGATCCCGTTGGGTCGGGAGGTCGGGTCGGGCAGACCGAAGCGGCTCGCGTGCCGGACGACGTCGTGGTTGGAGAGCACCCACGTCGTCGGGGCACCGACGGCGTCGTTCTGGGCGTAGGACTCGGCGATGACCTGCCCGATCGCGGCCGCGGACCAGCCGGCGTCGAGGAAGTCGAAGTTGAACGCCGTGTGCATCTCGTCCGGGCGGATGTAGCGGGCCAGCCGCTCCGGCGGGGTGACCCACGCCTCGGCGCAGAGGATCCGGTCGGTCTGCGGGTCCGCGTCGGGGTTGTATGCGTCGAGCAGCTTGCGCCAGGACCGATAGACGTCGTGGACCTCGTCCTGGTCCCACATCGGGGCCTGGTTGGTCGGTCCGCTCGGGGCGAGCAGGTCCCCGCCGTAGGGCCAGCTCGGCAGGTCCGGGTCCTTGAACAGGGAGTGGGCCACGTCGACGCGGAAGCCGTCGACGCCGCGGTCCAGCCAGAACCGCAGGTGCTGCTCGAAGGCCTCCCGGACAGCGGGGTTGTGCCAGTTGTAGTCCGGCTGGGTGACGTCGAAGAGGTGGAGGTACCACTGTCCGGGTGCCCCGTCCGGGTGGTCGGGGGTGCGGTCGGTGACCCGCGTCCACCCGGGTCCGCCGAAGACGGACTTCCAGTCGGTCGGGGGCTCGGCGCCGTCCGGGCCGAGTCCGTCGCGGAAGATGTAGCGGTCCCGTTCCGGGCTGCCCGGGGCGGCCGCGAGCGCCTCCTGGAACCACGGGTGCTCGATCGAGGAGTGGTTCGGGACGAGGTCGACGATGACCTTCAGGCCGAGGCGGTGGGCGGTGGTGATGAGTTCGTCGGCGTCGGCGAGGGTGCCGAAGATCGGGTCGACGTCCTCGTAGTCGGTGACGTCGTAGCCGGCGTCGTTCATCGGGGAGACGTAGAACGGGGACAGCCACAGCGCGTCGACACCGAGGTCGACGAGGTAGGGCAGGCGGGCGGTGATGCCGGGCAGGTCACCGAGGCCGTCGCCGTCGCTGTCGGCCCAGGAGCGCGGGTAGACCTGGTAGATCACGGCGGTGCGCCACCAGGCGGGGGTCCGGCTCGGTCCGGTGTGCAGGAGGGTCGCGGTGGCCGGGCTGGGGGAGTCGACAGGGGAGCTGACAGGGGAATCGGCAGGCGATGCGGCAGGGACGGTCACCGCAGCATTATCCCCGAGGTGCGCTGCGTCGGGCCGCAGGCGCACACGCGAGGGCGATGAGCACCGGGGCCATGACGAGGATGTAGCGGCCGCGGCCCTGGAAGAGCGTCGTGAACGCGAACAACCCGGCGACCGCGGCGCTGATCGCGACGAGGTCCCACTCGCGGCGGCCCTGCCACAGCCGCACCGCCGCGAGGATCAGCACCCCGGCCCACAGCCCGCCGACGACGGCGGTGCGGACCCCGAGGAGGTGGCCGTCGGCGGTGCCGACGGAACGCAGGAACGAGTCGGGGGAGAGGCGGTACTGCAGTGGCTCCTCCATATCGAGCCCCTCACCCCAGGCGAAGAACATCCCGTCTCCCCACGTGTGGTGGGTCTTGTGCGCATAGAACACGCCGTGGCCGAGGATCGTCCGGTCGTGCAGGCTGGCCCGGATCGCCGGCAGCGCGACGGCGCGTTGCGCGGCGGTGTCCTTGCCGTAGGTCGGTCGGGTCAGCCGCCGGTCGAAGCAGCCGTAGCAGCGTCGGCCGTCGGCGTAGATCTGGGTGCGCATCCCGGCGGCGACGTAGAGGCTCGTGTCGACCTCGACACCCTCCCGCAGCGGTAGGTCCGACACCGGTTTGGCGGCGGCGATCAGACCGGCCGAGGTGAGCCAGGCCAGCGCAACGACGGCGCCGCCGGCGCTCCAGCGCTGCCACTGCGGTCGGTCCCCCGGGGCGAGCAGGACCCCGACGACGACTGCGGCGAGGAGGACGATCGGGGTGGTCTTGACCGCCCACCCGATGCCGACGAGGACGGCCAGGCCCGCCACGAGGAGCATCCACCGTGGGGACTGTAGTCCCGGGAGGAAGGACAGCAGCGCGACGACGAGCAGCGGGATCGGCAGCGCGACGAGGTCGGTGTAGGGCACCCCCATCCACGGCGAGATCCCGACGATGAGACCGGTGAGCACGACGAATCCGGCGGCCTGGACCGGGCGGGCGCCGCGGCGGGCCAGCCACACCAGTCCCGCGGCCAGGGTGACCGCGAGACTGGCCACGGCCACCACGGCGAAGAACGCTGCATAGTCCAACCCGATGGCACGCTCCAGCCAGACGGCGAGCTTGCCGATCATGAGCATCGGCAGGATATTCGGATAGACCGAGAAGTAGCGGATCGCACTGTTCGGTTCGCGGGTCCCCTCGGCGACCTGCTGGACGGTCACCGGATCCCAGCCGTAGCGATAACTCGTCGAGACGGTGACGACGGTGCACACCAGGACGGTCGCCGCCGCGAGCAGTGCGAGCCGTTCCCACGTCCGTCGACCCCACCGCGACCGATCCGACCCAGCCGAGCGACCACCGACCAGAGCGATGAGGACGAGGGCCGCGGCGCATACCACCGTCAGGGCCGTCGCCGGCTGACCGAGGGCACGCGGCGCGCTGGCCGCGGACCCCACCCCGACGAGGAACATCCCCGTCGCGACGACCCCCGGGACCAGCCTGAGCGCACCCTCCACGGCGGCATTATGCCGCTGCTACCTGACCGGCGCGTGCACCGTCTCGTCCCGGCCCGCGATGAGGCTCATCACGGCGAGAGTGACGGCCAGGCCGATGAAGAGGAATCCGGGGGCGGTCCACCCGCCGGAGACCTGCGCGAGCCATCCGGCGACGAACGGGCCGGCCGCGGCGATGAGGTAGCCGACGAGTTGGGCCATCGAGCCGAGCGCCCGCACGACGTGCTCGTCGGAGCCGCGCAGCACGAGCAGGGTGAGGACATAGGTGAAGCCGCCCCCCTGGGCCAGTCCGCCGAGGACGGACCACACCGGCCACAGGCCCGGGACGAGGAGTAGCCCGGCGATGAACACGAGCCACGTCCCGGCGAGGGTGACGCCGAGCCAGCCCTGGCTGGGTCGCCACCGGCACATCCCGGCGACGGTCAGCGCGGTCGGGATCGCGGTGATCTGGTAGATCGACAGCGCCACTCCGGCGGCCCCGGTCGAGATCCCCGCCCGGTCCACGAGCAGCGACGGCAGCCACGTCGTCATCGAGTAGAACAACGCCGACTGGCTGCCGAAGGCGAGGGCGACCGCCCAGGCGAGCGGGATCCGCCAGACATACCCGTCGCTGTGGCTGGCCCCCGCAGCAGGAGTATGCGTCGCGAGCCCGGCCCGGCTCGTCCCGGCGGCCGGGTCGCGGCGTTCGATCCGCTCGTGGCGGGTGACGTGCAACCACCAGCCGACCATGCCGACGGGCACGAGGAGCGCCCAGGCGGCCAGCGCGCCGCGCCACTGCAGCCACCCGGCGAGCGGGACAGCCAGCGCGGAGGTCATCGTCGCCCCGACCGCCATCGTCGCGACGAAGTATCCGGTGACCCGCCCGGCCTGGGAGCCGAAGTCCCGTTTGATGACGACCGGGACGAGGATGTTCGCGATCGTGATGCCCAGGCCGATGACGGCGGTGCCGAGGAAGAGGACCGGTGCCCCGTCGAGGACCCGTCCGGCGGTCCCGACGAGGATGAGGGCCAGGCCGAGCATGACGGCATGACCGGCGCCGAGGCGGCGGCCGAGGGTGGCGCTGAGCGGGGCGGCCAGGGCGAAGCAGAGGACCGGCAGCGAGGTGAGCAGACCGGCGGTGGAGCGGGACATGCCCAGGTCCTGGGTCAGGTCCCCGAGCAGTGGGGGGACGGCGGTGATCGAGCCGCGCATGTTGAGCGCGACGAGGACGACCGCGAGGAGGATGAGCGTCCGCGACGCCCGGCGGCTCAGTGGGTCTCCTCGGGGGCGTTGACGAGCATGTGCGCGGCGCGCAGGAAGTAGTCCCGCATCGCCTCGGTGTGCGCCTCGGGCAGGTCGAGGCTCTCCAGGGCGGTGAGCATGTGCCGCAGCCACCGGTCCCGCATGTCGAGATCGATGACGTAGGGCACGTGCCGCATCCGCAGCCGCGGGTGGCCGCGGCGCTCGCTGTAGGTCTTCGGGCCGCCGAAGTACTGCTCGAGGAACATCCGCAGCCGCTCCGCCGCCGGTGCCAGGTCGGCCTCGGGGTAGAGCGCCCGCAGCGGCGGGTCCTCGGCGACTCCGGCGTAGAAGGCGGCGACGAGCCGCTCGAAGGTCGGGGCGCCACCGACCTCGTCGTAGAAACTGGGCTGACTGCTGGGGGAAGGGGAAGTGCTCATGGTTTGCCGCCCATTGTCCCAGGTCCGCTGACGAGCGGCGGCGGTGGTGGGGCCACCCCGGCGGCGTCGAGGGCCGCCTTGATCCGTTCCCGCAACTCGCGTTGCACAGCGAAGTGCTCGTTCGGGACGCACTTGACGAAGGTGCGGATCGTCATCGTCGTCCCGACGATCGACTCGACGCCGACGACGTTGGGGGCCTCGATGATCCGCTCGTGCCACTGCGGGTCGGCGGCGAAGTCGGTCCCGACCGCCCGGATGATCCCGATGACCTTCTCGGCGCTCTCCGCATAGGAGACCGAGGTGTCGATCGTCGCCGTCGACCAGCCCTGGGAGCGGTTCCCGATCCGGACGATCTCGCCGTTGCGGATGTACCAGACGACCCCGGTGGCGTCCCGCAGTCGGGTGACCCGCAACCCGACCTCCTCGACGGTCCCGATCGCCTCACCGGTGTCGATGACGTCACCGACGCCGTACTGGTCCTCGAAGATCATGAACACCCCGGAGAGGAAGTCCTTGACGAGGGCCTGGGCGCCGAAGCCGAGGGCGATGCCGCCGACCCCGGCGGAGGCCAGCACCGGCCCGAGCGGCAGGCCGATGATCGACATGATCGTCAGGATCGTGATGAGGGTGACGATGAAGGTGACGATCGAGCGCAGCAGGGAGCCGACCGTGTCGACCCGCTGCCCGTGCCGTTCGTGGTCGACGCCGGTGGCGCGGCGCAGCACCCGCAGCGAGCGCGAGCGTCGCGCCGGACGCTCCTGCTGCTGCTCGGGCGCGGATCCCCTCGTGGCGACGGTGCGGACCACCCTGTTGATCGCCCGGTGCAGCAGCCACCGGGCGATGCTCGCGAGGACGAGGACCGCGAGGATCGCCACGGCTTTGCCGAGCAGCAGTTGCTGCAACTCGGTCCACTCCTGCCAGAACGGGCTCATGCCGCTGTCACGTCCGGATCCTCCGCGTCGCGGGCCTGGGCCGCCAGGGCCCGCTCGATCGGGTCACGGTTCTCGGTGACGAGCCGGCGCAGCGAGTCCTCGGCGTCGGTGTGCTCGGCGAGCCACGCGTCGGAGGCCTCGAGCAGCTCCCGGGAGGCCAGTGCCCGCGGATAGAAGCCCTGGACGACGGCCTCGAGGATCGCGTGCGAACCCTTCTGCTCGACGGTGGCGAGCATGTCGTGGTAGCGCTCGATGAACGGCACCATGACCTCGTCGGCGACCCCCGGGCGGGCGAAGCCGAGACCGGTCGCGACGATCATCGCGTTCGGCAGGTCGTTAGCGACGACGGCCGCCTCCCACGCCTCCGCCTTGGCCGCCGCGGTGGGTCGGGACGCCCGGGCCCGGGCCGCCCGCTCCCGGCCGGTCGCGGTGTCCTCCCGCTCCCGTTCGGCCTCGATCGCGGCCGCGTCGGCGTTCCCGGCCGCCGCCATCGCGGTGAGCAGCGTCCAGCGCATCTCGAAGTCGACGTCGAGTCCCGGCAGGGTCTGCGAGCCGTCGAGCAGGGCTGCCGCGTATGCGGTGTCGTCACCGGCGGCGGTGACGGCACAGGCCGCCGTGACGAGCTGGAGCTGGGCGTCCCCACCGGGTTCGGCCTGGGCGGCCAGGTCCCAGAACGCGTCCC
Organism: Intrasporangiaceae bacterium; assembly: GCA_012838445.1. Classification (GTDB taxonomy): domain Bacteria; phylum Actinomycetota; class Actinomycetes; order Actinomycetales; family Dermatophilaceae; genus F2B08. The sequence continues at coordinate 16,856 of DUPF01000222.1, read as the reverse complement.
GGACCCGGACCCGGGTGGCCTCCCGGCGGGTCGGGTCCACATACGAGAACAGTGCCGTCTGGACCTGCTGGATCAGGGTGCGCAGCAGGGTCGAGTCGCTCTCCCCGGGCAGGCTGGCCAGGACCACGTCGATGAACGCGCGGGCACCGAGCTCCCCGTCGCGGGTCATGTCCCACGCCGAGCCGAGGAACAACGCCCGCGGCAGGGAGGAGGTGAAGCCGCGTGGGTGCGCCAGAGCGGTCCGCAGCGACGGCTCGTCGAAGCGGATCTTGGCGTAGGTCAGGTCGTCGTCGTTGACGAGGAGCAGATCCGGGCGGCTCTTCCCGACCAGGGCCGGGACCTCCGTGCGGGCCCCGTCGACGTCGACCTCGATCCGATCCACCCGCTCCAGGTGGGCCGACTCGCCCGAGCCGCGCACCGCATACAACCCGATCGCGAGCCGGTGCGGACGCAAGGTGGGGTATTCCGGTGCCGCGCTCTGCTCGATGACCGCACTCGTGATCGTGCCCGCGTCGTCGGTCTCGACGACCGGGCGCAGCGTGTTCACCCCGGCGGTCTGCAGCCACCGCGCCGACCAGGTGCGCAGATCCCGACCGGAGGTGCGCTCGAGCTCGTCGAGGAGATCGTCGAGGGTCGTGTTGCCCCAGGCGTGCTTGGCGAAGTACGCCCGCAACCCGTCCCGGAACGCCTCGCGACCGACATAGGCGACGAGCTGCTTCAGGACCGAGGCGCCCTTGGCATAGGTGATGCCGTCGAAGTTGACCTCGACGTCGCGCAGGTCACGGATCTCGGCGACGATCGGGTGGGTCGTGGACAGCTGGTCCTCGCGGTAGGCCCAGTCCTTCTCCATCGACGCGAACGTCGTCCACGCATCCGTCCACTGCGTGGCCTCCGCCTGGCACGTCGTCGAGGCCCACTCCGCGAACGACTCGTTGAGCCACAGGTCGTTCCACCACTTCATCGTCACGAGGTTGCCGAACCACATGTGCGCGAGTTCGTGCAGCACCGTCAGGGCGCGCCGCTCGACGAGCGCCTGCGGGACTTTGGAGCGGAAGACGTAGACCTCGTTGAAGGTCACGCACCCGGCGTTCTCCATCGCCCCCATGTTGTATTCCGGGGTGAAGAGCTGGTCGTATTTCTCGAACGGGTAGGGCTGGTCGAACTCCTCCTCGAAGAACGCGAAGCCCCGCTTGGTGATGTCGAACAGGTTGTCCGCGTCGAGGTAGGGCGAGAGCGACTTGCGGCAGAAGATCCCGAGCGGGACCTCGCCGCGGCGGCTGGTCAGGGTGTCCCGGACGACGTCGTACGGTCCGGCGACCAGGGCGGTGATGTAGCTCGACATCCGCTGGGTCGGGGCGAAGCGCCACACCGCCGTCGCGGTGCCGGACCCGTCACCCTCGAGCGGCTCCGGCTCGGGGGTGGGGGAGTTGGACACGACCTGCCAGTGGGCCGGAGCGGTCACCGTGAACCGGAAGGTGGCCTTGAGATCCGGCTGCTCGAAGACCGGGTACATCCGGCGGCTGTCCGGCACCTCGAACTGGCTGTAGAGGTAGACCTCCTGGTCGACCGGGTCGACGAAGCGGTGCAGCCCCTCACCGGTGTTCGTGTAGCGGCCGGTGGCCCGGATCGTCACCGTGTTCTGCTCCCGCAGACCCGGCAGAGCGATCCGGCTGTCGGCGAACTGGGTTGCCGGGTCGAGGGATTCACCGTTGAGGATGATCTCCTCGACGGATTCGCCGACGAAGTCGACGAAGGTCTCGGCGCCGTCGGTGGCGGTGAAGGTGATCGTGCTCGTCGTCGCGAACGTCCTCTCGTCCGTGGTCAGGTCGAGTTCGACGTCATAGGTGTCGACGGTGACGAGCGCGGAACGGGTGGTCGCCTCGTCGCGGGTGAGGTTGGTGCCGGGCACGGGTGCGTGACTCCTTCGTCGGCGGTGGTCCTGGGCGCTCGCCATCCTCGCACGGTCACCGGCGGGCTGTCGTCACCATGATTGGATGGGCGCCATGACTGGCGAGACTTCCCTTGACACTGCTGTTTTGGATCGTGCTGAATTGGACACTGCGGAGTTCTGGTTCGATCCCTTGTGCCCGTGGGCGTGGATGACCTCCCGCTGGATGATGGAGGTCGAGCAGGTCCGCCCGATCGAGGTGACCTGGTCGGTCATGTCGCTGGCCGTCCTCAACGAGGGTCGCGACCACCTCGACGCCGACTACCGGGCCTTCCTGGACCGGGCCTGGGCGCCGGTGCGGGTCATCACCGCCGCCGCGCGTGACCACGGGGACGCTGTCCGCAAGCAGCTCTACGACGCGATCGGGGAGCGGGTGCACCACCGGGGGGAGCGGGACTTCGTTGCGGCGACCGCCGGTGCCCTCGAGGAGGTCGGGCTGCCGGCCGATCTGATGCGGTATGCGGACACCGACGAGGTCGACGACCTGTTGCGGGCCTCGCATGCCCGGGCGATGGAGCTCGTCGGCGACGACGTCGGCACCCCGGTCGTGGCCGTCAACGACGTCGCCTTCTTCGGCCCTGTCGTCAGCCCCGCGCCGAAGGGTGAGGCGGCCGGCCGGCTCTGGGACGGCTGTGTCCTCGTCGCCGGCACCGATGGGTTCTTCGAACTCAAGCGCACCCGGACCCGCGATCCGATCTTCGACACCGACCAGAGTTCACCACCGGCGACCACGAAGGAGTCCTGACATGGCACGGGTGCACCTCGGCGGCGACCACGCCGCCTACGACCTGCTTCTCGACCTGGTCGAGACGCTGACCGCTGACGGTCACGACGTCGTCAACCACGGTCCGCACGAGTACGACGCGCTCGACGACTACCCCATCTTCGTGCTGCGCGCCGCGGAGGCGGTCGCCGCGGAGGAAGGCTCCTTCGGGGTCGTCCTCGGCGGCTCCGGCAACGGCGAGCAGATGGCCGCGAACAAGGTCCGTGGCGTCCGGGCCGCACTGTGCTACTCCGACGAACTGGCCCAGCTGGCCCGGGAGCACAACAACGCCCAGATCATCTCCATCGGGGCGCGGATGAACACCGTCGAACAGGCCCGTTCGATGGTGCGCACCTTCCTCACGACCCCGTTCAGTGCCGAGGACCGCCACGAGCGGCGGATCGCGATGCTCGACCGCTACGAGGACGACGGGACCCTGCCTGACCTGCCCTGACCAGGCCCGATGAGCCCGGTTGTTACCGTTTCGTGTCCAATGGCTTCACCTGGCGCGCGCTGCGCACGTATGCTCATCGGTGCCAATGGCGTCAGTGCACGGTTCTGCCGGATCTCTGAAGTGTGATCCCTGTGCCCGAGACCTGGGTCGAGTGACGCGCCCCCTGGACGAGCTGAGAGTCGGACGAACTAGAGACGATGATTGTCGATCACGAGTTAGCAACGGTGTCGCGCACGTCGCGACTGCCGGCCCTGCAGACCGTGCGATCGCTGCGCAGAACCCTCGGCTCCGGACCGGGTCTGCAACGCGTCGTCCTCATCGTCACGCTCGTGTGGACGGCGATCACGTTCTACGGGCTGGTGGCCCTGGAGCCGATGACGCCGTGGGCCTCGCTCATCGGCATCGCCGTGTTCGCCGGACTCTTCCTCGCGCCGCGCAACCTGCTCATCGCAGACGCGGCGCTGCTGTTGGCGATGGTTGCGGCCCGGTTCGTCTTCGACAACAACAAACCCGCCTTCACCGGCGCTCTCGTCGTCCTCGTCACCGTCATGGCGCTGATGTTCTGGGTGGCCCGCTCCCGGGCCCGGATCGGGACGCAGGGGATCGGCGGGGACACCATCCTCGTCGACCTGCGCGACCGGCTGCGCCGGATGGGCGAACTGCCCCGGCTGCCCGCCGGGTGGGCCGCCGAGTCCGCGGTGCACAGCGCATACGGCGACTCCTTCTCCGGTGACTTCATCGTCGCCCTCGTCGACCAGGACAAGCAGCAGCTCGAGGTCGCCCTCGTCGACGTCAGCGGCAAGGGCACTCGTGCCGGCACCCGCTCCCTGCTGCTCTCGGGTGCCTTCGGTGGGCTGTTGTCGGCCGTCTCGCCCGAGCAGTTCCTCGGTGCCGCCAACCGCTTCCTCGGCCGGCAGAAGTGGCGGGAGGGGTTCGCCACCGCCGTGCACGTCGCGATCGACTGCGAGACCGGCGACTACTCCGTCGGATCGGCCGGGCACCCGCCGGCGCTGCACCTGCGGGCGGCCTGCGGGGGGTGGAGCATGATCCCGACCGGCGGTCCGCCGCTCGGCATCGTCGACGACTTCGCCTACCGGCGGGTCAGCGGGACGCTGCGCCCCGGCGATGCGCTCATGCTCTACACCGACGGGATCATCGAGGCCAAGGGGGCCGAGCTCGACGACGGCATCGACCGCCTGCTCGCCCAGGCCGAGCAGGGTCGCGAGACCGGCTTCAAGGGGCTGGCCAACAGCGTCTGCACGATCGCGCCCTGCGGGTCCGCGGACGACCGCGCCGCCGTGGTCATCTGGCGTGACTGAGTCACCCGATACCGGGGTGGGCGACACCTCCGGGTTGATGACCGTGCACGGCAGCGCCGGACCGGCCCGGGACTGGATCCGCTCCTATGCCGCCCGTCGGGGGCGTCGCTCGGCGCTGACCCTGGAGCGGATGGAGCGGTTCCTGCCCGAGCGCGAGATCCCGGACGGACCGCTCGACCAGCAGCGCGCGTTCGGGCGGGTCGCTCCGCTCGTCCTCGAGATCGGGTGCGGTCACGGGGCGGCGGCGATCGCATACTGCCGCACCCACCCGGAGCACGACCTGCTCGCCGTCGACGTGCACACCCCGGGCGTGGCCCGGATGATGGCCGCCGCGCACGAGGCGGGCGTGCCGAACCTCAAGGTCGTCATGGGCGATGCCGTGTTCGTCCTGCGGGACCGAATCGCTCCCGGGACCTTGCACGCGGTGCACCTGTTCTTCCCCGACCCCTGGCCCAAGGAGCGACACGCCAAGCGACGCTTCATCTCGGCCTTCACCCTCGATCTCATCGCCTCCCGGCTGACTCCCGACGGTGCGCTCCTCATCGCCACCGACCAGGGCTTCTATGCCGAGCACGCCCTGGCTGCCCTCGAGGAGCACGGCGGCTGGCAGGTCGTGCTCGGGCAGCGTCCGCCGTGGCGCCCGACGGACGGGTTCGAGGCCAAGGGCATCCGGCACAAGCGGACGATCCACGAGATCCGGGCCACCCGGGCTTGACGTTCAGCCGTCGGGCCCGGTCCGTCGAGCATGGGCCGTCGAGCATGGCCCGGCGGTTCAGACCCGGTGCCGCACCGTCACCGGAGTCGGCTCGGCGACGGTGCGGGCGACCACGCAGAACCTCTCGGTGAGGGCGACGAGCCGCTCGATCGTGGCCGGGTCGGCGTCCGTGTCCAGGTCGAGGACGAGGTCGACCGCGGTCAGCCCGACCGGGGTGTCCCGGTCGACGCCGAGGGTGCCGCGGGCGTCCCACGTGCCGCTCGCCGTGACGGTCGCGTCCCGCAGGTGGACCCCGAGCGCGGTGGCCACCGACTTCAGCGTCACCCCGGCGCAGGCGACGAGGGCCTGCAGGACGATGTCCGCCGAGCACGCGAGCGAGCCGTCACCCCCCGCAGCCGGGTGCAGTCCTGCCCGGACCGGCCCGGCCCAGGTGTCGACCATGGTGACGATCCCGTCCGGCTCGACCCGCCCGGTGACCGCGGTCGTGACGAGGGCACTGTCCGGGTCGTCGCGGTAGCGGTCCTTGAGCGGGCGTTGCAGCGCCCGCAGGGTGGCGGCGTCCAGACGGGACGCGTCGACGCTCACAGCACTCATCGGGTCACCACCAACTCGGGGACTTCAGTGGCTTCATGGTGCTTGGCGGCCTGCTCGGCCTCGAATTCGCGGACGAGGGGGATGACCTCGCGACCGAACCGTTCGACCTCCTCCCGGACATGGAGGAACCCGAGGAGGAGCAGGTCCACCCCCGCGGCCTTGTAATCGACGATCCGGCGGGCCACCTGCTCCGGGGTGCCGATCAGGCCGGTGCGGAAGCCGTCGTTGTACTGGACGAGGTCGGCGAACTCGCTGTCGGCCCACATCCCCTTCCGGTCGGCGGTTGCCTGCCCGGCCTGCTTGACCGCTTCGCCGAAGTCGGTGACCTTGGCGACGTCGGCGCGGGCGATGATCTCGTCGACGACGGCCACCGCCTCGTCCTCGGTGTCGCGGACGACGGCGAATCCGTTGAGTCCGAAGCGCACCCGTCGGCCGAGCGCCGCCGCCTGAGCGGCCACGTCGGAGACCTGATCGCGGGCGTTGTCGAGGGACTGGCCGTTCATGAAGTACCAGTCGACGAGCCGAGCACCCATGGCCCGGGCAGCGGTGGAGTTGCCACCCATGAAAACCTCCGGCTGGATCGCCGGCTGCGGACGGAAGGTGACCTCGCGGGTCCGGTAGAAGTCGCCGCGGTAGGTGAAGTCGTCGCGTTCCCACAGTCCGCGCAGCACCTCGATGAACTCCGCGGAGCGGCGGTAGCGCTCCTCGTGGTCGAGCCAATGCAGGCCGAGGTCGGTGTACTCCTTCTTGAACCACCCGGAGACGACGTTGATCGCGAACCGGTTGCCGGTTGTCTCCTGGGCGGTGGCGGCGAGTTTGGCGAGGATGTGCGCCGGCCACTGGCCCGGGTGGACCGCGGCGATGACCCGCAGTCGTTCGGTCGCGGCGAGCAGCGCGAGCGAGAAGGACACCGACTCGTGCTGGGCGTCGGCACCGTAGGAGGCGAGGTAGCGCACCTGGGTCAGGGCGTAGTCGAAGCCGACCTGCTCGGCGGTGCGGGCCAGGTCGATGTTGTATCCGGGGGAGTGGTCGGTGCGCTGCTCGATCGTCGAGACGACAAGGCCGCCGGAGACGTTGGGGACCCAGTAGGCGAACCTCAGGTCCTCGGCGGGGTGGCTGGGCCGGCTGGTGCGGTCGATGGTCATGGGTCAGGCTCCGATCGTGGTGGTCGAGGTGGTGGTCACGGTGGTCACCGGGTGGTAGTCCCCGGCGTGATGAATCAGGGGTGCGGGGGTGCCGGCGTGCGCTCCGCGGACGGCTGCGACGGCGATGAAGCTGTCCCCGGCATCGACGAGGTTGACGATGTCGACGACCATCCGGGCGGCGACGTCGTGCAGGACGGGCAGTCCGTGCGGATCGAGCGACCAGACGCCGTCGTCGATGAACCGCAGGGTCCGGTCGCGGGCGAATCGTTCTGCGAGGGCGCGTTGTTCGCCGTTGAGCAGGTGCAGGGCAGCGCGTCGGCTGCGGGCGATGGGGCCCAGCGAGTTGGACTCCTTGGAGATGTTGAAGCTGACCAGGGGCGGGTCGAGGGAGACCGACGTGATCGAGATCGCGGTGAAGCCGACGGGGCCGTTCGGTCCCGTGCCGGTGACGACCCAGGTGCTCGCTGCGGCACCGCGAAAGAACGTGCGCAGATCGAGGCCCGCATCGGCGGGGGAAGGGGATGCGTCGAGGGTGGAGATGGGCATGGTGCAGGAACTCTTTGCTGGAGGCGGAGCAGAACAGGTGGACGGGGACGCCCGTGACGGGCGTGAGGCCGTCCATCAACCTGACAAAAGGAAGGTTGCTGGACAGCAGGGGAGGCGCAGCGCGCGAGCCAGTGGTCCCGGGGCGGGCGGCGTCAGGGTCGACAGGCGGTCACGGCGCGACGCATCAGGTCGATGGCGCGACGACGGGTGCCGACGAACGAGCGCGGGAGTGTGGCGGTGGCCATGGTGATCCTCCATCGATCCTGGCGTGAGCACCTTCCCCGGTGCCGTCGTGACGGCGGGTGGTTGCTGCGGCGTCGTGGAGCCAGGTCTCTCGGCCGCTCTGGATGGGTGCCGACAACACCACCATGACTCAATCTTGCTGTCAACATAATCAACAGTTATGCCCACGATGTGGACACCGGACGCCGTGGCAGGCTGAGTCCATGACGGCATCCCTGCCGACCCGGGCTCAGCAACGGGCCGCCGACCTGACCCGACTGCGCCAGGTCCGCGACCGGATCGACCGCGAATTCGATCAGCCCCTGGATGTGCCGGAGCTCGCCCGCGGTGTCCACCTGTCCGCAGGCCACCTCTCCCGCCAGTTCAAGGCCGCCTACGGGGAATCGGTGTACTCCTACCTGATGACCCGACGGATCGAGCGGGCGATGGCGCTGCTGCGCCACTCCGAGCTGTCCGTCACCGACATCTGCATGACCGTCGGCTTCTCCTCGCTCGGGACCTTCAGCACCCGGTTCGCCGAACTCGTCGGCCTGCCCCCGTCCCGCTACCGCGTCCTCGCCCGCACCGAGGCGGCCGCAGCCCTGCCACCGTGCGTGGTCCGCCGGGTCGACCGACCGGTCAGGAATCGAGAAGCGCACACTCAGTCGGCTCCGTAACGTGACCGGCATGGACATCACCATTCACTCCAGCTTCCTGCCACACACCGATCCGGAAGCCTCCCTGCAGTTCTACCGCGACGTCCTCGGCTTCGAGGTCCGTCTCGACGTCGGCCGGGGCACGATGCGCTGGATCACCGTCGGCCCACCCGGTCAGCCGGACACCAACATCGTCCTTCAGCCCCCGACCTGCGACCCAGGCATCACCGAGACCGAGGCCGCACTCATCGCCGATCTGATGGCCAAGGGCACCTACGCAGCCATCAATCTCGCCAGCACCGACCTGGACGCGGCCTTCGCCCGGCTCGAGGCCGCCGGCGTCGACATCGTCCAGGAACCGAAGAACCAGGACTACGGACTGCGCGACTGTGCCGTGCGCGACCCCGCCGGCAACCTCGTCCGCATCCAGGCCACCGAACGTCCCGCGCGGGTTGAGGAGGACTGACATGAGCAACGACACCGGCTTCTCGAAGGCCGAACTGGATGCCATGAAGGCCCGCTCCGCCGAGTTGCGTGCCCAGAAGGGCGGCAACAAGAAGGCCGCCAACCTCCAGGCACTTCTCGACACGATCGCCGCGCTGCCCGACGGCGACAAGGAGATCGCCGTCGCCCTGCATCAGGTGATGACCAGATGGAGACGCCCGTCAAGCATGCCCTGCGGGCGGCTCCGTCGAACGATCCACGTGCAACACCGCAGCCCGTTCGAGAAAGCTGACCACACCGACGAGGACGATCATCGAGCCCAGCACCTCGAGGGATTCCTCGATGAGGATCCACATCGGAAGGCTCAACGAGAACGGGAGGGCGCCGGGCGAGCGGGCATCCAGGCCGGAGACGCCCTCGATGACGATCGCGCCGAGGAGGAACACTGCCAACCCGATTCCGAGCGCGATGCGCACCGGCCGGTCGAGCGAGCGGACGAGCACCCACAGCGTCACAGTGCCCACGATGGTGATGATGACGCCCGGGACGAGCCATTCGTGCGTGGACAGGCTCTGCCGTTCGATCACGAAGAACTCCGGGAGCCGCTCGTGCACCTGGATCTTGTCGTCGATGCTCAGCAGTGTCGCGACGACCGCGACCGCCCACCAAGCGAGCCGCTCACGCGGGCGTTGCGCAGCCACGGCGGCCAGGGCGGCCGCCGCACCGATGAGCAGCAGCAGGCCAACGCTGAACCAGGTGCCGAAAGAGTGCTCGGCGTTGAGATCGAACCATCGCCACACCCCGGCCGGCAGCTGCTCGCGAGCTGCGTCAAGGTTGCTGAACAGCACGACGTGGGCCACGCCCAGGAGCACCATCGTCGCGAACAGCCAGATCCCGAGCACCCGGGCCCGAGACGTGAGCTGCATGGGTGCAAGCCTAGCTCGGCGGTGAGATATCTGCGGTTCACGCGCTGTTGGGCGAGTCGTCGGGGTAGCCGAACTCCGAAGCGCTCCGCGCATCCGAACCTGCTGTCGGGGTAGCCGGATTTGAACCGGCGGCCTTCCGCTCCCAAAGCGGACGCGCTACCAACCTGCGCCATACCCCGGTGCCCCCACGATTTCACCGTGGCGACAGCGGCCATTAGGCTAGCCCCTGCGGTTCCTTCCGCCCAAACCCATTCGCGGGTGTAGCTCAATGGTAGAGCCCCAGTCTTCCAAACTGGCTACGCGAGTTCGATTCTCGTCACCCGCTCTGACCGCGCCCTCGGGCGCTGCCTCGAAGAATCCCCAACCCACCCTGGAGTACCCCTGTGAAGAGCGACGTTGAGAAGCTCAGCCCGACCCGCGTCAAGATGACCGTTGAGGTCCCCTACGAGGAGCTCAAGCCCAGCATCGACGCGGCCTACACGTCTGTGGGTGCCCAGCTCCGTGTACCGGGATTCCGCCCCGGGAAGGTCCCGAACCGGATCATCGACCAGCGGGTCGGCCGTCCGGTCGTGGTGTCCGAGGCGATCAACGATGCCCTGCCGCAACTCATCGCATCGGCCCTCGACTCCGAGCAGATCGTGGCCATCGGGCAGCCGTCGGTCGATGTCACCGAGGCGCCCATCGCAGAAGGTGACGCCCTGATCTTCAGCGTCGACACCGAGGTCCGACCCGAGGTTGAGTTGCCGGATCTGAGCGACATCACCGTCACCGTCGACCCCGTCGTCGTCGGTGCCGATGAGGTCGAGGAGCGTCTCACCGACCTGCGACAGCGCTTCGGAACCCTCGTTGGGGTCGATCGGCCCGTTCAGGACGGCGACTTCGTCTCCATCGACCTGTCCGCAACCCTGGGTGATGAGGAGATCGACTCGGTCACCGGCGTCTCCTACGAGGTCGGCTCCGGCAACATGCTCGAAGGGATGGACGAGGCGCTCGTCGGCATGACCGCCGGTGAGACCAAGGAGTTCACCGCACCCCTGGCCGGCGGTGACCATGTGGGCGAGGAGGCGGACTGCACTGTCACCGTCCAGTCCGTGAAGATCCGTGAACTCCCCGAGGCCGATGACGAGTTCGCTCAACTGGCGTCCGAGTTCGACACGGTGGAGGAACTGCGCACCCAGATCTCGGCCCAACTCGAAGCCGAAGGGATCCTGACCCAGACGGCACAAGCTCGCGACCGGCTCGTCGAGCACCTCTTTGAGAAGATCGACGTGCCTCTTCCGGAAGGCATCATCGAAGCCCAGGTGCACGCACACCTCGAGGGTGAGGACCGCCTTGATGATGACGAGCACCGCGCGGAGGTCGACGAAGGAGCCCGGCGCGAACTGAAACTGCAGTTCATTCTCGACACTCTCGCGGAGGAGCGTCAGGTCGCGGCCGAACCGCAGGATGTCCTTGACTACCTCGTCATGTTTGCCCGCCGATTCAACGTGGACCCCAACGAGCTGGGGCTCGAGTTGGAACAGACCGGCCGGATCTCGGCCATGGTCAGTGAGGTGACCCGGCGCAAGGCACTGGCAACCGTGCTGGAGACGTTGCACATCGTCGACACGAACGGGAAGGTCATCGACCTCACCCTGAGCGATCGCCCTGAGGAGGACCACGAGATGGACGTCATCGACCTCTCAGCGCCTTCCCCATATGTGTGACACATGACCAGTCGGTCAGCGACAACGGCAGTGCAGGCGCGAGTCGCCCGCACTGCCGTTTTCGTCGTCTTCGCCCTCGCCGGGATCGGCTTCTCCGCGGTCGCCTCCCGGATCCCCGACATCCGGGACGCCTATCAGGTCAGCCCCCGCAACCTCGGCATCATCCTGCTCTCGCTCTCCCTCGGCTCGGTCACCGGACTGCCCATCGCGGGACGGATCTCCGCGCGGCTCGGGCAGGCGAGCACGGTGCGCCTCGGCCTGCTCATCGCCGGGGCCGGACTGAGCACCGTCGCCGGTGCCGTCCACGTCATCGGACCCCCACCCGTCCTCATGCTCGGCCTCTACCTGACCGGCATGGGTATCGGCATCTGGGACGTCGCGATGAACATCGAGGGCGCCGCCGTCGAATACCGGCTGCGCACCCCGGTCATGCCCCACTTCCACGCCGCCTTCTCCGCCGGGACGGTCGCCTCCGCGCTTCTCGGGGCCCTCCTGTCCCACCTGCAGATCCCCGTCCTAGTCCACCTGCTCACCGCGACCCTGCTCATCCTCACCCTCGGCGGCTGGGCCACCCGGTCCTTCCTGCCGCGCCGACTCGCCGACACCGGGGCCACCGACGTCCCGCAGGGCGCCACCGACCCGCACAGCACCGCCGGTGCCGGATCCGACGCCGGCGCGGACCGCATACCCCGGTCCGCGTGGACCGAGCCGCGCACCCTCCTGATCGGTGTGCTCGTCCTGGCCGCCGCCTTCACCGAGGGGACCGCCAACGACTGGCTCGCCGTCGCGCTCGTCGACGGCTACGGACTGAGCAACGGGGCGGGGGTCTTCGGGCTGGCGGTGTTCTTGACCTTCATGACCGCCGGGCGGATCCTCGGCACGCGGTGGCTGCGGATCTACGGCCGGGTCGCGGTGCTGCGGGTCCTCTTCGTCGTCGCCGCGATCGGGTCCGCCCTGGTCATCTTCGGCACCCCGCTGCTCGCGTTCGTCGGAGCCGCGCTGTGGGGGCTCGGGGCCAGTCTCGGCTTCCCGATCGGGATGTCCGCCGCCGCCGACGACCAGGACCGGGCGCCGCTGCGGATCTCGGTCGTCGCGACGATCGGCTATGTCGCCTTCATCGCCGGCCCGCCGCTGCTCGGGTTCCTCGGCGAACACCTCGGGATCCTGCGGTCGCTGACCGTCGTCGGTGCCCTGGCACTGCTCGCCCTCCTCGTCATCCCGGCGGCCCGCGAACCCGAACGGCGCTGAACCCCACGCCGGATCTTGGGTGTCTGCCCAGGGCGGACAACGCTGGGACGGGGACTATCCGGGCCGACTCGGACGTTAGGGTCAGTCGAGAATCGGTTGACCTGTCCACCGCGACGAGCCGACCACCAGCCTTGCCCGTCCCCCCGACCCAGGAGCGTCACCGTGACTTCCCCGGACATCACCGCCGCCGGTCCCAACCAGAGCTTCGGCCTGGACGACCACATCTACAACCGGCTCCTCAAGGAGCGGATCATCTTCCTCGGCTCCGATGTGCGCGACGACAACGCCAACGCGATCTGCGCCCAGATGCTCCTCCTCGCCGCCGAGGACCCGGAGAAGGACATCTGGCTCTACATCAACAGCCCCGGCGGGTCGGTGACCGCGGGCATGGCGATCTTCGACACGATGCAGTGGGTTCCGAACGACGTGGCGACCGTCGCGATGGGGATGGCGGCCTCGATGGGGCAGTTCCTCCTGTCCGCCGGCACCCCCGGCAAGCGGTATGCGACCCCGCACGCCCGCGTCATGATGCACCAGCCCTCCGGTGGGATCGGCGGCACTGCCTCCGACATCAAGATCCAGGCCGAGCAGATGCTGCACATCAAGAAGCAGATGGCCGAACTCATCGCCCAGCACACCGGCCAGAGCCTGGAGCAGATCGAGCGCGACAGTGACCGGGACCGCTGGTTCACCGCCGAGGAAGCCAAGGAGTACGGCTTCGTCGACCACGTGATCAAGACGGCCAGCCACACCGGCAACCAGTCCGACAATCCGGTCACCCCGTGACGCTGAGCAGCCCGACAGGAGACGTGAGAATGACCTACCCCATGCCCAGCCACTTCGGTCCGGCCGGCCGTCTGGCCATGCCCGCCCCGAGCAGTCGCTACATCCTGCCCCAGTTCGAGGAGCGCACCTCCTACGGGATGAAGCGCTCGGACCCGTACACCAAACTCTTCGAGGACCGGATCATCTTCCTCGGGGTCCAGGTCGACGACGCGAGCGCCGACGACATCATGGCCCAGTTGCTCGTCCTGGAGTCCCAGGACCCGGACCGCGACATCCTCATGTACATCAACAGCCCCGGTGGCTCGTTCACGGCGATGACCGCGATCTACGACACGATGCAGTACATCCGTCCGGACGTGCAGACCTTCGTCATCGGTCAGGCCGCGTCGGCGGCGGCGGTCCTCCTCGGCGCCGGCGCCCCCGGCAAGCGGTATGCGCTGCCGAACGCCCGGATCCTCATCCACCAGCCGGCCCTGGCCGGCGGTGACTACGGCCAGGCCTCGGACATCGAGATCCAGGCCAACGAGGTGCTGCGGATGCGGACCTGGCTGGAGGAGACCATCGCCCGGCACACCAACCGCACCCCGGAGCAGGTCAGCGACGACATCGAGCGGGACAAGATCCTCTCCGCCGATGAGGCCAAGGAGTACGGCCTGATCGACACCGTCCTGGAGTCCCGCAAGGCGAGCCTGCAGCAGTAGGCCCGCAGCGAGGGGAGCGCGGACCGGACGGCTCGACGACCCGCAGCCAAGTGTCCGCTGTGAGCGGACAACGGCGTTTCCGGAGCGATTTCGCTGTTTCATTGACGGTGAGCGGCGCAGTTGCCGGGTACCGTCGAGGGGACGTCGGCAGTTCGGTCGAGTCGGCGCCCGCATCGGCCCACGGAAGGACACACGAGCGATGGCACGCATGGGTGAGAGCAGCGATCTGCTCAAGTGTTCGTTCTGCGGCAAGTCCCAGAAGCAGGTCAAGAAGCTCATCGCCGGGCCCGGGGTCTACATCTGCGACGAGTGCATCGACCTGTGCAACGAGATCATCGAGGAGGAGCTCGCCGAGGGCAGCGACTTCACCTTCGACGAGTTGCCCAAGCCGCGTGAGATCTACGAGTTCCTCGAGAAGTATGTGGTCGGCCAGGACCCCGCCAAACGGGCCTTGTCCGTCGCGGTCTACAACCACTACAAGCGGATCCAGGCCGACGAGAACAGCTCCGGGCGACGCGACGCGGACCATGTCGAGATCGCCAAGTCGAACATCCTCCTCGTCGGCCCGACCGGCTGTGGCAAGACCTATCTCGCCCAGACCCTGGCTCGCCGGCTCAACGTCCCGTTCGCGATGGCGGACGCGACGGCGCTGACCGAGGCCGGCTATGTCGGTGAGGATGTCGAGAACATCCTCCTCAAACTCATCCAGGCCGCCGACTACGACGTCAAGAAGGCCGAGACCGGCATCGTCTACATCGACGAGATCGACAAGATCGCCCGCAAGAGCGAGAACCCTTCGATCACCCGGGACGTCTCCGGGGAGGGGGTGCAGCAGGCGCTGCTGAAGATCCTCGAGGGCACGACCGCCTCGGTGCCGCCGCAGGGGGGCCGCAAGCACCCGCACCAGGAGTTCATCCAGATCGACACGAGCAATGTGCTCTTCATCGTCGGGGGCGCCTTCGCCGGCCTGGAGCGGATCATCGAGGCCCGCACCGGCAAGAAGGGGCTCGGCTTCGGCTCGGAGCTGCACCTGCCCAAGGAGATGGGGGAGAGCTTCGATGAGATCCAGCCCGAGGACCTCATCAAGTTCGGTCTCATCCCCGAGTTCATCGGCCGCCTCCCCGTGGTCGCGAGCGTCACGCCGCTGGACCGCGCCGCGCTGGTCGAGATCATGACGACGCCGGCCAACGCCCTGGTCAAGCAGTACCAGCGGATGTTCGACCTCGACGGGGTCGAGCTGATCTTCGAGGACGACGCGATCGAGGCGATCGCGGACCTCGCCCTGCTGCGCGGCACCGGTGCCCGCGGACTGCGCGCCATCATGGAGGAGGTCCTCCTCCCGGTCATGTTCGACGTCCCGAGCGATGACGGCATCGCCCAGGTCGTGGTCTCCAAGGGCGTGGTCGAGAAGAACGCCCTGCCGACGATCGTGCGCCACGAGCCGACCCCGAAGCGCACGCGCAAGCGCAGCGCCTGAGCACACAGCAGCGCCCAGGTGCCCCTCCGCACCTGGGCGCTGCTGTGTGCCGGCTACTCGTCCGCGTCCTCGTCGCGGGCGATCGACAGCACATCCCCGACGTCACACTCGAGCACCTCGCAGATCGCCGTCAGAGTGGAGAAGCGCACCGCCTTGGCCCGGTCGTTCTTCAGGACCGAGAGATTGACGACGGTGACGCCGACGTCCTCGGCGAGCTGGGTGAGCGTCATCCCCCGACGCTCGAGCAGCTCATCGAGATGGCACTGGATCGCATGCTCACGGCCGTCGACGGCCTCGGCGGGGCTCATACCAACCCCTCCAGGTCATCGGCCATCGTCCGGGCGCGGTCGATGAGCGAGGCGGCCATGAGGAGGGCGAGCCCGACGGCGACGGTCCACAGCGGTATGCGCAGGTCGGCCAGGCGGACGAAGTCGGCTGCGGTGGACCGGGACACGATCCAGGAGTCGACCGCCCACCTGCCCAGGGCAGCCAGGGGGCCGCCGAGGCCGATGAGCGCCGCCATGGTCCGCACCCGGCGGGCGGTGAGGGAGTTCCAGGCCTGCTCGGTCCGCGAGGAGCGGGCGATCCGGAAGAGCAGCCACCAGAGCGCGCTCAGTCCCAGGGCGGGCAGGATCCGGGAGAGCAGCCAGGCGGCCTTCCAACTGGTCTCCATCGCCCAGACGGAGAGGAAGGCGAGGTCGCCGTGGAACTCCGACCCACCCGGGGGGACGCCCTGGTCATAGCTCTGCAGGGACGGGATGAGGTCGCTGGCTGCCGCTGCGGTCGCGGCTCCGGCCTCGCCGTCGACATGGACGAGGAAGGACGGAACGGCGAACGGCTCGGTGGCGAACCGGAATCCGAGGTTGCCCGGGATCTGCCAGATGGTCAGCCAGCCCAGGCCGTTGCTGCCGATGACGAACAGCAGCGCATAGAGCGCCGACAGGCCGGCGAGGACGAGGGCCGCAACGCTGACCCAGGTGGGTTGTCGTGGTGATCGTGTGGTCATTGGGGTACCCCCTGTGTGAGTGTGTTATCGACTATCGATAACATCGTTTCTCGATAATATCGATAAACGATGTCTCGTCAAGGGGTCTCCACGAAAAAGTTTCGGAGGTCCTGCATCGCACCCCGTGAGTGGGTGAGGATAGAGACGTGGCGCTCCCCGCATACCGACTCGTCAACGGTGACACCGGCCCGCAGCAGCAG
>DUPF01000221.1 GCA_012838445.1 Intrasporangiaceae bacterium | reverse complement strand
TGTGCACCTCGTCCGGCCCGTCCGCCAGGCGCAGGGTGCGCATGTGCGCATACATCAGGGCCAACGGGACATCGTCGCTGACGCCGGCGCCACCGAAGACCTGGATGGCCCGGTCGATGACCTTCAGAGCGACATTCGGGGCGGCCACCTTGATCGCCGCGATCTCGGTCCGGGCGTACTTGTTGCCGACCGTGTCCATGAGGTGGGCCGCCTTGAGCGTCAGCAGGCGGGCCATCTCGATCTCGATCCGGGACTCGGCGATCCAGTCCTGAACGTTGGCCTTGTTCGCGATCGGCCCACCGAAGGCGACGCGGGACTGCGCCCGGTCGATCATCATGTCCAAGGCCCGCTCCGCGACCCCGATCGCGCGCATGCAGTGGTGGATCCGGCCCGGCCCGAGGCGGGCCTGGGCGATCATGAACCCGTCGCCCTCACCGGCGAGCAGGGCAGTGGCCGGCACCCGGACATTGTCGAAGGTGACCTCCGCGTGCCCCTCCCGGTCCCAGTATCCGAAGACCGGCAAGCCACGCTCGACGGTGATGCCCGGGGTGTCGAGCGGGACGACCATCATCGACTGCTGCCGATAGGTCGGGGCGGACGGGTCCGTCTTGCCCATGACGATGAGGACCTTGCAGTTCTTGTGCAGCGCGTTCGAGGTCCACCACTTGCGTCCGTTGATGACGTACTCGTCCCCGTCGCGCACCATCGAGGTCTCGATGTTCCTGGCATCCGAACTCGCCACCGCCGGCTCGGTCATCGCGAACGCCGACGCGATCTCACCGTCGAGGAGCGGTCGCAGCCACTTCTCCTTGTGCTCGTCGGTGCCGAAGAGGGTGAGGATCTCCATGTTCCCGGTGTCGGGAGCGTTGCAGTTGATCGCCTCGGGAGCCAGTTCGATGCTGCGGCCGGAGATCTCGGCGAGGTGCGCATACTCCAGGTTGGTCAGACCCGGCCCCCACTCCGGGTGCGGGTGGAACAGGTTCCACAGACCGCGGCGGCGCGCCTCGGCCTTGAGGTCCTCGAGGATCTGCGGGTGATGGTTCGGGTCGCCGGAGGCCTCCATCTGCTCCCGGTAGACCGCTTCGGCCGGGTAGACCCGCTCGTCCATGAAGGCGGTGAGCCGCTCCTGGTAGTCCCGGCCGCGCTCGCTGACCTCGAACATGTGCTGCCCCTTCTCGCGTCATGACACCCCGTCGTCGGTGTCGGTAGGCGTCTGAGGCTACCTGAATCCGGATTCAAGTTCAATCGTCGTCGGTCGGCGGGGGTGACGCGACGAACCACGTCAGGTCCCGGGGCCGGTCCCGCGGATCGACGTCCTCGGCGAGGGCCAGTCGCAGCAGCCGGGCCAGCTCCCAGCCGTCGCGGCCCTCGATCAGCGGCGTCTCCGGCAGACCGCGGGCGATCCGCGACGGCGACGGCCCGAGCGGCGGCAGGCCGTGGGTGATGACCTGCTCCTTGAGGGTGAGTTGCCGCAACGCAATGGCCCGGACCAGCTCGGGGTGCTCCTCGGCGAAGTCCCGATACAGGACCGGGTCCTTCTGGCCGGTGTCCCCGATGAGGACCCAGCGGATATGCGGCAACTCCCGGGCGATCCGGCGCAACTGGGCCCGCTTGTGCTCGGCGCCGGAGCGGAACCAGCCGGTGTTCGTCGGCCCCCAGTCGGTCAGCAGCAGCGGCCCCTGGGGGAATCCGTTGCGGCGGATGAAGCGGGTCAGGTGCGGCGCGGTGTTCCACGCCCCCGTGGAGACATAGATGAC
>DUPF01000220.1 GCA_012838445.1 Intrasporangiaceae bacterium | reverse complement strand
GGGGGCTGGCTCGCGGCCAACGACTACCTGACCTTCGGGCAGACGGAGTACATCGCGCCGGCTCCCGAACCCGGCGACGGTGCCACCGACCGGCCGGAGGGATCCATCGCGAACATCTCGGCGAACGCGCTGCCGAGCGTGGTGACGATCCTGCTCAACGCGGGTGGGGAGCAATCCTCCGGCTCCGGATGGGTCTTCGATAATCAAGGCCACATCGTGACCAACAATCACGTTGTCGAGGGGGCCGGGCGAAACACCGGTATCACCGTACAAACTGCTGACGGGCAGCGCCACGAGGCCACCATCGTCGGCCGCGACGAGTCCTATGACTTGGCGGTGCTCAAGGTGACCGGTGTCGCTCTGAAGCCACTTCCGCTCGGTGACTCGGGGTCAGTCCGCGTCGGTGACGGGGTGATCGCCATGGGGGCGCCGCTCGGTCTGGACTCGACAGTGACTGCAGGCATCGTCAGCGCCCTGAATCGACCGGTCACCCCAGGTGGTGGAACCTCGCAGTCCTTCATCAACGCCATTCAGACCGATGCCGCCATCAACCCGGGCAACAGTGGCGGGCCGCTGCTCAACATGGTCGGACAGGTCATCGGCGTCAACAGTGCGATCGCCACGATGCCGTCCGTCGGCGCGAGCCGAGGGGGCAACATCGGAGTCGGATTCGCTATCCCGAGCGACCAGGTGCGCAAGACGGTCGAGCAACTCATTCGCACCGGCAAGGCCGAGCATCCGATCATCGGGGTCATCCTGGACCGGCAGTATCAGGGTGAAGGCGTCAAGATCCTCGGCGAGGGCGAGTCGGACCAGCCGTCGATCACCCCGAATGGGCCGGCCGATCAGGCCGGACTGCGGGCAGGGGACGTCATCCTCGAGTTCGAGGGCCGGCCCATCACCAACCCCGACGAACTCGTCGTGGCGATCCGGGCCAAGAGCGTCGGCGACGAGGTTCGGCTCAAGGTCCAGCGCGGCTCGGCGACGCTCGATGTCACAATGACTCTGCAAGGCCGTACCCCTGATTCGTGAGCCGATGTGGCTGGACCGACCCGGGGGCGGCATCCGGTGATGTCCATTCGGGAGTGAGGTCGATCAAGTGACGATCTTCGGGATCAACGGCTCGGAGGTGCTCCTCCTGGTCCTGATCGCCATCATCGTGCTCGGCCCCCAGCGGATGCCGGAGTATGCCGCCAAACTCGCCCGGGGGATCCGCCAGTTGCGGCTCATGGCCGAGGGCGCGAAGGGCCAGCTCAAGGAGCAGCTCGGACCGGACTATCAGGACATCAACTGGCGTCAGTACGACCCGCGCCAGTACGACCCGCGCCGGATCGTGCGTCAGGCACTCGTCGAGCCGCTCGATGACGCGGTCGGGGCACCGTTGCGAGAGGTTGCCGCGGCGGCCAAGACCGCTGGTGCCGTCGGTGGTGCTGGTGGTGCTAGGGCTGCGGCGGCATCGGCGACCGATGTTGATGGGGTGCCGGTGGCCATCGACCCGACGAGTTATGACCCGGAGCGCCCGACGCCGTGGGATACGGATGCCACCTAGACGAGCCCACGGAAGGTTTGTTCTTCTGATCTGGTGAGGTTGGCCCGTCGTGGTGGCATCCAATTGAGCACGATGCCACCTAGACCGGCCCGCTTGGACGGGTTTCACCTCTAGACCGGCCTCCTCGGTGCGCTCGTGGGTCGAGCAATTCAATGCGACACGGCGCTTGCTGTCGGTTAGCGTGAAGGCATGACGACAGTCTCGGGGGGCGTCGATGCCGCTGCGGCCCCGTCCAACACAGACTCCGTTCTCGAGGTGTCCGGTCTGGTCAAGAGCTTCGGTTCGCTCACGGCCGTCGATGACGTCTCGTTGCGGATCTCGCCGGGGGAGACCTTCGGCCTGCTCGGCCCGAACGGCGCGGGCAAGACGACGGCGATCTCGATGATCGCCGGCCTGCTCGAGCCGGACGCGGGGTCGATCACGATCATGGGGGAGCCGATGGTCAACTCCTCCGTGGCCGCGAAGCGGCATATCGGTCTGGTCCCGCAGGATCTCGCGATCTATCCGGAGTTGAGCGCCCGGGACAACCTGCGCTTCTTCGGGCGCCTGCAGGGTTTGCGGGGTGCTCGACTGCATGAGCGGGTCGATACCGTGCTGAACCTCATCGGGCTGAGTGATCGGGCCAAGGAAGCGAGCAAGAAGTTCAGCGGTGGCATGAAGCGGCGGCTCAACATCGGCATCGGGCTGCTTCACGAACCGGCCCTGCTCATCCTCGACGAGCCGACCGTGGGGGTCGATCCGCAGTCCCGCAACCAGATCCTCGAGTCGGTCGAAGCGCTCTCGGTCGAGGGGATGGCGGTGCTCTACACGACGCACTACATGGAGGAGGCCGAGCGTCTGTGTGACCGGATCGCGATCATCGACTCGGGCCGCATCCAGGCCGAGGGCACCCGGGACGAACTCATCGAACTGACCGGGGGTGTGGACACCATCATCCTCAAGGGCGGCGGTGATCTCGTCGCGGCGGCGGCTGCCGTCGAGACGGTGCCGGCGGTCCAGCATGTGCACCGGGAGCGCGGTCTGCTCACCCTCACCGTGCACAATGCGCCGACCGCGGTCGCGCCGGTTGTCGGAGCCGTCACCGGCGCGGGGATGCGACTCTCCGACGTCGAGATCGCCCGCCCCGACCTGGAGTCGGTCTTCCTCCACCTGACCGGCAGAGCGCTGCGGGACTGACATGACCCAGCTCCTGACCATGGTCCGCTCGGACCTGCGCCAGAAGATGACGGACGGTTCGGTGCTCGCCTTCGCCGTCCTCGTGCCACTGGCGCTGATGTGGGTGATGAACCTCGTGTTCTCCGGGGTCTCCACCATCGAACTCAAACCGGTCACGGTCGCTGTCTCGACCCCTGACGGTGATGAGTTGGCCGATGTCATCCCGACGGTCCTGTCCGGTGTTCCCGAGTCCGACGGATTCCGGATCACCATCACGGAGGCCTCCGCGACAGAGGTCGCCGATCTCGTCAAAGCCAACGATGCGGGAATGGGCATCATTGTCCCAGAAGGATTCTCGTCAGACCTGACCTCGGGTCAGGGGCCTGAGATCAAGATCATCGAGGGCGATGACGCGGGGATCTCCGGGCAGGTCGTCACCTCTGTCGTCGAGGGCACCCTGGCGCAACTGACCGCCGGGACACAGGCCGCGTTCGCGGGTCTCGAACTCGGCGTCGCGCCGGACCAGCTCGCCGCGCTCGCCCAGTCGGTTGCGCAGGAGGCGCCGCAAATGCAGTGGCGAGAAGGGCATACCGCCTCCGAACAACTCGGGCCCTCCGAGGCGCTCGTTGCCGGACAGACCGGGATGTTCCTGCTGTTCACGGTCGGGTTCGGCGTGCTCGCCCTCGTCACCGAGCGGAGTCAGGGCACCCTCGCCCGGCTCGTCTCGATGCCGATGCCGCCGTGGCTCATCCTGCTCGCGAAGGGTCTGGTGAGCTTCATCCTCGGCCTGATGGCGACGACCGTGCTCCTCGTGACCGGGTCCTTGATGTTCGACAACGTCGACTTCGGCAACCCGATCGCCGTTGCTGTGCTCATCGTGCTGGCGGTGCTGGCCACGACGTCCCTGATGTTCATCATCGCCAAGGTGGCCCGCACCGCGGAACAGGCCGGGATCGCCCAGGCCATCATCGCGGTCGTTCTCGGCATGAGCGGGGGCGCGTTCTTCCCCATCTCCTCCAGTGGGTTCGTCGGACAACTGCTGGCCCTGAATCCGGTGCGCAGCTTCATCCACGGCCTCGGGATCACCTCCGGTGGCGGCGGCGTGCGCGATCTGGCCCAGCCCCTGCTGATCCTCGCGGGCTTCACCGTGGTGAGTCTCGTGCTCGCCCGGGTGCTCCCGGGCCGGAAGGAGTTGCTGTGAGCAGCGTCCTTGCCGTCTGTGGTGTCGAACTACGTCGCTTCCTCGCGGACCGGTCCAACATCTTCTTCGTCTTCATCTTCCCGCTCGCGCTCGTGTTCTTCGTCGGTTCCCAGTTCGGCGGCGGAGGTCCGGGCGGGTCTGTGGTCGTCGTCGGGAGTGACTCCCCGTTGCGCACCGCGCTCGTGAGCCAACTCGACCGACTCGCACTCGAGGTCAAGACCGCCGACGGCGACGAGATGCGCGAACTCGTCGCCCGCGGTGGCGCCGACGTCGGGGTGGTCATCCCGCCGGAGGCCGTCACAGCACTGGACTCCGGCGGCGAGCCCGTGCTCGAGATCATCGCCGGGTCGCAGTCCAACGCGCCCGCGATCGCCCAGGTGGTCCGCAATGCCGGGAGCGCTGCGACCCTGCGGGTCGGACAGGAGCGGGCGCTGGCGCAGGCCGGTGCGTCCGAGGCAGACATCGGTGCCGCGCTCGATCGGGCCGACGCACAGGTCGACGCGGCCCGGGTGACCGTCGAGGACACGAGCGGATTGGCGCAGCAGTTCCGCGGACTCGGACAGTTCGATCTTGGGGCCGCAGGGCAGTTGCTGCTCTTCACCTTCCTGACCACGCTCGCCGGGGCGGTCACCGTGATCCAGGCCCGGCGGCAGGGTGTCGTCAAGCGCATCATGTCGGCTCCGGTCACGTCCGGGCAGGCGCTGGTCGGCCTGGCTCTCGGTCGACTCGTCATCGCGCTCTTCCAGGGCGGGTACATCATCCTCGCCACGTGGCTGCTGTTCCGCGTCAACTGGGGTGATCCGCTCGCGGTCGGTGTGCTCCTCCTCCTCTTCGGGCTCGTCGCGGCCGGGCTATCGATGATCCTCGGCGTCCTTGCGGACAATGAGGGTCTGGCCACGGGGCTGTCGGTCGGCGGTGGTCTGGTGCTCGGCGCGCTCGGCGGGTCGATGGTTCCGCTCGAGATCTTCCCGGAGACGATGCGCAAACTCGCACACCTCACTCCGCATGCGTGGGGCTATGACGCGATGGCCGAGATCCAGCGCCACGGCGGTGGGGTGCTCGACGTCCTTCCGCAGCTCGGCGTGCTCGCCGCGATGGCGGCTGTGGCGTTGGCCCTCGGCGCGTGGCTGCTGCGCCGCTCCCTCGCTCGAGCGATGTGACGCGCGCTGACGCGGACGGCACCACGTTGTTGGGCGCGGCGGGGATGGTGGTGTCGTTCGCGTGCTAGGTGACGCGGGCGGCACCACGTTGTTCGGCGTGGCCGGGATGGTGGTGTCGTTCGCGTGGTGATCAGCCGCGTCGACTCGGGACGGTCGCGAGCGCCCGAGCCACCTGCCCCATGAACGTCGCCTCGTCGAGTCGCAGCCCGAGAAGCGGGATGCGCAGCACAGTGTTGCGGGTCAGCACGATCTCGTTCTGACGCAGCGCGTCCATGACTGGATGCAACGCCTGGGCGTGATGGCCGCCGTCGATCTCGACGACGAGATCACAGTGGTCCCAGTAGACATCGAGATAGACCCGGCCCCCGGGTAACTGCCGCATGACTTGCCGACTCGGCGGCGGCAGCCCGTAGCGGCGACACAGCCGCGCGAAGTCGAGCTCACCGAGGGAACGGACGCCATCACAGATGTCCGCGATGACCCCCGCGAGATAGCGTCGGCGGGCACATCGGGTGAGTGAGTCGAAGGTGGCGAGGAGGTGTCCCGGCAGCACCAGTCGCTGACCGACGACCAGGACGAGCAGGAACGCCGCCATCCGATCGGTCGCCGCACGTTGCGCGGCGTGGAGTGCTGCGAAATCCGGGCGGACCCGAGGAATCCCGCCTCCGACAACGGGCGGCATCGAGCGGTAGCGGTGGACCTTGACCCGATCCACCGTGTGCCGTCGGTTGTTCGCCGGCTGGGCGATATCGATGACATCGTGCTCGAACCCCTCCAGACCACCGGCCTGCAACGCCGCCACCCCGTCCAGCACCGCGCCGGAACCGGACTCCCACATTGCGTGGAACCACGCGGCTCGTCGCGACCAGGCGGACGGGATCACGACGACAGTGTGCTTGCCGAGTGTGCGCCACCTGCCCGCCTCGACCTCGCCTCGGATGTCCTCGCGGCTGATACCGACGGTGGCGAGTTCACGCCGATGAGCGATGCCGTCATAGAGCTGCGCGATGGGGCGGGCCCGTACGTTGCGTTCCTGCCGTGGGAGTCGGTTCCGGGGTGCTTCCATCCAGGCAGCCTCGGTGGGGGTAGCCAGCCTCGGCTACCCCCACATCGATGGCTGTGGAGGACACGCCGATGGTGCTGCCGCACTGTGGATCATGACGAGCCACGCGGATGGCACCACGTTGTTGCGCGCCGCGGGGACGGTGGTGTCGTTCGCGTGCTAGGTGACGCGGACGGCACCACGTTGCTGAGCGCGGACGGGATGGTGGTGTCGTTCGCGTGGTAGGTGACGCGGACGGCACCACGTTGTTGGCGGGGGACCGCCGTGCGTCAGCGGCCGGCGGGGGTCAGCCCGAGGCTGCGGCCGGCCAGGCCACGAGCGCGGGTGGACAGACCCTTGGCGATGCCGCGCAGCGCCACCGCAGCGGGGGAGGTGGGGTGGCCGAGGACGACGGGCGTGCCGGTGTCCGAGCCCTCCCGCAGCGTGACGTCGAGCGGGATCTGCCCGAGCAGCGGCACCTCGGCACCGATGGACCGGGTCAACGACTCAGCCACCTGCTGGCCGCCGCCGCTGCCGAACAGTTCCTGGCGGGTGCCGTCCGGCAGCTCCAGCCACGACATGTTCTCCACGACACCGACGATGCGCTGATGGGTCTGCAGCGCGATCGAGCCGGCCCGCTCGGCGACCTCGGCAGCAGCCTGCTGCGGGGTCGTCACGACGAGGATCTCCGCCGTCGGGATGAGCTGGGCGATCGAGATCGCGACGTCACCGGTGCCCGGCGGCAGGTCGAGGAGGAGGACGTCGAGGTCACCCCAGAACACGTCGGCGAGGAACTGCTGCAGCGCCCGGTGCAACATCGGGCCACGCCACACGACCGGCTGGTTGCCGGGGACGAACATGCCGATCGAGATGACCTTCACGTCGTGCGCCAGCGGCGGCATGATCATGTCGTCGACCTGCGTGGGCCGGTGCTCCACGCCGAGCATCCGCGGGATCGAGAAGCCGTAGATGTCGGCGTCGACCACACCCACGCGCAGACCGGAGTCGGCCATGGCGGCAGCGAGGTTCGCGGTCACGGAGGACTTGCCGACACCACCCTTGCCGGAGGCGACCGCATACACCCGGGTCAGCGAACCGGGTTTGGCGAACGGGATCTCCTTCTCCGGCGCGCCACCACGCAACTGCTGGCGCAGCGCCGAGCGCTGCTCGTCGGTCATCACCCCGAGGGTGACGTCGACGGCGGTGACGCCGGGAACCTTGAGCAGCGCGGCGGTCGAGTCCTTGGTCAGGGTGTCCTTGAGCGGACAGGCCGCGACGGTGAGCAGGATCGTCAGCGCGACCCGGCCGTCGTCGTCGACGGTGACGGAGTCGACCATCCCGAGCTCGGTGATCGGCTTGCGGATCTCTGGATCATCGACCGTGCTGAGCGCGGCCATGAGGGCATCGTGAGTGACCTTCGGCATTCCCCCATGCTAAGCCGTGCCCGGGGGACCACCCTCCGGGGCGTCGGCGGGGGCGGCCGCAGTGACCTGCAGGCCGCGCTCCTCCATCTCGTCGAGGATGGAGCGCAGTTCGGAACGGACGAAGTCACGGGTGGCGGTGTCCCGCAGCGCGAGCCGCAGGGCAGCGACCTCACGGGTGAGGAACTCGGTGTCGGCGAGGTTGCGTTCGGCCTGGATCCGGTCCTGCTCGAAGGCGACCCGGTCCCGGTCGTCCTGCCGGTTCTGGGCGAGGAGGATCAGCGGGGCGGCATATGAGGCCTGGAGCGAGAGGATGAGGGTGAGGAGGGTGTAGTTGAGTTCACGGGGGTCGAACTGCCACTCCAACGGCCCGTAGGTGTTCCACACGAGCCAGATGGTGACGAACACCGTCATCCCGATGAGGAACTGCACGGTGCCCATGAAGCGGGCGAACTTCTCGGCGATGACGCCGAACGCCTCGTTCGACATCCCCCGAGGTCGGCGCAGCCACCCGAACGAGCTGGCCTCGCGGGGCTGGTCCAGCCGGGAGCGGTCAGCCATTGCTCACCCCGGTGATGATGGGCAGGTCCTCGGTCACGTCGTGCCGGTCCTCGCGCCAGTCCTCGGGGAGGATGTGGTCGAGCACGTCATCGACGGTGACGACGCCGAGGAGCCGGCCGTCCGGGTCGCACACCGGCAGGGAGACATTGTTGTATGTGGCCATCACCCGGGTGACCAGCCCCAAGGGGTCCTCCGGGGACAGCGGTTGGACATCCTTGTCGAGGATGCCGCCGACCGGCTGGTGCGGCGGCTCGCGCAGCAGCCGCTGGATGTGGACCAGACCGAGGTACTTCCCGGTCGGGGTCTCCAGCGGCGGTCGGCAGATGTAGACCGCCGCGGCCATCGCCGGGGAGATCTCCTCCTTGCGGACCATGGCCAGTGCCTCGGCGATGCTCGCCTCGGGGCCGAGGATGAGCGCCTCGGTCGTCATCAGACCACCGGCGGACTCGTCGTCGTAGGCCCGCAACCGGCGCATCTGCGCGGCGTCCTCGGGCTCCATCAACGCCATGAGCTGCTCGGCCTGGTGCGGGTCGAGCTCGTTGAGCAGGTCGGCCGCGTCGTCGGGCTCCATCGCCTCGAGGACGTCGGCGGCCCGGGTGGCCTCGAGTCCGGCGAGGATCTCGACCTGGTCGTCCTCGGGCAACTCCTCGAGGACGTCGGCGAGTTTGCTGTCGTTGAGGGCCGCCGCCACCTGGGCGCGCCGGGTCGGCGGCAGATCCTGGATGACCTCGGCGAGGTCGGGGATCTTCAGATCCGCGTAGGTCGCGAGGAAGCGCTCCACGCTCTGCTCGCCGCTGCTGTTGAGCAGCCCGGTGATGTCGGTGATGTCGGCGACGAAGGTCTCACCCTTGCGCCTCGTCAGGCGCGACAACGTCGAGGTCGCCGGCTTGCCGACCCGGCAGAACACCCGGGCCACGACCCAGTCCCGGTTCTGCTGCTTCTCGATGCCGATGTCCTCGACGGTGACGTCGATGACGCCGTCGGCGGTCTTGGCGGTGACCCGCCGCTCGAACACCTCGGCGACGACGAGGGTCTCGGTCGCGCGCTGCTCGAAGCGGCGCATGTTGACCAGCCCGGTCGTGATGACCTGCCCACCGTCGACGGAGGTCACCCGGGTCATCGGCAGGAACACCCGACGCCGCCCCGGGACCTCGACGACGAGTCCGATCGCGCGCGGATGACGTCCGGAGGGCGTGATGACGACGTCGCGGACCTTGCCGACCTGGTCGCCGAGGGGGTCGAAGACACTGAGTCCGGCCAGACGACCGACGAAGACACGGGACTGAGTGCTCACCGCGTCAGCCTATCGAGGGGTGCGCAGATCGGCGGTCAGGAACGACCTGCGTGCCACGGCCGCCAGCCGACGGTGCTCGCCGCGGCAGGAGTGATCGGGGCCCGCCCGGAGTCCTGCCCGTGCGACCCCGGCGCAGCGAGCGGCGCCCCGTACGGGTGCAGCGCATACACCGACCCGGCGTCCGCCCACCGTGTCGCGTAGTCGTCGGTCGTGTTGAGCCGCTTCGGTCCGAGCACGGCGACTGCCTCGTCCCACGACGGGGACCCGGGCTCGAGCAGGTGTGCGGTCGCCGCCACGGTGAGCAGGGCACCGCCGGTGTCCTTGGAGCGGAGGATGACGTGGACCACCTCCGGCAACGGCGGCAGCAACTGCTCACCCTGACCGGACACGACATAGAAGCGGTCCTGGGCCCAGGTGTGCCAGATCGCGAACGCCCGGTCCCCGGGGATCTCGATCCACGAGATGTCCGACTTCGCAGCGGCCTCGGCCAACAGCGGCGTGACCGCGACGGTCGGTGCGGGCAGTGTCTCGGCGTCGCTCGTCGGCGACGCCGCAGTTGGCTGCTCCGGCCGATTCCCGGCGGGCACGTTCGTCACACGTGAACTGTCTCATAACAGTGCTCAACCGATGGCTGCTAGCGTCGCCCACGACGTGTCTTCGCACACCCACGCCACAACGCCCACGACCACACCCCACGACACAGGTGAGTACATGCGCAGCGCCAAGGACTTCTTCACCCCCCTCGCCGTCGGTGCCCCCGCACCGATCCGGGAGGTTCCGGCCCGACCGAGCCGGATGATCCACTTCTTCGACCCGAGCAACCCCAAAATGGCCGCCAAGGTGCCCGACATGGTCGGCACCGTCGATGTCCTCCTCGGCAACCTCGAGGACGCGGTCAAGGCGGACAACAAGGAGGCCGCCCGGCAGGGCCTGGTCGACATCGCCAAGGCCACCGACTTCGGCGAGCACACCCAGTTGTGGACCCGGATCAACGCCCTCGACAGCCCGTGGGTGCTCGACGACCTCATCACCCTCGTCACCGAGATCGGCGACAAGCTCGACGTCATCATGGTGCCCAAGGTCCAGGGCCCGGAGGACATCCACTACGTCGACCGGATCCTCGCCCAGCTCGAGGCCCGCGCGGGTCTGACCCGGCCGATCCTCGTCCACGCGATCCTCGAGACCGCTCGCGGGATGGCCAACGTCGAGGAGATCTGCGGGGCGAGCCCCCGGATGCAGGGCATCTCGCTCGGCCCGGCGGACCTGGCCGCCGACCGGCGGATGAAGACCACCCGCGTCGGTGGCGGGCACCCCGGATACCTCGTGCGGCAGGACCCGCCGCGCCTCGCGGACGGCACGAACGACATCACCGCCGAGCGGGCCACCTACCAGCAGGACCTGTGGCACTACACGATCGCCCGGATGGTCGACGCGTGCGCGATGCACGGGATCTTCCCGTACTACGGACCCTTCGGCGACATCAAGGACGTCGTCGCCTGCGAGGACCAGTTCCGCAACGCCTTCCTCCTCGGCTGCGTCGGCACCTGGTCACTGCACCCGGTCCAGATCGACATCGCCAAGCGCGTCTTCAGCCCCTCCGCCGCCGACGTCGCCCACGCCCGCCGCGTCAAGGAGGCCATGGGTGACGGCACCGGTGCGGTCATGCTCGACGGGAAGATGGAGGACGACGCGAGCCTGAAACAGTGCCTCGTCATCCTCGAACTCGCCGACCGGCTCTCCGCCAACGACCCCGAACTCGCCGAGCTCTACAGGGACGACACCGAGCAGGAGGCCCAGCGATGACCGAAGCGAACCCGCCCGAGGCGAGCACCGCATACACCCCCCGACGGTCCGTCCTCTATATGCCCAGCTCGAACGAGCGGGCCCTGGAGAAGGCCAAGACCCTGCCCGTCGACGCGCTCATCCTCGACCTCGAGGACGCGGTCGGCCCCGGGGACAAGGAGGCCGCCCGGGCGGCCGCCTGCGCCGCCGCATCGTCCGGTGAGTACGGCCACCGGGAGGTGACGATCCGGGTCAACGGCGTCGGCACCCAGTGGCACGAGGCCGACCTCGAGGCCGCCTGCGCCGCCGGCCCGGACGGGATCGTCGTCCCGAAGGTCAACTCCGCCAAGGAGGTCAAGAACCTCGAGAAGGCGCTCGTCCGCTTCGGCGCCCCGGCCAAGACCCGGTTGTGGGCAATGATCGAGACCCCCGAAGCGATCTTCAACGTCCGCAAGATCGCCAAGGCCTCCGATCGGCTCGCCGTGCTCGTCATGGGCACCAACGACCTCGTCAAGGAGTTGCAGGCCCACCACGTCCCCGGCCGGGGACCGCTGCTGACCGCCCTGTCGTGGTCGCTGCTCGCCGCCCGCCGCTCCGGGATCGCGATCCTCGACGGGGTCTACAACAACGTCAAGGATCTCGAGGGGTTCGAGGCCGAGTGCATCCAGGGGCGGGACATGGGCTTCGACGGCAAGACCCTGATCCACCCCGGCCAGGTCGAGCCGTGCAACACGATCTTCGCCCCGGACGAGGCCGCCGTCGAGGAGGCCCGCGGCATCATCGAGGCCTTTGAGGCCGGTGCCGGGACGGGTGTGGTGACCTACAACGGCAAGATGATCGAGAACCTCCACGTCGACATCGCCCGCCGGGTCCTCGCCACGCACGAGGCGATCGTCGCCCGCAGCTGATCGCCTCGGACGCCCCGAGCACGCGAGCCGCAGCCGACCCACCGTCACGAAACCATCACGGGCGGCGGGTCGGCTGCGCTGCGTTGCAGCCGGTGGGACAGACTTGCAACCTGCGGCCCGGCTCGTGCGTCTGGATCAGTGGAGGGCGTCGACCGGGCGTCCCGGACGAAGCGGGGGAGAGGCACGATGACACCACGACACCGACACGCGCGCCGCTGGGGTGCGCTCGCGTTGACGGCTGCGCTGGCCATCCCGTTGGCCGGCTGCGGTGAGCGGATCGGGGATCTGCTCGGCTCCGGGGACCCGAGCACCCCGACCACGACCCAGGCGCCCACCCCGACGGACAGCCCCAGCACGGACCGGCCGACACCCACCCGGACCGCGAGCCCGACCCCGAGTCGGACTGCGAGTCCGACGCAACCGCCGACGACGCCGACCACGAGCCCGACCCAGCAGCCCAGCCCCACAGCCACACCGACCCAGTCGCCGACCCCGACCCAGTCGCCGACGCAGAGCCCCAAACCGCGGACGACGCTGCAGTACGGCGACCGCGGTGACAAGGTCCTTCAACTCCAGCAGCGGCTCAGCGACCTCGGATACTGGCTCGGCACGCCGGACGGGCACT
The DNA here is from genome assembly GCA_012838445.1 of Intrasporangiaceae bacterium. GTDB lineage: Bacteria > Actinomycetota > Actinomycetes > Actinomycetales > Dermatophilaceae > F2B08. The sequence continues at coordinate 5,113 of DUPF01000220.1, read as the reverse complement.
TCGGTGGCCTCACCCAGCAGGCGGTGTTCGCCCTGCAGAAGGCGGCCGGCCTCTCCCGCGACGGTGTCGTCGGACCGAAGACGATGGCGGCCCTCAACGCCGGCACGCGGCCCAGCTCCAAGGCCGGCGGCACCGGCGTCGAGATCGCCCTCGACCGGCAACTGCTCCTCATCGTCCGCGATGGCAAGGTCGTGCGGATCCTCAACACGAGCACCGGCAACGGGGAACGCTACGTCTCCCGCGGCACCGAGAAGACCGCCCGCACCCCGCGCGGCAGTTGGTCGGTGTACCGGATGGTCGATGCGCTGGAGACCAGCGACCTGGGCAAGCTCTACCGGCCGGCCTACTACGACCGGGGGTATGCGGTGCACGGCTCCTCGAGTATCCCGCCGTTCCCCGCCTCGCACGGCTGCGCCCGGGTGAGCAACGCGGCGATGGACAGCATCTGGGCCAACGGCTTCATGACCGTCGGCACGAAGGTGACGGTCTACAACTGACCGCGCGGCTGCTCCGGTGGGTTCTCCTCCGGAGTGTCCTGCGGTGCCGGCGCGCTCGGTGACGGCGAACTCGGTGACGGCACGCTGATCCCGGCCGTCGCCGCCGCCTCGTCCGCGAGTTCCAGTCCGGCACCGTCGTAGATCTGGATGCTCGTGTCCGCGCCGGCGGCGGACAGGTCGTCCAACTCGTCGTCCCACCGCGCGATCGCGGTCGTGGTCCCCGCGAAGCCGCGGGCGTGCAACTGCTTCAGGGCGCTGACATTGGCGCCGTGGAACGGCATGGCGAGGACGGCGGCGCGGATCTCGGGATGCTCCTTGCAGCGCTCCCAGAACATCGGGTCGGTCGCATCCCCCTCGATGACGTCGACGCCCTTGGCCTTCAACGCGGCCACCCGTCGCGGGTCGATCTCGACCCCGATAGGTCGCAGGTGGTAGACGTCGCGGAACCGCCGGTAGGCACCCTTGCCGACCCGGCCGAGGCCGAGGATGATGACGTCCGCATGCCCGATGTCGATGGGTCGGTCGTCCTTGACGAGTCGCTCGACCGGCAGGCTGGGGATCCGATCGGCAAGCCAGCCGGAGATCTCGAAGGTGTATTCGTTGACGAGTGTCGAGACGAGGAAACTCGTCGCGACCGCGATGGACATCACGAGCAGCCACTCGTCGTCGAGCAGGCCGGCCTCGACGCCGATCGCGGTGACGATGAGCCCGAACTCGGAGTGGTTGGCCAGGGCGAGCCCGGCCAGCGACGCGGTGCGGGTCCGCATCCCCTGCTGCCGGAGCAGCAGCGCGTAGCCGAGCCCCTGGAGCGGGGCGAGCAGGACGAGGAAGATCGCGATGCCGATGTGCCCCAGGGACGGGATGCCGGTCGTCGTATAGCCGATGCTGATGAAGAACCCTACGAGGAGCAGGTCCTTGATCGAGAGCAGCCCCTGGGACAGTTCGTTGGCCTTGGCGTGCTGGCCGACGATGATCCCGATGATGATGGCGCCCAGGTCCCCGTCCAGGCCGACCGTCTCGAAGAGCGCGTACCCCGGCGCGAGGGCGCAGACGACGCCGAAGATCATGAGCAGCTCACCGTGGTTGATCCGGTCCATGAGCCGGTAGATCACCCACGCGAACGGCACGAGCAGGACGAGTCCGATCGCCCACCACGACGGCGGCTCGTCATGGGTGAGCGTGATGAAGATGACGGCGACGACATCCTGGACGACGAGGATGCCGATCGTCATCCGGCCGAACAGAGGCGGTCTGACTGCGGGCCTCGAGCATCTTCACCGCGAGCACGGTGCTGGAGAAGGAGACCGCGAACCCGAGCAGTGCATACGTGCGCACATCCTCGTCGCTGAGGATCCCGAGCCCGAGGGCGGCGACCGCGGTCAGGACGCCGACGACAATCGCGACGGTGACGACGAGATGGATGCCGGTGGTGATCCAGATCTCGCGCCGCAGCAGTGTCTTGGGGTCGAGTTTGAGGCCGATGCCGAACAGGAGCAGGACGACTCCGACGTCGGAGACCAGGTCTATGCCGACGGGTTCGGCCATGCCAGCGGCCTTGAGGACGAACCCCGCGGCGAGGAATCCGAGCAGCGGCGGCAGCCGCAGCCGCTCCGCGACGAGCCCGAGCCCGAAGGCGGCGACGAGCGCGAGGATGAGTTGAGTCATGTCGGTGTCGATGGGCCGACTCTACTCGCGGCCGGTCGGCGATCGGTGGCACCTCGGGACCGGGGCCGGTGTCGTCGTCAGGAGGAGGTGGCTGCCGCGACGAGGTCGGCGAACAGCACCTCGGCATCCACAGCGAGTCCGTGCCGGACGAACCACCCGCAGATGGTGACGCAGTCACGGTGCAGGAACGCGAATCCCTGTGGGTTGCCGATGATGTCGACGATCTGGGGCCAGTCGATCAGGACGAGCCGGTCACCGTCGAGGAGGATGTTGTATGCGCTCAGGTCCCCGTGGGCCCATCCGTGTTCGGCGAGGCGGGTGAGCGTCGCATACAGCTGGTCGAACAGGTCGCGCAGCAGGACCGGGCCGGGCCGGGCGGCTGCGAGCCGGGGTGCGGCCACCCCGTCCGGGCTGCCGATGAACTCCATGACCATCTCCTGGCCGTCGAGTTGAACGGGGTAGGGGACGGGCAGGCCGAGGGTATGCAGTGCGGACAGGGCGCCGAACTCCGCACCGGCCCACTGGGCGGAGACCAGGTGCTTGCCGAATGTGGTGCGCCGGGCCATCGCCCGCATCTCGCGGCTCTTGCGGACCCGGCGTCCTTCGAGGTATCCGGCGTCGCGGTGGAACATCCGGTGTTCGGCGGTGCGGAACCGTTTGGCGGCCATGAGGACCTGGACCGCAGGGTCGTCGGTGCCGTCGGGGATCCACCGGCGCACGAGGTGGACCTCGGCCTCCTTGCCGGTCTTGAGGACACCGAGGTCGGCGTCGACGGCGCCGAGGGCGGTGATGACCCACTCGGGTCGGGGCTTCGGTCCGTGTTGGGCGCTGTCCCAGGTGGACCAGCGCTCGCCCTCAGGAGGGGCGTCGGGGAGCGAGTCGAACGCATAGACGTTCGAGGTGTTCGGGGTGCTCACAGTGAGTCGTCTCCATCGGAAGGTCTGGGGTGGTGCGCGGACGGTCGTTGCGCAGCAGCGCGATGGTCGGGATCATGGCGTTCTCCTTCCGATCGACAACGTGGATGCGATCCATTGTCGTGACAGGCTGGCCGGCTGGCCAACGGTTATTGGGTGAGGGGTTTCACGCTGTCCGGAGGTGTTCTGCGGGAGGCGAGCGCGGCATACTCAGCAGGAGGAAAACCCCAAACACACTCAAAAAGGCGGCGATCGACGCATGTCCCGACTCCAGACCACCGACGGCCTCACCGAGGAGCAGACCGAGCTGATCAAACTCGTCCGCGAGTTCGTCGACGAGCAGATCCTGCCGGTTGCGACCGAACTGGAGCACAAGGACGAGTACCCGACGGACATCGTCGAGGGGATGAAGGAGATGGGGATCTTCGGATTGATGATCCCCGAGGAGTACGGCGGGCTGGGGGAGTCGCTGCTGACGTATGCGCTGTGCGTCGAGGAGATCGCGCGTGGCTGGATGTCGGTGTCCGGCATCATCAACACCCACTTCATCGTCGCCTACATGATCCTCCAGCACGGGACCGAGGAGCAGAAGCAGCGCTACCTGCCGAAGATGGCGACCGGGGAGATCCGTGGCGCATTCTCGATGAGTGAGCCGGCCCTCGGCTCCGATGTGTCCGCCATTCGGACCAAGGCGGTCCGGCAGGGCGACTCGGACGACTGGGTCATCGACGGCCAGAAGATGTGGCTGACCAACGGCGGATCGGCGAATCTCGTTGCGGTGCTGGTCAAGACGGACCTGGGGGAGAAGAGCGTCTACAAGAACATGACGACCTTCCTCATCGACAAGGAGGCCGGCTTCGGGGAGACCGCGCAGGGCGTCACCGTGCCGGGCAAGATCGAGAAGATGGGGTACAAGGGGGTCGACACCACCGAACTCGTCTTCGAGGGGCACCGCACGACGAGCGCCCAGATCCTCGGTGGCGAGCCGGGCAAGGGCTTCTACCAGATGATGGACGGCGTCGAGGTGGGCCGGGTCAACGTCGCCGCCCGCGCGTGCGGCCTGGCGCGCCGGGCCTTCGAGCTGGGCATCTCCTACGCCCAGCAGCGGGAGACCTTCGGCAAGAAGATCGCCGACCACCAGGGCATCCTGTTCCGGCTCGCCGACATGGCCACCCGGGTCGAGGCCAGCCACCAGATGATGGTCAAGGCGGCCCGCCTCAAGGACTCCGGCCAGCGCAACGACCTCGAGGCCGGCATGGCCAAGTACCTCGCCGCCGAGAACTGCGCCAACGTCGTCGAGCAGTCCTTCCGGATCCACGGCGGATACGGATACTCCAAGGAGTACGAGATCGAGCGGCTCTACCGCGAGGCGCCGATGCTGCTCATCGGCGAGGGCACCGCCGAGATCCAGAAGATGATCATCGGCCGCCGCCTCCTCGAGGACTACAAACTCAAGGGCTGATCGCCGCTCGCGGTGCCGAGTCGAAGCGTCCCGCCGGTCACAGCCGGGGGACGCTTCGGCATTCAGGGAACGTTCAGCGAACTCTGAGATCATGGCGCCATGAGCATGACCACCCCTCCCGGACGGGTTCCCCAGAGCCGCCTGACGCTCGAGTATCCGATGTCGCTCGGCGTCTACGACACCTACGACGAGGCGCAACGGGCGGTCGACTACCTCTCGGACCAGCAGTTCCCGGTCGAGAACGTCCTCATCGTCGGTACCGACCTCAAACAGTTGGAGCGGGTGACCGGACGGCTCACCAGGTCCAAGGTCGCCTTCGGTGGCGCGATCTCCGGAGCCTGGCTCGGCGCCTTCGTCGGGCTGATCTTCGCGATGTTCGCCCAGGACGGTTTCGCCACCGTCCGGGTGCTGCTGACCATGGTCTTCGGCGCCTTCTTCGGCTTGGTGTGGGCCCTGGTCGGCTATCAGTTCACCGGCGGCAACCGCGACTTCATGTCCATCTCGCAGGTCGTGGCCACCCGCTACGAGGTGCTCACCGAGCACAAGCTCGCCGCCCAGGCCCGGGAGCTGCTCGC
>DUPF01000219.1 GCA_012838445.1 Intrasporangiaceae bacterium | reverse complement strand
GCCCCGAGGTCATCGTCGCACGATGGGGTGAGGCGCTCACCGCCTTCGCCTGGGAGTCACTGGTCGAGACGTCCCGACGTCTGTGCGAGCTGCTCGACACCGACTCCAGGGGCCGGCGACTGGTCCCGGGCGGCATCGCCTCGGGGAGCGGTGTCCTGATCGTCCAGCCGATGTCGGCTCTGGGCGGACGGATCTCCCGATGACGATCGCCGACGCCGACCTGGGCTCCTTCGCCGCCTTGACCAGGGCCCTGGGTCTGACCCTGAAGGGCGCCGATCCCAACGACCCGAACGGCGCCCCCAACCCGGACTGGTTCACCGACCCGGTGGGCGGCACCGGCAACGCGACCGGGTTGAAGACCATCCTGTCCAATGACGATCAACGCGAGGCTCTGGAGGAGTTCGTCGACGAGGTCCTCGGCGAGCCCGATGCGCACAGCGACGGCGAGGTCACCTGGCTGCCGCTGTTCCGCGAGACCGATCCCGATGTCACGGTGTATGCGGTGCTCAGCCCCGTGGACGGAGCCGTTCACCTCGGGGTGGGGGTCGCCTATGCGATGGGGCAGAGCGCTCCCCGAGCGTCCGTGCGGGTGCACGTCCCGATGTTCCAGGTGGCGCGCGGGACGGCCACCCTGCCGGCGCGCCCCGACGGTAGCCCGCCGTGGTTGCTCGTCGGCACCCCGGACGGACGGGTGGAGATCGGGGTGGACGCGACGTTCACCGATGACGCCCCCGAGGCGGCCGAACCTTTTCTGCGCGGCCTCAGCGCAGACCTCGCGATCCCCACGGACGGCGTCAGCGCACCGGGGCTGCGGCTGCGACTGCGCGACCTGCAGCTGCCGGGTGCCACGACACCGTCGACCCAGACGCTCTCCATCGACGATCTCGGTGACGCGGACGAGATCGGCGCGGACCTCCTCGCGTTCGCCACCGGACTGCTCCGGGCCCAGCTGGCATCCCTCGACGTCACCGACCCGGCGCTGCGCATAGCCCGGGATCTGGCGGGTCTGCTCGGCCTGCGAGATCTGCCAGGCCTGCCGCCGCTGCCCCTGAACGACCTGCCGGAGGGCGGGATCGGGGCCCTCACCGACTGGGTCCGCGATGTCCTGGGTGACGACGACGCACGGGACGCCTGGCTCGGCCAGCTCGCCGACCTCGTGGGCGGCACACCGCTGCCGGAGCAGGACGCCGTCTCGTTCACCATCGGTCCGGCCCGGCTGGTGCTCGGGCTACGGGTAGTCGCGGGGGCCAGTGGCGGGTGGCCCGCTCTGACGCCCTGGGTGCGCCTGGACCTGCAGACGACCGACAGCCCCCTGGGTGCCGGCATCGAGATGCGCGCGGACATCCTGCGCGCCGACACGGCCACGGGCACCGTCACCGCGCTGCCAGACCTCGAGGTCGTCGCCGCGTTCGGCCCGCAGACCGGCACCAGCCCCAAGCTCCTGGCCTCAGGGCCGGTGCGGATCGGCTCGGTGCGGCTCGGCCTGGCGCTCGATGAGAGTCGGCGACCGGTTCCCCGCATCCATCTGCTCGATGTCGATCTCGATGTGGGCACCAGCAAGGCCTCGCACCATGCGCTGCTCGACCTGTCCAGCCCGCAGGCCGCCCTGGCTGCGGCCGACTCGGTCGTTGCCGACGTCCTCACCGGTGTGCTCGATGAGCTCGGCCTCGCAGGTGAGCTCCTCGGCTCCGCCCTCGGTCTCATCCCCCCGACCGGCGTCGAGCCCGTGGCGGTCACCCGACTTCTCGCCGACCCGCTCGGCGCCGTCGCCGAGTACTGGGAGGCGTTGCTCGCCGAGCCCGACGCCGTGCGAGAGGTGCTCAGCGACCTCGGGCGGCTGGCGCGCGGAACGACTGCACCGCCGGTCGCCGGAGACGGCACCGCCGAGTCCCCGTGGGAGCTGCCGCTGACCGAGGACCGGTCGGTCTCCCTCGCGCTGACGCGTTCGGGGTCTGAGCTGACGTGCGCGCTCCGTGCTCGGCTGAGCCATGCGGCCGAGGACACCGCGCTGGGCGACCTCACCCTCACCGGAGAGGTCGGCGCAGACCTCATCCGGGTCGACCTCGCCGCCGGGCGTGCGTCGTTCCTCACCGGCGTGCGTGCCGCGCTGCGTCTCGCCCGCACCGACGCCACTCCCCTCGACCTCGACCTCGGGCTCGCTCACCTGAGCATGAGCACATGCGGCGTCACCGCCGACTGGAGCCCGGCCAGCGGACTGAGCATCACACCGAGCGCCGACCTCGCGGTCGGGTGGACGACGCAAGCCGCGGACTCCCCCGTCCCGCTGCCCCTGCCGACCATCGGATCGGACGGCACCCTGACCTTCCAGGACGAGATCGACTGGGATGACGTCGAGCTCGCCATTGGGCGGCTTCTCCTGGTCCCCGAGCTCGCCGCCCTGCATCCCTTCGTCCGGCTCCTCGGCTGGCACGGCAGCGGACCGCACCTGTCACTCGCCGCGCTCCTCGTCGACCCCGGCGCCGCCGTGGAGGCCTGGCTCACCGCGCTGGTCCTCGACTGCGAGGTCCTGCACGTCGCGCTCAGCGCCATCTCGACCGTCTTCTCCGTCGGTGCCACGCCCGCTCCGTTCGGGCTCGGTCGGCGCGGTGCGCCCTATCGCGTCCCGATCGGCGGACATCCCCAGCTGCCCGGCCTGAGCGTGTGGAGTGAGCCTCCGTGCCCGCGTCCGGCCGCCTGGCAGCGAGCGAGCGGATTCCTCCCCGGTCCCAACCCCGACGGGGACGCCCTCGTGGCGGCGCTGTGGGAAGTCGCCGCAGATCTGCCGGAGCTCACCGATCTGCTCACCGCACGGCCGGGTCTGGCCGCCGGCCTCGATGCCTTGCGCACCCGGACCGAGGGCACCGACGGGCTCGTCGGCGCACCGCGCCCCGCCACGGACGACACGAGCGCTGACGGTCAGGACGCCGTGGCCGTGCCCGATCTCCCCTCTGGAGTGAGCGGGACCGTCCTGCCGGGATACGGGCACGCCATGGTCCGTTCGATGCTCGTCGTCGACGACACCCTCCTCACCGGACTGGGCACACTGCCGGAGACACACGTCTTCGTCACGACGGACCGTGACTGGTGGCTCTCCCAGGACCCCACCCGGCGCATCGACGTGAGCGCCGCGTCCACGGCCACCTCGGCCGGCGCCGTGAGTGCGGTTCCGGACGGCGGGACCGGGGCATGGTTCGTCCTGCTCCCACTGCGATCTGCGACTCCACCGGGACAGGACGGGATCGGGAGCCAGGCGGACGCGCTCGCCATCGCGCTGCGCGACCGGACCACCCCCCTGACCCTCATCACCGACGGCGGACCGGGCGCCGCCGCGCTGCGCGCCGCCTCCCGCCCGTCGCTCGCGACCACCATCGGTGCAGTCGTCACCGTCGGGACGCCGTGGGGCCCGTTGCCCACCACGACCTTTGTCGGGCCGGGCGGGCAGGCCCTGTCCTTCCTCGAGGCCCTGGTCAGCGACCGGACGAGCGTCGGAGATGAGCAGCTGGCCTTCTTCGGCAATGAGTACGACCGAGCCACGGCGCTGTTGGACCGGATGAGCGAGCAAGGAGTCGCCTCTGAGCTCACCGGCGTCGACGCCGAGCCGATCCGCTCCGGTCTTCCGGTCCATGCGGTCTTCGGAGCGCTGACGGAGCAGGCCGTCCGCGCCCAGCTCACCGCCCTCATCGAGGCGGCCGTGAGCGACCGTCTCGAGGCGGCGACGGCGGCCCAGACTATCGCCGACCCCGACCCCACCGAACCCGCGGACGACTCGGAGTCCGACGACACACGTGCGGATCCCACCCGGGCGACGACCCGGGAGGTCCATGTCGGCCTGAGTCTGCCCGCCTTCGACCGTTCTGTCGGTCAGGTCACCCTCGGCCTGGCGGCAGACCTGTCCCTGGTGGGCATCCACGCGGACGCCCCTCGGGTGCGCGAGGAACAGCTCCTCACCGTGGCCCTGCGGTTCGGTGTCACCGACGGCTGGCTCGTGGGCGGACCCGGCGCTGCACGCCGCGATATCGAGGTCCGCTGGATGGAGGTGCTGCTTCACCTCCCGCTCACCGGCGCGGATGCGACCTGCGAGCTCGTGCTGCACGAGGCCCGCGCATACCAGGCCTATCGCGAACGCTGGGTGGTGCGCGGTGACGCCTTCACCGCCGACGCGCCGAGTGCGGGACTGCCCGACGCGGCGACCGTGGCCCTGCCCGAAGTCCGTCTGGTGCTCGCCGAGGTCGTCGCCCGTCTGCGCGCTGAGTCGACCGCGATGACGACACTGCTCACGACCCTGGGACTGGTGCGCGACGGCGGCCTGGACCCCACCGGCCTGGACCGGCTGCTGTTCGACACCCGCGACTTCCTGCGCACGGCGATCACGACCGAGCCTGCCGGGCTCGTGACCGCGCTGCAGACCCTCCTCGGCATCCCGATCGGACCCACCCCGACGACCCTGCGGCTGGGCGACGGCGAGGGCTTCGTCGACATCGACCTGGTGACCGGGGCGATCGAGGCGTCGGCACGAAGCGTCTCATCCCAGCTGCCGCCGGTGACGGCGACATTCAGTCTCGCGGGCGGCTGGCCCGTCGGTGGGTCTGCGGCGCCGCAGGCGGCGCTGACCGTCGGGTCCGCTGACGACCCCGTGCGCCTTCTCGCGACCTTCACCGCGGCCGGCCCGCGGGTGGACCTCGACGTCAGCACTCCGGGCGAGAGCCGCCGCATTCCGCTCTATCCCGCACCGGACCCGGCGCCCTTCCTCGAGCTGCTCACGACCACGCTGCCGCCGCTCGCGCTGCGCGCGGTCCTCGAGGCACTCCGGACCGCTCTTCCGGCCGGAGCACGAGCTGTCCTCGACAACGCCCTGGACGCCCTCGGCCTGCTCGACCCGCCCCCGACCGACCCGGACCCGCTCGGAGCGGGCGGTCATGGTCTGGAGCCCCGGCGAATGCGTCTGCCGATCGGTCTGCTCCGCGACCCCGGCGCGCACCTGCGCGCTCTCCGCTCGCCGCTCGCCGGTGCCGTCGACGTGCTCGATGCCCTGGGCGAGGCCCTCGCGCCGGACCACACCGGCGGCGGCTGGCCCATCAGCGACGAGGCGGCCATCGGGTATGCGGTCGTCGACGGCCGGCTCGAGCTCACCTGCTCCGTCGAGCTGGAGCAGAGCATCGAGGGCACCGACGTCGAGCTCGACCTCGTCGGAGGTGTGACGATCGACGTCTCCGGCACGGTGACACCGCGCGTCGGCGCCTCCGCCCGGGTCGGGGGATACGGCCTCGGGCTGACCGTCGGCGATTCCTCCGTCGGCGACGCCGGAGGGACCGCCGGCAGCATTCCGCTCTCTCTCGACCTGCTGCGCCCGGCGCCCGCAGCCTCCGTGCGCATCCATCCCGGCGGCCCTGGCCTGGGGGAGGTCGTCGAGGTCGCGGCCGAGGCGGCGGTCCTCGTCGCCCTCGACGCGCTTCTGGCCGCTCGAGGGACCGGAACACCGGCCTCGACGATCCAGAAGGTCGCCACCGTCGTCGACGACCTCGCGACCGGCCTCGGCCTGCTGCGGATCACCGGCAACAAGCACACCGTCGACAGGGATCTCGTCACCGCGTTCGCCGCCACACCCGGGCCGTGGCTGTTGAGCCGCCTGCCCGACCTCGGCGAGCAGGTGCTCACCGCTCTCGCCACCGCCCTCGGCTCCCCGCTCGTCACCGCGGACACCACCTCCTCGGGCACGCGGCTGGCATACCGTTCCGCGCCGTCCGCCGACCCCACCGCCTGGCTGCTGCTCGACGGGGCGGGGCGGACCATGGCCCTGGGCGCCGACATCCCGCTCGCCGACATCGGCCGGATGCGGATCGAGCAGATCCGGCTGTCCTCCGCAGGTCTGAGCGTCGAGGTCACCGCAGGACCGCTCGAGATCGACCTGGACGCGGTCACCCTGTATCCGCTTATCTCGTTGCGCGCGGGCTCGGCCGGCGCGCTCCCCGCGGATCGGGCACGCGAGGTCAGGATCGGCCTCGCGACGAGCGAGACGGGCACCGACACTGTCGAGCTCGCGTGGGCACTCGACGCCACCGCGCCGCGGCTGCGCGCCCGCACCGCCGGGGTGCCCAGCGAGGACGCGGCGACGATCGCCACACGCGCGCTCGGCATCGCCGCCAACCTCGCCTCCGGCATCCTGGCCCGCGAGCTCGAGAGCGTGATCTCCGCCGACGCCGCGGCCAAGCTCCAGGGCGTGGTGTTCTCCAGCGGTCGCACCATCGACCCGACCCTGATCGCGGACGTGCTCAGTCCGCCGGCCCTGCTGGCGCGCCTGAAGAAGCTGGCGTGGAACTGCGCGACGGTCGGCGATGCACTCGCGCTGACGATCGACGACGTCCTCGAGATCGCGCTGACCTCACAGAGCGCGGGCGGCCAGGAACACCTCGGCATCACCCTCACCCTCGCCGGAAGCGGCTCGGGCCGTCGTCGGGTCACCATCGTGGAGGGGTCACTCACTGTCGAGCTCGAGGCCGAGTCGTCCTGGATCGCCACCCCCGACGTCGATGAAGGTCTGTCGATCCGCCTGCTGCGCGGCACCGGACCGGCGGACCTGGCGGTGGTCCCGGCCGTCACCGTCGCCGGCCTGGGAGTCCGGTTCTCGGCCTCCGGTGCGCCGTTGCTCGACCTCGACTCGCTATCCCTCGACGCGATCTCGGTGCGGGTCTATGCCGATGTCAGTCCCGTCGGCATCGGTGCCGGCGTGCAGCTCGTCCTGGACGGCCTGTCCGTGGCACCCGGCGCCGGTGGCGGGTCCAACCCGGTCGCGAACGGGATCATGAACGACGTCGGCGCCTCGAGTGGATCCGCTCGCCCGACCTTCTCACCCTCGCTCGCGATCCAGCGCGCCCCCGGCCCCGGCCAGAAGGTCGGTGTCTCCCTGCGCGCCGGCGACCCGCCCGGGCCGTGGTGGGTCCTCATCCAACGTCAGGTGGGACCGCTCTACGTCGAGCGGATCGGGCTGGACACGGCCGAGAACCAGGGCAGCGTGACCAGGATCAGCCTCCTGTTCACCGGGCAGCTCGAGCTGTTCGGTCTGACGGCCGCCGTCGACGAGCTCGCACTCAGCTGGACCGGCGGCGACGTCCTGGCGATCTCGTCCTGGTCGGTCGACCTCAAGGGTCTGGCGATCAGCGCCGACCTGTCCGGGGTCAGCATCTCGGGGGGACTGCTCAAGATCGTGGAGGGCGGCAGCACCTCCTATCTGGGCATGCTCACGGGACGCTTCGCCGCCTACGGCCTGTCCGTCTTCGGCGGGTTCACCCACCACGTCAACGCCCAGGGCGGCAGCGAGGCGTCGTTCTTCATCTTCGGCGGGTTCAACGGGCCGATCGGCGGCCCTCCGGCGTTCTTCCTCACCGGCATCGCCGGCGGACTCGGCATCAACCGGGGTCTGCGGGTGCCCGACGACCTGTCCGACTTCGGCACCTACCCGTTCATCCGCGCGCTCAACCCGGCGGCGACCCCCGCCGAGCCGATGACCGAGCTGAGAAGGCTCGCGGAGTACTTCCCTCACCAGGTCGGCAACTTCTGGTTCGCCGGAGGTGTGTCGTTCACGTCGTTCAGTCTCATCGACGGCATCGCGGTGCTCGCGGTCTCGTTCGGCAGCTCCGGCCTGGACATCACCCTGTTCGGACTGGCCCGCATGGCGCTGCCGCGCCCGGGCGTAGCGCTGGTCTCGATCGAGCTCGCCCTCCTCGTGCGGTTCTCGATGAGCGAGGGCGTGTTCATGATCCGCGCCCAGCTCACCGACAACTCGTGGCTGCTGCGTCCCGAGATCCGGCTCACCGGCGGATTCGCCTTCGCCATCTGGTGGAAGGGCCCGCTCGCCGGGCAGTTCGTCCTCACCCTCGGCGGCTACCACCCGAGCTTCCGCGTCGAGGGATACCCGGACGTCCCCCGCCTCGGGCTGGTGTGGCGGGTCAGCGACGTCCTCGTCATCAAGGGCGGCTCGTACTTCGCCCTGACCTCCGAGGCGCTCATGGCCGGCGTCGACATCGAGGCCAGCCTCGACCTGGGCTGGGTCTGGGCCAAGGTCAGCTTCGGCGCGCACGGCATCGTGTACTTCGACCCCTTCTCCTTCGACGTACGGGCGTATGCGCGGATCAGTGCCGGCATCCATCTCGACCTGTGGCTGACGACGATCAGCTTCAGCATCACGATCGGCGCCGAGATCCACGTCTGGGGACCGGAGTTCGCCGGCGAGGTGACCTTCGAGATCGGTCCGGCGACCGTCCCGATCCGGTTCGGCGGCTCCCAGCGGGTGGCGGCACAGACGCTGGACTGGCCGGCCTTCGTCGCGAAGTACCTCGAGCAGGGCAGCGGCTCCTCGGCCAGGGCGCTCACCGCGATCACCGGCCGCGGGACGCTGCCGAGCTCGCCCAAGGGTCAGACCGCTGCCGAAAGTGCCGACGGCTCCGCGAGCCGACCGTTCCGTGTGTTCGCCGAGTTCGAGCTGACGATCACCACCTCCATCCCCACCCGGGAGATCAGCGTCGGCAGCCGGGCGCTGCCACCGGTCGAGCCTCGTCTCGCCGGGGCGGTCACCCAGCTCGGGCTCGCGCCGATGGGCCTGCGCAACCTGCGGCCGACGATGAGAGTCACCCTCCAGCGCCGCGAGGGCGCGGTGTGGAAGAACGCCGCATCCTGGCTGACGCCGCTCACCGAGGGCATCGAGGGCACGAGCGGCCCGGCGCGGATCGGCACCGAGGCCTTCCCGCTCGGGGTGTTCGGCGCACCCCAGAGCTCCGGCGCCGGCACGGCCCGGCTGCCCAGCCACGAGGTCGTGCGGGCGGCCAATAGCCTCCTGCTCGTCGCGGGGATCCAAGAAGAGCCGCCAGGGCCTCAGCTGAACTACTACCGGGTCGAGGCCGGACGCCGACCCCTGCCCCTCCAGTCCACCCGCACCACGCGGGCCACGATGGTCAACCTGGGTCGCACCCTCGTCCCCGAGGTGGACACGGTCAGCGCGGCTCTCGGCACCGCCTCGACCCTGCTCTTCGAGCAGGGCCGTGAACCGCACAGCCGACTGGCCCGCGCGTCGTTCCGCACCGACCGCGCCGCACCCCCGCTGTTCGGCAGCCTCACCGACGGACTGGTCGCCGACAACGGCCCGGACGGTCAGCGCGAGCGCATCGAGGTTCCGCAGGGCGAGGCAGCCCTGCCGCGTCGTCCCGTCGTCATCGGGTTCCTCGAGGCCGGACCCGGCGCGGCCGCGCGACCGGTCCACACCTCTGTCGCTGACGGCCGGATCAAGCGTCGCCCCGCTCCGAGCCTGGACTCGGTGCGCTCCCGCCTCTCCACCCGCCTGCCGGTTCTGCTCGAGAGGTCACTGCCCGCCGCCGTCACCGAGTCCGCCACGGTGGTGGCCACCGCATACGTCCCACGCACCTCCGCCGCAACGACCGGCATGACGTATGCCGGATCCCGCCTCACGGCACCGGCTATCCAAGGGCTCGTGGGCGGCCTGGGCACCGGGGCCGGGCTGGTCCCCTCACGCGACCACGCCCCCCGGGCCGGCAAGGTCACCCAGGCCCGCGCCGCGGCCCTCTCGCAGGGGATCCGCGGCGGCGATGTCGTCGTGCTGGAGTGTCTCGACGCCAGGTACGACGGGGATACCACGCGGCGTCCTCGGGTGCTCGTCACGGGGGCGGCGCGCGTGCTCGCGCTCGCCGGCCCCGGCGTCGTCGCCGATGTCGAGGTCAGCGGGCAGCAGGAGGTGCCGGTGCCCGCAGGCACGACCCTGATCGCGGTGCACGCCGGTGGTGACCTGGACCCGGACGTCGGCTTCGCGGGATGGCACGACGGGTCCCGGGTGGCCCGGCTCGGCGAACGTGCAGCGCTCGCGGGCGGGTGTGCGATCACTGTCGACGGCTGGCCGCAGGACCCGGTGCAGGCCCGCGAGGTGACCTGGCAGCCCGCCCAGCAGCTCATCGCCGGCGCACGTGAGGTGACCACGCGGTTCACGCGGCCGGTGCGCTCGATCGCGGTGGCCCTGACCGGGACCGGTCCGGACGCGCTGCCCGAGACCCTCGACGAGACGACGCTGCGACTGGTAGGGGCCCGGCAGGGCCGCACCGGCGGCGCCGAATCGGACCCGGTGCTCGTGGTCCTCGGCGGCATGAGCGTCCTGGTCTATGACGTCACTGCTGTTCCTCGCGTCAAGGGCGCGCCGGACACCGGTGTGGGCATCACCGTCACCAACGGTGCGCAGTGGGCGGTCGCCGGGGTCGTGGGCGCGCCGGTCGACGCCGCCACACTGTCCACCCGGATCGCCCAGGAGGGCCTGGCGCCCGTGACGGCCCGGGTCACCGCCGCTGAGGGCTCGGTCACCCTGGAGTGGATCGACGCCGACCGCAGGACCCGGCCCGTTCCTCGACGTGCGCCGACAGCGAAGAAGGCGACAGCGAAGAAAACGACAGCCAAGAAGAGAGTCAGGGGGCAGCGGTGACCGTCAACGAGGGCCACTTCCGGCTCTATCCGTCCATGCGCCCGCACCTGACCGCGGGGACGTGGAAGTTCACCACGACACAGTCCCTCGATGCGACCGAGTCCAGTGGCGCCGAGCGTCCGGCGTCACAGCACCCGGTCGAGGCTCTGGAGACGCATGTCGAGGTCACCTCGCCGCGCTACCAGCTGCCGCCCGACCAGATCCTCTCCACCTGGCCACCGGCCGGCGCCGAGGGTGACTTCGGCTCGCGGCTGCCCCAGATCGTCATCAAGCGACGCACGCTGCCCTGGGAGCGGGACGTGGTGCCCGGGACCAAGGGCACCACCCCGTGGCTGGCCCTGGTCGTCATCGCCGAGGGCGAGGCCGACCTGGTGCTGAACGCGCCCGTGGCGGACTGTGTCACCACGGGGGTCACGCTGCCCGGCGCCCCCGACGTGTCGACGGGCAACTACCTGCGCATTCGCCGCTCGGTGATCCACGACATCCTGCCCACCGCGAAGGACGTGCCCCTGCTGGCGCACGTGCGGGAGGTCGACATCAGCGACACCGAGATGATGATGGGCGACGATGACGGGTTCGTCGCCGTCGTCGTCGCCAACCGGCTGCCGCTACCCGGCCGCGCCGCGGACGGCACAGCGGCTCCGATGAAGTACCTCGCCGCTCTCATCAGCCTCGAGGGTCAGCTGCCCTCGCTCCTGCCGACGGCCCCGGAGCCCACCCTGACGACGATCCAGGTCCCCAAGCGGCTCTTCAACAAGGTCCCCCCGGCCCACTACGACCAGATCCTCATGACCGGGCACTCCGGGATCACGCAGCAGCCTGCCGGTCCCGGACCCCGCAAGACCGCGTCCGGTGGCTCGGCGTACTCGTTGGCCATCGCCCCGGAGAGCACCCACCTCGCCTACGCCGGGGGGACGTCCTGGCCCCTCGAGTCGGCCGTCGACTCCACGGGCCGTGACCAGCTCATGGCAGCCGACTTCATCCATGTCGACCTCGTCAGCGATGCGCTCACGAACGCGTTCGACCCTGTGCACCACTACCCGGTCCTGGTCCACTGGAGCTTCACCTCCGCCGGGGACGCCACCTTCGAGCGGCTGCTGCGGTCCCTGGACTCGGGTCTGCTCGGGACCACTCCACCGGTGGTGGAGGGCGGTCCGGAGGAGCCGAGCGGCCGGCGCCCGCTCGTCGTCGCCGAGAGCGGCCACGTCGAGCTGCCGCACCGGACCCGGCACGGCGACCTCACCACCGCGTGGTACCGCGGGCCGCTCAGCCCGCACCCGACCGACGTGACGGCGCAGCGGCTGCCGCTGGCGCATACCGCCGACCAGGTCCGCATCGTGGTCCCCGACGGGCGTGAGGACCTGTCGTTGGCGACGGCGTTCGAGATCGGCCGGCTGCTGGCGCTGAGCCACCCCTCGATCGTCGACGCGCTGCTGCGGTGGCGCCAGAACGGGTTCCAGCTGGCCCGTGGGCAGGCCCTCGGCCAGGCGAGTGACTTCGCCCTGGACGAGGGGTTCAGCGGCATCCTGCGGGACCTGTCCGAGCATCTTGCCCGCAAGCTCATCCCGCAGATCGTGAAGCGGCCCGGTGACCTCCTCGGCGACCCGCTCGACCTGCACCCGCTCGGGACGAGCATGCTCCTGCACGAGCAGCTCTCGCTGGACGGGTCACTGCCCGACCTCATCGCTCGTGGGCTCGCGGTCGATGCCGACCTCGCCGCCCCGGCCACGACCATCCTGCCCGCCGTCATGGACCTGCCGGTGCAGCAGCGTCTGGACCTCGACCCTCGCACCGCCGGCGCGCTCACCTCGCAGGCCCTGACCGAGACGCTCGACCTCACCACATCCTCGTTCGCCGCGGGGACGCTCGGGTTGGAGGTGAGCCGTGACTGGCGCGGTGGCACCCTCGAGTGGGACCGGCTCGACCTCGACCTGTATCTCGACACCATCGGGCCCCGGCCCGGGCCGCGGCCCCCGCTCGACCCCGGCCTGCCCTCCGACCCGGGCCTGCCCTACGACCCGACGCTGCCGGTGGGGCCCGGTCTCCCCTCCTACCCGACGCTCCCCGATGTGGTCGACATCGACCCCGCCATCATCATCGACACCCCGACGCTGCCGGTGGACCCCGGGCTTCCCACGCTCCCGACCCTTCCCGGTACACCGACGGCGCCCGTCGACGGCCCGATGCTCCCCGAGCCCGGCATCGGCGACCCCTCCACCGGGCCAGGACCCGGACTGATCACCTATCCGATGGCTCAGGCACGGCGAGCCGCCCGTCCGTGGGACGCCATCGACGAGCTGCTCCGCCGCGACCCGACCGACGACATGGACCCGGACGAGAGGGAGGACACATGATGGAGGCGCTCGTCTACCTGAAGGACCTGCCCCTGGCCTACAAGACGTGGGCGCCCGAGGCCGCCGTGCCCGCCACGGACGAGGCAGACGGCGCGATGCCCGCCGACGTGCGTTCCTGGCTGGTGCGGCTGCGACTCCTCGAGGGCGTTCCCTTCGCCAACCTCATCGCCGACGCCGAGCTGCTGCCCCCCGAGTCGATCCGGTGGTTCTACATCGACCGCCGATGGACCGACGCACTCGTCGAGGGCGCGCTGTCGGTCGGCACGGTCAACTCGGACGACCGCGTGCAGCTGACCGCGGCCTACCCCGCGATCCGTGAGGAGCTGGACATCGAGGAGCGCAACGTCCGCCGCGACCGGTCCGCACCACGCCTCGGTGGCCACGTCGAGGCGATCAGCGGCTTCGTGATGCGCTCCCAGGTCGTCGCCGGATACCCCGGCATGCACGTGCGCGCCTTCTCGGTCGAGCCCGACAAGGCGGATGACGCGACGTTCACCGAGGACGAGCCCGAGCGGATGCGCCTGCTGCGCCTGGAGCGACTCGCGCCGGCCGTCCTGTTCTGCCTCTTCGACGGCATCCCCTCGGTCGTCCACATGGAGGAGCCGCGCCAAGGCATCCAGTTCGGCGTCGACAGCACGACATCCGGCGGCACGGTCTCGGCAACACTCAAGCCCCGCAACGCGGCGACCGGTGAGTACCTCACCGGGACGGCGCCGGTCACCGTGCCGTTCCGGTCCGGGGACCGCGCCAGCGGGGTCATCGACATCCAGGCCCTGGAGCGCAAGCTGGCCGGGCCGGCCACCGGGGGTGACGGGCTCGACAGTGCCGAGTACGCGCTCCAGCTCGTGCGCTATCCGTACCGCCAGGTGTGGGGCACCGAGGCCAAGGCGCCCATCGCCACGGTGTTCACCCCGACGATCGCCTACCAGACGATCGCCCAGACCTTCCAGACCTACCAGGGGTGACGCCATGGCGAAGTTCGTGACCAAGGAGATCCTCGAGGCCACCGTCTTCACCCCGCGCTGGGGGGCGCTGGCCAAGGCCGGCGTCGACCTGCAGACCTATCACACCTGGGACCCGGCCCTGCGCCGCGAGCACCGCATCCTGGTGCCCATCGACGTGCAGGCCTTCGTCTCCGTCCCCGAGGGAGAGCAGGTGGTGCCGATCGGCGGCGTGCTGGGCGACCCGGACCCCTTCGCCGACCCCGGCGACCTGCCCGTCGGGGTGCACCTGCACTGGGCCCTGCCGGACTCCCTGCTCTCGGGCAGCCTCACGACGATCGAGGAGGGCGACGGGTCGCCCGAGGGGGACAGCGGCCGGGTCCGGCCACGGTTCCCGGCGCTGCCGGACCGCTGGGTGGTCGTGCGGATCCTCACCCGCAGCGGCCAGCCGGTCGCACTGACCCGCGGCTGGGTGATCGACGCCCGCACCGGTGGGGTCGAGGCGCTCGATGCATACTCCGGCGGGGCCATCCCGGCTCGCTCGGTGGGCGACGTGGAACCCCTGCCGGCCGGCGCCCGGCTCGACGCCACCGCTCGGGAGACTTTGCTGTGGTCGGGCACCTATGCGGGCGCGCGAGGGCGGTTCACCTTCCACGACCCGCTCACCGACCTGCCCGGACTGCGGGAGACCCCGGGGCTGGCCGCGCGAGCCGCGTATCTCGTGGCCGGGTGGTATGGGCAGGACCGCGCGGACCCGCTGCACGAGATCGGTGTGTCGAAGACCCTCGAACAGGTGCTCGCCGCTCTGCGCTGGAGCGTCAGCCGGGAGGAGAGCGACCGCAGCGAGAAGGGAACCGACCCGTGGACCAAGCGCGGGCGCGACCGGTCGGGGTTGGAGGCGCCGGTCGAGAACGTCATGGAGACGGTCACCTCGACCGGTACCAGACGACTGGAGAGCGAGTCCATCGCGCCGGGCGCCACACCGGCGGTCGGCACGGTGCGCAAGACCGTTCTCGGCCGACGCCCTGCGACCTATCGCACGCTCCTGCACGGCTCGGTCATCGGTGTCCCGGTCGACGGCACCGCCACGGGCCACGATGCACGGCCGGCCGCAGAGGCCGTCTCCGGCGCCATCGGACTCGACCTCGACGACATCGCCGCCGCGCTCGCGGGCGAGGCACTGGCCCAGACCGCGGGAACGAGACGCAGCTCGGAGCGTCTCATGGCCGCCTTCACCTCCGGGTTGCTCAGCCGACTCGGCACCCCCGACGGTCTGTTCGACCTGGACGAGCACGAGCACACCGACACGTTCTCGTCAGCGCCGGGTCGGCCGCTGCCGGGCGCTCATGTCGACGTGCTGCGCACCGAGGACGGCCTGCCGGTCGGTCCCGGGACCGTCGGCCGCAAGGGTCGTGGGGCGATGGCCTCTCCGGGCGTCGCCTTCACCCCGGGCAAGGGCGGGAAGCGGCAGACGCAGACCTCACCGGGCACGGTCTCCATGCAGCGGGAGTCGAGCAGGTCGCGCCGGCCGGCACCCCCGGGCGGCAAACCGGTGTCGGCTCCGCGGGATCCGAGGACCCACAGCGAGACCACGTCCGCCGCGGCGGCATCGAGCCGTGAGGTCATCAAGGCGGCGCCCCGCATCTATCGGCCCGCCGCGCCGTTGCTCGGGCTGCGCGGTGCCCACCCGAGCAACCGGCACCACCACGACGCCTCGCACGACGGCTCCGGGCGTCTGGTCGCCCGGCGGCTCGAGGATGTCGTCACAGCCCACACCGGGATCGTCGAAGGCTCGCGGGTGCTGCCGACCCTCGGCAGCGGCGCCGTCCCGGACGAGGTGCTGCCGCTCGCCCGCGAGACCCTGCTCCTCGACGGCTACGCCGCCCGGTGGCTCGTCGCCGCCGCGCCGACGAAGGGCCAGGACGAGGCCGCCGTCCGGGCGCGGGTCGGCGGCGAGCTGCTGCGGCTGTACGGCGAGGAGGCGATCTACGACGGCACGGGTGTGACGGCCCTGGTCGCCGGAAGCCAGATCGCGCCGCGAGGAGCGGCGCGGCGGATGAGCCTCCATGACAAGCCGTGGCTGGTGTACCAGGAGACCCACGATCCGGCCCTCGGACAGGTCGCCGCGATCCTCTCCGGTCACTCCCTTCTCGAGGGCATGGCCCCCTCCCCGGTCGCGTTGACCACGTGGGCCCAGCCGTGGTGCCCGCTCTTCGTCGAGTGGGAGGTCCGCGTGGAGGGTAGGGAGGACCTGCGCGGCTGGCGCCTGGGCGAGACCGATCTCGAGGACGGCGACGAGGACGGCGACGAGGACGGCGGCGCACCCACGCTCACCCGCACCATGCGCGGCCGGGCTCCTCTGACCGACGGGGTGGGCAAGACCCTGGTCGCCGCCATCCGGAGGCTGCTCGAGGAGGGCACCCAGGGCGACGCCTCCGCTGGTCCGAGCAGTCTGAGCGCGGCCGACGCCAAGGCCCTCGGGGACCTCGCCGGGGTTCTCGCCCCGTTGGGTGTGGTCAGCGCGACGCTGGACGGGGTGCGCGAGCAGCTGCTCGGGATCGCGTCCTCCGGCATGGTCGTGAGGACACGGACCTCGCTCGAGGACGACTCCCTGCCCGAGGCCGACGCAGCCCCGGTGCCGCTGTTCGGCGGGGTGCTCACCGTCACCCGCCTGCGGCTCGTCGACACCTTCGGCCGGATCCTGCCGGTGCAGACCGACAAACTGCCGACGACGCTCACGCACGAGATCCCCGGTCGGCCCGCGAGCCTGCGGCTGCGCCCGCGTCTCCAGCACGGTGCTCGCTGGCTGCTCCGGCTGGTCGACCCTGCGCACCCGATCTCCGCGGACCCGGCGCAGGCGGCCGAGGCCTGGGTCGACCAGGTGCGTCCACACCAGGCCGTCAACCCGGTCAGCGGATACCTGCTGCCGGACCACATCGACGAGGCCTGCGAGGTCTTCGACCGCGACGGCAGCCCCCTGGGTCAGATCGGCCACGACGGCGTCTCCGGCGCCGTCCTCTGGGAGCCGGCCCCCGGCCGCCCGGTCCCGCCCAGCGCGGGCCCGCTGCACCCCTCCACCCCGGCGCACGCCCAGTTCGCCGCCCGGATCGCGGCCGGGCTCGTCCAGGCCGACATCGACGCCCGCAGTCGCGGCACGACGACGTCCGACAGCGCCCTGTCGGCGTTCCTGCGAGCCATCGACTCCACCCTGTGGAGCGTGGACACGTATGCCGCTCTCGGCTCGCCGAGCATCGCCGGCCTGGTCGGCCGTCCGCTGGCCGTCGTGCGCGCGACGCTGCGCCTCGAGGCCCCGGACGATCTCGACGACGTCCGGGTCACGGCTGCGGATGGGGCTGCCGGGCGGCGAGCGGCCTTCGAGGCCCTCGGCAGCCACCGGTTCCCGGTCCGCCTGGGAGCCTTGGGGCGCTCCGACGACGCGACGGTCGGGTTCTTCGTCGATGACGACTACACCCGTCTGCGGGTGGTGGACAGGGTGGTCGCCGCCATGGCTCGCCAAGGCCGTCGCCACCAGGGCATGCTGGGGATGCTCGGGCAGGCGACCGCCCCCGAGGTGGACCCCATCGAGCACCCGTACATCGATCCCGACGACACCATCGAGGTGACGGTCGGGCAGGTCGTGCGGCTGACGATCCTCATGCTGCCCGGAGGCCGGGTCCACCTGACCTCCGGCATCGCGCCGCGCAAGTCGCTCAGCCTCGCCGAGGACTGGGTCAGTCGTGGCCTGGCGCGGATCAGTCCTTCTCTGCGGGTCGGGCCGGTCCTGGTCGACCCGGCCGAGATCCGGCTACCCAAGGTCGCCTCTCTCGGCCCGGACCAGACCTTCACCCGGCGCACCGGTCCGCTCACGTGGCGCGACGACCCGATCACCGCGGCCACGTCCGCGGCCCTGCTGCCGCGGATGCCGCACGAGGCCCAGGAGGGCTGGATCCGGGTCACCCCCATCGAGCCGAAGGACTGACGGGTATGCCACACGCACCTCGGTCCCCCCGTCCCGCCGACGAGGCTCCCGCCCCGCCCGAGAACGCCGCTGAGAACGCCGCCGTGACCGCGGCCCGAGCGGCCCGCAAGCGGGCCAAGGCCGAACGCGCCAAGGGGAGAACCGCCTACAACGCCGGCCGCGAAGCGGGGGTGGACCGGCTGGCGCTGCACCGCGCCCTCACCGATCTGGTGCGGGCGGACGAGACGTCACCACCGCCGCGCGGCGGCCCTCGCCGTGCTCAGTCGGGGACGGCGGGCAAGTGGGTGCCGATCGGCCCCTCGGTGATCCGTCGCGGTCAGGCCATGGACCGTCCGCTCGTCTCCGGTCGCATCCGCGACCTCGCGGTGCACGACGACGGCCGGCGGGCCTACGCCGCCAGCGCCAAGGGTGGGGTCTGGTACACCGAGGACGCCGGGGCGACCTGGGCTCCGGTCGGGGCGTGGCCCGGGGAGCGCCGGGTGACCGGGGGCAACACCTCGGTGTTCGCCTGCTCGGCTCTGCTCGTCGAGTTCGGCGCGACCCAGGCCGACGACGTCGTGCTCGCCGGCACCGGGGAGCACCCCATCAGCTGGAACCAGCATGGGGCCGGGAGCTTCGGCGGCGTCGGTGTCCTCGCTGCGATAGGCCCGGTGGTCGGTGACGCCGGTGCCGGGCGCTCCTGGGAGTGGGACGCCGGGGTCGCGGATCTGGAGTCGGCCGGCATCTTCCGCCTCGTCCGCCACCCCCGCCGCCACGCGAACGCCGGCTCGTCCGACCCGGCCGCGCGCGACGAGGTGCTCGCGGCCACGACCGACGGCCTGTTCCGTGGGGTGCGCACGGCCCTCCCGGCGGCAGCCGCCGCCGGACACGTCCCGGGCCTGCCGGCGCGGGACGGATATGTCTGGACGCGCCTGGCGGGCGCTCCGGCCGGGGTCGTCGTCACCGACGTGCTGTGGATCGAACGGGGAGCGGGCGAGCGGATCGTCATCTTCGTCTCGGGCGATGGGGTCGAGGTCTCCGACGACGACGGGGCCACCTTCGACCCCGTCCCGACGATGCACTGGCCGGCCGTGGCGGTGGCCGGCCGCGGGTCGTTGGCGATCGCGGAGGCGGGGCGCGCATACGTCCTGTTCGAGCGGGGCGGTCGGCCCGCGGTGGCCCGGATCGCGGACCTGACCGTGGCCACACCGGTCGCCACCCGCCTGACCGGCGTGCCGCAGGTGTGGGACTCTCCGACGACGCGGGAGTACGACCAGGCGATCGCCGCCGAGGCCTTCGACGGACGGGACCGGGTCTATCTGGGCGGGAACACCGTGATGCCGAGGCCCAACACGCAGTGGTGTGCCTCGCTGTGGGCGTATGACGTCGTCGGCACCGCGCTGCGACCGCGGGTCGGTGTCTCGGACCGTGCGCAGGCCGGTGCCGACCGGCTGGGACTGATCGGCAACAACGTCCACGCCGACGTGCACATCATCCGGTTGCCGGGCCCGTCGGCTGCCACCCGACCGGTGTGGGTCGGGTGCGACGGCGGGGTGTTCGTCTCCCCGGAGACCGGTCGGGTGCAGACCTTCGCGCCGATGAACACCGGCCTGTCGGTGCTGGAGACCGGATATCTCGACGTACATCCCGAGTCGAGCCACTTCGCAGCAACCGGCATGCAGGACAACGGGACCGCCGTGCGCACCGGGGACACCGTCTGGGAGGCGATCCACGTCGGCGACGGCGGTGGGGTGGCCTTCGTCCCGACCGACCCGAGCATCATCGTCGCGCAGTATGTCGGCGGATTCTGGCGCAGCGAGTCGGGGACCTTCCGCGACCCGCTGACCCGTGGGGTGCGCCGCCCGACCGGCGCCATCGACAACCACCCCGAGTACACGACCCGGGCGGAGTGGTACTCCGGGGTCGCGACGATCGTCGACGACAGCGGGTCGCAGCCGCGCACCCGGTTCGCGCTCGGCACCGACCGGGTGTATCTGTGCGACAACCTCGGCACCGGAACGGCCAGCCGGTGGGCGGTGCTCGGCGTCACCCCGGTCGGCGCGGCCGCCAACGCCACACTGGCCCAGCGCGACCCGTTCCCGATGGCGAGCGCCGCAGACCAGAACTTCGGCCGGCTCGGTATGGGCAGGGTCGCCGCCCTGACCTGGCTCTCCTCGACCGAGCTCATCGTCGCGTGCGTCAACGGCGTGATGCGCCTGACCGAGCTCCTACCCCAGCGGTGGCACGCCGAGCGGCTGACGACGGCCGGCGCACTCTCGCCCGGCACCCAGCTCGACCTGTCGATCACCGACGTCGCCGAGGTGCCCGGGACCCGCGACTTCTATGTGACGACCTCGGGCAGCACGGCCGTCCCCACGGCGGACACGTGCTACTTCTTCGAGGCGGCGACCGCGACGTTCCACCGGACCGGGCTGCGTGAGGCGTTGGACTCGGCCCCGGGCGTGAACGGCCCGATCGACCCGGCCTACAGCGTGGTCGTCGACCCCGAGAACCCCACGGTCGTCTTCGTCGGCACGGCATGCGGGGTCTTCCGGGCCGCGCGTGCCGGGACACCCCCAGTGCACAGCCCCTGGGCGCCCTTCGTCAACGGTCTGCCCGACGCGCTGGTCCAGGACCTCGTGATCCAGCGGCCACTCGGTGGGGGCGCATCCCCCCGGCTGCTGCGGGCAGCGGTCCAGTCCCGCGGCATCTGGGAGACCGACCTGGCCGCCCCGACGCCGGACCTGACCTATGTCCGGGCCCATCCCTTCGACGACCGCCGCCGCTCCGTTCCAGCACTGGCCGTGAGCCCTCGCGATGGCGCGCTGCTGTTCCACACCGCGAGCCCGGACATCGTCGTGCGACCGAGCTGGCCGGCGGCCGCCGCGCCGGCGTTCCCCGTGCGCGATCCCCGCCGCCCGACCGCCCCCCTCACCCGGCGTGACAGCGGGTTCCACACGTGGACCTTCCAGACCGCGTTCCGGTGGTGGTATCCCAGCGTGCGCGCCACCGGAGAGTGGACCGAGGCCTTCAGCGACCTCATCACCCGCGACCGCCGGGTGCGCGGTATGCCGGCCGGCACCACGATCACCCCAGCGCTGTGGGACGCCGTGGTCGGGGGCACCCGCGTGCGGTCGCCGGCCCCGGGTCGCCTGGAGCGGTCCGCTGATCCGGCCGACCCACTCGCAGTGTTCCGGCCGCCGTGGCACACCGCGGCCTGCGCCGACCTTCCCGCGAGTGAGGTCGACCTCATGGAGTGCGTCGTGCCTCCCTCGGAGATCCTCTCGACCTGGGTCGTGACGCCGCAGCCCTCGGTCGTCGAGGTGCTGCTGCACCGGCGCGGAGCAGCGATGGCCGGGGACGGTGCGCATGTCGCCGGCCTGCTGTGGCGGCCGCTGGCCCGCGGCGACTCCGCGCTCAGCGAGCCCTCACAGGCCTTCGTGGACTGGTGGACCGGCGTGGTCGCCGGGGGCGGGGCCGTTCCGGCACCACCGGCGGGCTGGTCCTTTGTGCCCGGCGCCGGGCCTCGTCAGACCCACCAGGTGGCAGGACAGCTCGAGGCCCGCCTGCCCAAGGCCGTGCCCATCCCCCTCGACCTGTCGGGGCAGCGCACCAGCCTGATGCTGCTCGCCTTCGTCGCCACCGTCGGGGTGGGGCTGGCGCCCGTCGTCGGCGCCCCGACCACTCTCCTGGCCCTGGCCGACAGCTGGCCGCACATCGCCGCCCGGCGCATCCTCGTCACCCCCAACCCCGTGTGACACCCTCACGCGCGCTCCCTGCGCCCTCGCCCGTCGCCGCGTGACCGTCCCGAGGGGGGACCCGCGTGGCGTGGGGGGCGTCAGCGGCGGAAGGTGACGACCACCGGCTCGATGTGCCTGCGGTCCCGGCCGCCCTGGAGGGTGTACCCGGCGGCGACCCAGCTGGTCGGGCGCCGGATGTGCGGACGGATCGTCACGTAGTCACCCCAGGAGCGGTCCGGGGGGCTGTGGGTCGAGACATCCGCCAGCTTGGTCTGCCACGACCCCTGCTCCTCGTCCCAGACGCCCACCGCGAAGGCCGGATAGGACGACGGACCGCCGTAGAACGCCGCCAGTCCCACCTCGCCGCGCCGGTTGGGTGCTGCCGTGGGATAGGCCCAGGCGGCGCTCTCGCTCCACAGGTCGGGCTCGGCCAGCAGCGTCGTGCTCGCCTCGTCGACGATCACGGTCCGCACGAACGGGTGCGGACGACTTGGGGAGCGTCCAGCGGACCAGACGAATCCGAGGTGTCCCCCGGCGCGCCACGCGCCGGTGATGCGGTCGTCGACGCGGTTCAGCCACGGTGTGCCGTCCGGGCACCTCGAGGAGTAGTCGTCCCAGTCCGCGCTCCAGGGCGAGACGGGTATGTCCCAGCCCTGAACACTGTCCTCGCTCCCGTCCCACCTGAACAGCTTGAGGACCGACCGGCCCACGAGGGTGCCGGCGAACCACATCGCGTCCCCGGCGCCGGCGACGAATCGTAGTGAACCGACCGTGGTCGTGGACCAGTGCCGGCGGGTCGCGGGCTGGGCCCGGCTCAGCTCCGCCAGCGGATAGCGGATGACCACCGAGCGCTGCCAGCGCTCGCCGGCGAACAGGTTGAGGCTGAGCCACAGATGGCTGTCACTGACCTGGAGGTCGGGATAGTCGAACCACGTGCCGCGCCAGGAACTCGACAGGTCTGTGGGTCGCACGTCCCACCATCGCCACGGACCTCGACCTCCGGTGCGGCTGACGGCGAGCCGGATGATGTTCTCGCCACGAGCGTCCTCGGAGTACTGGAGGAACCAGATCCACAGCCGGGCCGACGGCACATACGTGACGACCTGGTCACAGCAGAACCCTGCCGCCGTGGGCGGGAACTGTGTGAAGGGGTCGAGAACCTGCCAGGTCGACCCGAAGTCGGGACTCCACGAGGCATACCAGTTCCCCGCGACGAGAAGAGCCTTCGACGAGCAGCCGACGGTCGGCTCGTTGATCGTTCCGGTCTGGGTGCCGGTCGCGCGGTCGTCCAGGCGAGCGATGCTCGTGAGAGTGACCATCGGCTCAGCACTCACCCGCGTCGGGGGCCTCGGAGCTCGGTGCGGGACCGCTCGGCCCGGGTTCGACAGGGGCCGGTTCGACAGGAGCCGGGTCGACGGGTGCAGGGTCCTGCGGCGGGGTCTGCGCGTCCGTCACGCGTGCCCGGCGACGGGTGCGCACACCCTCGGACCCGCCGCGGCCGGTCTTGTCAAGGGGTGGACCGGTGCGCTTGCGACGCCGCGACTTGCCCTGCTCACGACGGTCGAGCTCGGCCTCGCTCGGCGAGGCATCGGGGGCCGGGACGGTGATGACGGTCTCCCCGGGGAGCGGCAGACGCACGCGGGCTGCCTCCCGCCGGGCGCCCAGGGGGACGGAGACCCCCTCGGTGTCGATGTCCTCGACCGCCTCTGCCGGAATCAGGTGGACGACGTCGACGGGAATCTCCTCGGACGCTGGGATGACGGCTCCGGACAGGTCCGACTCCCCCTCATGGGTCTGGGTCCGGCGCGACGAGCGCCGCTTCTTCTCGATCATGACTTCTCTCCCTGCACTGTCTCTCTCCCTGTCTCGAGTGCGATCACCAGGTGGGGGTGCTCATCCGGAGACGGCCAAACGGACGATGTAGCCGCCGAGGACGCCCCAGAAGAGCCACGCATACCCCCGCTCGCCGAGGCTGGCGTTGATCCGGCGGCCGGTCCACGTGGCCGCGATCATGAGCGGGACCGCGAGGGCGAGGAGGCGCAGCTCCCCACCGCCGAGGAGTCCGGCCTCGGCATAGACCCCGACCTTGGTCGCGTCGGAGGCGAACGAGACCAGTGAGGCGGCGCCGACGAGATGCATCCGGTCCAGACCCAGAGCCCGCAGGGCGATGCCCTTGAGCGGGCCTGACGTGCCAGAGAAGCCGGAGGTCAGGCCCGACCCCAGGGCCGGCACGACCGCTCCGAGCCTGAGGATCCGCTCCTTGCCGCGCAGCTCGACCGCGAAGGTGACGACGATGACCACGATGACAGCCCCCGCGACGAGGCCCTCCGGGGCGTGGATGAGCGCGCGCGCTCCGATATAGGCACCGACGACCGTCGCGACGATGACGCCCGTGGCGGCGACGAGCGGCAGCGAACGGCGGTAGGCCAGGAGCTTGGCCACGTTGTTGCCGGCGAGCATGAGCGCGGCGAGGGCAACGCCTTCCTTCGTGCCGAGGATGGCGGCGTATGCAGGCACGAGCACGAGCGAGCCGCCCAGCCCCGCCGATGAGGAGACGAGGAAGGCCACCACGGTCGCCAGGAGGACGACGACCAGCTCTGCCGCACCCACGGTCTAACCGTGGCCGCTCCGGCCGCCGACGTCAATGTCTCTGGCACAATGCCGCCCACACGTCTCCTCCCGCTACGGGCATCGAGCGTCAGCCGTTGGCGGCTGCTCGCTCGTCCGCGCTGTAGCCGACGTCCTTGGCGGACATGCCGGCCGCCTTGGTCCGGCGCACGCGATCGACCATCGCCGAGGTGGAGCTCATGGCCATGGCGGTCGAGCCCCGACTGTAGGTGACCGAGCGTGCGGCGGCCACGCCGAGGCCGGTGCCGACCTCGATCGCGTCCTGGTCTGCACCCATGTAGAGGAACTCCCAGTCATAGACCTCGGTCTGGTGCTGGATGAGCGCCTTGACGGCGGAGTGGGTCCACTCTTGGCTCGCGTTCTCGTGACCATCGGTCATGATGCCGACGATGACGGTGCCGGGGCGCTCACTCTCGGGCAGTCCCGCCAGTCTCGAGCCTGCGTCAGTGACGAGGCGGCCGATCGCGTCGAGCAGGGCGGTCATGCCGCGAGGCTGGAGCCGCAGTCCGGGGACCTCGGCGATCTCGCGGTCGGCGTAGACGAGCTCGTACCTGTCGTCGAACTGCGCCAGGGTGACCCTGCACTCGCCAGGGTGCTTGCGCTGCTCGGCGATGAAGGTGTCGAAGCCGCCGATCGTGTCGTCGCAGATCGAGGCCATCGAGCCGGAGCGGTCGAGGAGGAAGTAGATGTGGGTGAGATCGGGGTTGGTCATGGTGATCCTCCTCGGGTCGGGTCTCAGGTGTCGCGGCGACGCCTGAACTTCAGGGGTGGTGGGGCGGACTGGGGGGCCGGGGCGGGTCGGCCGAGCTCGGCGTCGTAGCGGGCACGCTCGACAGAGGTGCGAGTGACCCGGCCCTTGTCCGATGCATAGGCACCGAGGCGGGAGGTCCGGGCCAGCCGGGGGCCGACGGCATTCTCCGACAGGTCGGCGAGCTGGCCGGCCTGGCGTAAAGAGGCTCCTTCCTCGAGGACGGCGGCGGCCATCGCCTCGTCGACCGCCCGGTTGAGAAGCTGCTGGGCCTCGGTGAGCATCGGCAGCGCCCCAGTGGCGCTCGGTTGTCGGCTCGCTGCTCGCAGGGCGTGTGTCGCGCTGTCGATCAGGGAGTCGAGGTCCAGCTCATCCGATGCCACTGTTGGAGTGTATCCGCAGTTAGTGCGGATACGCAAGGGCTCGACGCTACTCCTCCGGCGGGAGCACGTCAGGGCGGGCCAGGCTGTCCGGCAGCGTCGCCGCCCCTGAGCCGGTCGTGCGCCGGCTCCCGGCCCGTGCAGATCATGAGCAGCTCGAGCATCGGAGCGTGGACCTCCTCGCCTCGCCCACGGGCCCAGTCACAGTCCGTAGCGACCAGGCGCATGGTGCGCAGGTGGCGCAGGCCGCCGAGCAGCGGTGCCAGGAACCGTGCTCGGTCGGCGGCGACCGCTGCTGCCTCGGGATCAGGCGAGTGCTCGATGCCGAGTGGTCGCAGGATGTCCTGGGTGTGGACGATCGCGTCGATGAGCGGCTCGAGATGGGTGACCACGACCGGTCCCTTGCGCACACCGGCGAACTCGTGGAACTGCTCGAGGATCTGCTCGATCGGCACCGAGCCCCGGCGGATGCCCTCGTGCTCGATCGCGCCGTTGTACCCGCGACGGAATTCGCGGAATAGCCGCAGCGCCGCGGGCCAGTCGAGCTGAGGTCCGCCGATGACGTGACCGGCCACGTCGCGGACCCGCCAGGCGGCGCAGAGTGACTGGGCCTCCCACTGCGCGGGGGTGAGGGTCTCGAGGTGGCGCAGGAGCGCATACCGCTCGGTGATGGTGTGGTCCCAGACCGTTGCCTTGTCCATGTCGTCCTCCCCCTCAATGGTCAGATAAACTGACTATCATGTCAAGAGGTCTCGAGGACGTTCATCCCGCAGCGCTCATGGCCATCGCGTCCCGGTATGCCGAGCGCCGCATCCTGCAGCGGGTGACCCAGGCGGGCCACGCCGATCTCACGGTCGCGCAGGCGCGCCTGATGGCCCACCTGGACGACGACGGGACCCGCTTGACCGAGCTGGCATTCCGCGCCGGGGTGACGAAGCAGACGGCCCATGTCCT
>DUPF01000218.1 GCA_012838445.1 Intrasporangiaceae bacterium | reverse complement strand
GCGGCTCACGGCGGATGTCGGCGACGACGACCGAGGCACCCCTCCGGGCCAGCCGCTTCGCGAGGTGCTCCCCCATCCCACCGGCCGCCCCGGTGATGACGGCCTTCGCTCCGAAGACCTCGAGCGGTGGCAGCCAGGACACCGCGTTCACTCCCCCGCGCCGGCGAGGTCCGCCGCGCTCACGAGGTCGAGGCTGGCCGGGGCGGCCGCGCCCTTGGGCACCGAGGTGAGCCGGGCCCCGACCGGGTAGAACACCATGTCGGCCCCGAGGTCGGCCTTGCGGAATGCCCGGCGGTCGTGGACATAGCTCTGCGGCATCGTCCACGGCACCCGGTCCCCGACCTTCGGGAACGAGGCGATGGTGCGCTGGACATAGCCTGCGGCGATGTCGAGGAT
Source organism: Intrasporangiaceae bacterium (assembly GCA_012838445.1). Taxonomy (GTDB): domain Bacteria; phylum Actinomycetota; class Actinomycetes; order Actinomycetales; family Dermatophilaceae; genus F2B08. The sequence goes on along the minus strand of DUPF01000218.1, from coordinate 7,668 downwards.
CGGCCCGGCGCGCATCCCCTCCGGCGCGACCGGCACCGCAATCCCAAGCCGGTAGTCGCGCATGTGCGGCAGCAGTCGGACGACGTAGCGGGCGACGAGATCGGCGCGCAGCGTCCACGAGGCGTTCGTGTATCCCACGGTCATCGACGCGTTCGGGACCCCGGAGAGCATCGCGCCGCGGTAGGCGAAGGTCCTCTCGAGGGCGACGCGCTCGCCGTCGACGGTGAGGTCGGCGCCGCCGAGCACCTGCATGACGAGACCCGTCGCGGTGACGATGATGTCGGCCTCGACGACGCGGCCGTCGGTGAGCCGGATCCCCTCGGGCACGAAGCGGTCGATGTGCCCGGTGACGATCGAGGACGTCCCGGCGACGATCGAGTCGAAGAAGTCCCCGTCCGGGACGGCGCAGAGCCGCTGGTCCCACACGCCGTAGGGCGGTTGGAAGTGCTCGGCGACGATGTCCTTCGGGAGCCGCTTGCGCACGTCGCTGAGGATGAGTTTGCGCGCGAGTGCGGGACGACGCCGGGAGAGCCGGAAGATCCCGGCCGACATCCCGACGTTCTTGGCCCGGATCAGCTTGTGCGCCAACGCCCCCGGCAAGACCGTGCGCAACGTGTTGGCGATGACGTCGGACCCCGGAACGGTGAACAGGTAGGACGGGGTGCGCTGCAGCATCACCACGTGCGCCGCCTTGTCGGTCATCGCCGGGACCAGGGTCACCGCCGTCGCGCCTGACCCGATGACGACGACCCGCTTCCCGGTGTAGTCCAGGTCGGCCGGCCAGAACTGCGGGTGGATGATCTGCCCGGTGAAGTCCTCCCGGCCCTCGAAGTGCGGGTCGTAGCCGGTGTCGTAGCTGTAGTAGCCGCTAGCCAGATGGAGGTATGCGGTGCGCACCTGCCTGCGGGTGACCGCACCAGAGGCGTCGGTGGACTCGATCTCGATCGTCCAGCGCTGCTCGGGCGTGGACCAGTTGCCGCCGACGACTGTGCAGCCGTAGTGGATGGCCCGGTCGATGTCGAGATCGCGGGCGGTCTCCCGGATGTAGTCGAGGATGTCGCCGCCCTGGGCGATTGCGTCCTTGCCGCGCCACGGGCGGAACGGGAAGGAGAGGGTGAACATGTCGGAGTCCGAACGCACGCCGGGATAGCGGAACAGGTCCCACGTCCCGCCGGAGGCCTGCTGGGCCTCGACGATCGCATACGAGAAGTCGGGGCAGGACTCCCCCAGCCGAGCCGCCATCCCGATGCCGGACAGGCCGGCCCCGACGATGAGCACGTCGACCTCGTCCGGCAGGTCATCGGCGCCTCGACGGTTACCGCGCGGTAGCTCGTTCATATGACCAGCATGCCGCACGACCGCGCTGGTCAGTGCGCGAAGTGGCGGGTCCCGGTGAAGTACATCGTCACTCCCGCCGCCTCGGCCGCCTTGACGACCTCGGCGTCCCGGACCGATCCGCCCGGGGCGACGACCGCTTTGACACCGGCGTCGAGGAGGATCTGCAGGCCGTCGGCGAACGGGAAGAACGCATCAGAAGCGGCGACCGCGCCACGCGCCCGCTCCTCCCCAGCCCGGGAGACTGCCAGCTGGCAGCAGTCGACCCGGTTGACCTGACCCATGCCGATGCCGACGGAGGCACCGTCCCGGGCGAGAAGGATCGCGTTGGACTTCACCGAGCGGGCAGCCCGCCAGGCGAACTGCAGGTCGCGCATCGTCGCGGCGTCCGCGACGGCGCCCGACACCAGTCGCCATGAGCCCGCGGCGTCACCGCCGACGAGGTCGCCGGCCTCATCCCGGACCTCGGCGTCCAGGCTGTCGCGGCTCTGCACGAGCAGACCCCCGGAGATCGAGCGGGTCTCGATCCCGCCGCGCGCCGGAGCGGCGCACTCGACGAGGCGAATGTTCTTCTTCTGGGTGAGCACGTCGAGGGCGTCGGCCTCGAAGCCCGGGGCGACGACCACCTCGGTGAAGATGTCCTTGACCCGCTCGGCCATCGCGACAGTGACCGGACGGTTCGTCGCGATGATGCCGCCGAAGGCGGAGACCGGGTCGCACTCGTGCGCCTTGCGGTGCGCCTCGACGATGCCCTCGTCCTCGGAGGCGACGGCGATCCCGCAGGGGTTGGCGTGCTTGATCACGGCGACGGTCGGCTGGTCGCCTTGGTCGTATGCGGCGCGCACCGCCGCGTCCGCGTCAACGTAGTTGTTGTAGGACATCTCCTTACCGTGCAGCACCCGCGCCTGGGCCAGGCCGGGGCCGGACGGCTGGAACCCGTTGGTGTACAGGGCGGCCCGCTGGTGCGGGTTCTCGCCGTAGCGCAGCACGGCGGCCTGGTCCCAGGTCGCCCCCATCCAGGCCGGGAAGCCGGAGCCATCGGAGGCATCGACGTAGGCGTTGCCCATCCAGGAGGCCACGTGGGTGTCGTAGGTGGCGGTGTGCACGAATGCCTCCGCCGCGAGGGCCTTGCGTTGGGCGAGGGTGAACCCGCCACCGCGGACCGCCGCGAGCACCTCCCCATAGCGGTCCGGGGAGGTCACGATCGCCACGCTCGGGTGGTTCTTGGCCGCCGCGCGGACCATGGACGGGCCACCGATGTCGATCTGCTCAATGCACTCGTCCGGCGTGGCTCCTGACATGACGGTGTCGGTGAACGGGTAGAGGTTGCACACGACGAGCTCGAACGGCTCGACCCCGAGCTCGTCGAGCTGGGCGAGGTGGTCGTCCTTGCGGGTGTCGGCGAGGATGCCGGCGTGCACGCGAGGGTGCAGTGTCTTGACCCGTCCCTCGAGGCACTCCGGGAATCCGGTGAGGTCCTCGACCTTCGTCACCGGCAGCCCGAGCCGGTCGATGAGCGCGGCGGACCCGCCGGTTGAGACGAGCGCGACTCCGGCGTCGTGCAGACCGCGGACGAGGTCCTCCAGGCCGGTCTTGTCATAGACGGACACCAGGGCGCGGCGGACGGGACGGACATCGGCGGTGGGACCGGGTGCGGACACGGCGGACATGGGTGGGTCACTCCTGAGGTAGGGGTCGGTTGCGGTGCTCAGTCGGCACCCAGGCGGGCGATGCCGACTCCTGCGGACTCCCTGGTGGTTGCCCACCTGCGCCAGTCGTCTGCGGTCAGTCTAGGTCAGCCACGCGGCGCGGTCGGCCGCCAGTCCGCGGACCGTCTCGACGAACATGACCCGCTCCTCGACCTTGATCCGCTCGTGCAGGGTCTCCTCGGTGTCCCCCGCGGCGACCCGCACCGCCCGCTGGTCGATGATCGCGCCGGTGTCGACCCCGTCGTCGACCCAGAAGATGGTGCAGCCGGTGACCTTGACGCCGTGGGCCAGGGCGTCGCGCACGCCGTGCGCGCCGGGGAAGCTCGGCAGCAGCGCCGGATGGGAGTTGATCGTCGGGTGGGTCCGGAGGAACTCCGGACCAATGAGCTTCATGAACCCGGCGAGGACGACAAGATCAGGGGTATGCGCGGAGACGTTCTCCAGTAGCGCCCGGTCCCATTCCTCCCGGGTGGGGTAGTCCGCGAGGCGCACCGTGAACGTCGGGATGCCGCGCCCGGCCGCGCGCTCCTCTCCCCCGGTTCCGGGACGGTCGGCGCCGACGGCGACGACCGCATACCCCTTCCGGCCGGTCGGGTCGGAGGCGCCCTGGGCGTCGAGCAGCGCCTGGAGGTTGGTGCCTGTGCCGGAGACGAGGACGACGACGCGCAGGGGCTCGGCAGGAGTGGCGGTGCTCACGGTGGGAGTCTAGGTGCCGGGTCCGACGGCTCAGCGGTCGAGGCTGCGCCAGTCCCACGCGAGGACCGCTGCGGCGCCGAGGAGGAGCCAGCCGGCGACGACGAGACCGAGCATGCCGGCCGGGGCCCCGACGTCGGCGAGCCGGTCGATGCCGAGCGCGCCACCGCCGATCCGGTCGAGCAGGCCGACGAGCAGTCCGGTGCACGCTGCCCCGCAGAGGATCGTCAGACCCTTGGCGCGCAGGCTCGCGAGGCGGGCCGTCGCGGCGAGGCACTGCCAGCCGAGCCATCCACCGAGGGCGACGAACAGTGCCGCGAGGAACGGGGTGAACCCGGGGAACTCGGCCGGCTGCGGGTGGGCTGCGAAGACCGGCACCATCGGGACGAGGGCGGTCTCGGCGCCGGACCACGTCACCGAGGCGCCCTCGATGACGCTGAAGCCCGGGCCGGCGACGAAAGAGCTGATCCACAGGCCGATGTTCGGCAGGGCGAGCAGCTGGAGCAGGCCGAGGGTGATCCCGCCGGCAACGCCGGGACGCAGGTCGCTCTGCAGGGCCCAGACCTCGTTGATCGACAGTGCGACGGCGACGAGTGCGACGAGGGTCCCGCCGATGACGACGACCGCGGCCGTGTGGAGCGCGGGCCGCCAGGCGCGGCGCAGCGCCGCGGGCACGAAGCAGCGCTCGAGGAACTCGTCGACCTCGTCGTGGTCGAGCGAGCGGACCATGCCGACGACGGCCATGATCCCGGGGAGGATGAGCGCGAGGACGATCCAGCGGACGAGCTCCGGTTCCATCGGCCCGAGCAGCGCCACCCCTCCGACGACGAGCAGCAGGAGCGTGTATCCGAGCGCCCAGCCGCTCGCGACGAGCAGCGCCGGACGCCAGCCGTGCTCGGCCGCTGCCCACGTGGTCCGGCCCGCGGACCAGACCCCGACCCAGACGATGAGGCCGAACAGCGCGAGCGGCACGATGCCGAGGACGCCGTTGCCGATGAGGATCGGGATGCCGTGGCCGAGCAGCCAGAACGAGGTCGCCGCCTGCACGGTCTCGGGCCAGGAGAGCCGCACGTCGGCGGTCGTGAGCCAGAGCAGCGTGCCGAGGATGACCATCGGCACGAGGGTGATGAGCCCGGCGGCGACACCGTGCCCGGCGCTGCCGGCCAGCGTCGCCGCGGTGCCCCGGCGCCTCCCCTCGGCGTCGGACGCCGCAGCGTCGGACTCGGGAAGCACCCGGCGCAGCAGCTCGAGCGGGCTCATCGCATCTCCGTACCCATGACGTCTCTAGTCAAGCGCAGGTGCGTCGCGAGATCCTGCCGCACACGCCGACAGACCCGCCCGACCTCCCGGGTGGCTCGGAAAAAGTTCCCGGTGACGTGCAACCTTTTCCGGGGGCAGGGCGTCTATAGGGATGATGGAGCTCTATGCAGGGGGCACATCACACAGGGGAGCAGAGGCTCGGACGATCGCCACGAACGTCCGAGCCTCTGCGCGTGTCCTGGCCGAACCCCGCCCATCGCCTGGGTGCCTGGCGCGGACATGCGCCCGAGCCGGGGAAGCATCTCGGATGCCGCGGAAAGTCGACCCGGACGGCGCTATAACCCCGACAGGGTCGAGATTCCGCGCCCGGGCAAAGCTCTGGCGACAGACTCGGGCTTTCACGGCAGCGGACCTGGAGATGGGGATGGGGTATGCCCCGCGCACCTCTCCCGCCTGCCCAGTGCCCAGCCCGTCGCCACTGAGCACGACAGCGCCGCCCGGACCGGTCCGGGCGGCGCTGTCGAGGTCAGGGCGGTGGACTAGGACTTCAGCCCCTCCATGATCTCCCGCATGAGCTCGGCCGTCTCGGACGGCGTCTTGCCGACCTTGACCCCGGCGGCCTCGAGGGCGACCTTCTTGGCCTCGGCCGTGCCGGCCGATCCGGTGACGATGGCGCCGGCGTGGCCCATCGTCTTGCCCTCGGGCGCGGTGAAGCCGGCGACATAGCCGACGACCGGCTTGGTGACGTGCTCCTGGATATAGGCCGCGGCCCGCTCCTCGGCGTCGCCACCGATCTCGCCGATCATGACGATCGCGTCGGTCTCGGGGTCGTTCTGGAACGCCTCGAGGCAGTCGATGTGGGTGGTGCCGATGATCGGGTCACCACCGATGCCGACCGCGGTCGAGAACCCGAAGTCCTTGAGCTCGTACATCATCTGGTACGTGAGCGTGCCGGACTTCGAGACCAGGCCGATGCGCCCCGGGCCGGAGATGTCGGCCGGGATGATGCCCGCGTTGGACTGGCCGGGGGTGATGACGCCGGGGCAGTTCGGCCCGATGAGACGGGTGTCGGTGCCCTTGCTGTAGTTGAAGAACTCGGCGGTGTCGCGGACCGCGATGCCCTCGGTGATGATGACGACGAGCGGCATCTTGGCGTCGATCGCCTCGATGACCGCGCTCTTGGCGAACGCCGGCGGGACGAAGACGACGGACACGTTGGCGCCGGTGGCCTCCATCGCCTCGGCGACAGTGCCATAGACGGTGACCTGCTTGCCCTCGGGGAAGTCGACGACCTCGCCGGCCTTGCGCGGGTTGACCCCGCCGACGATCTGGGTGCCGGAGGCGAGCATGCGCGTCGTGTGCTTCATGCCCTCGCTGCCGGTCATGCCCTGGACGATGACCTTGGAGTCAGAGTTGAGGAAGATTGCCATTGTCGGGTCTTTCGTCCTTTACTTCGCAGCCGCGGCCAGCTCGGCGGCCTTGGCCGCGGCGCCGTCCATGGACTCTTCGATGGTCACGAGCGGGTGGTCGAACTCGGCGAGGATGCGTCGGCCCTCGTCGACGTTGTTGCCGTCGAGGCGCACGACGATCGGCTTGGTGGCCGAGTCGCCGAGGGTCTTGAGGGCACCGACGATGCCGTTGGCGACGGCGTCGCAGGCGGTGATGCCGCCGAAGACGTTGACGAACACGGACTTGACCTGCTCGTCACCGAGGATGATGTCGAGCCCGTCGGCCATCACCTCGGCCGAGGCGCCACCACCGATGTCGAGGAAGTTCGCCGGGGAGGCACCGAACTGCTCACCGGCGTAGGCGACGACGTCGAGCGTGCTCATCATCAGCCCGGCACCGTTGCCGATGACCCCGACGTTGCCGTCGAGCTTGACGTAGTTGAGGTCCTTCTCCTTGGCCTTGGCCTCGAGCGGGTCGGCGGCCTTCTCGTCCTCGAGCGCCGCGTGGTCGGGCTGGCGGAAGTCAGCGTTGGCGTCGAGGGTGACCTTGCCGTCGAGGGCCACGATGTCACCGGCCTCGGTCTTCACGAGCGGGTTCACCTCGACCAGGGTGGCGTCCTCGTCGTGATAGACGGTCCACAGGGTCTTCAGGACCGGAGCGACCTTGGCGGCCGTCTCGGCATCGAAGCCGGCGGCCTCGACGATCTCCTGGGCCTTGGCGTCGTCGATGCCGACGTTGGGGTCGACCTCGATCTTCGCGAGCGCCTCGGGACGCTCCTCGGCGAGCTGCTCGATGTCCATGCCGCCCTCCTTGCTGCACATCGCAAGATAGGAGCGGTTGGCGCGGTCGAGGAGGATCGAGAAGTAGTACTCCTCGTCGATCTGGGCGCCCTGGGCGATCATCACCTTGTGGACGGTGTGGCCCTTGATGTCCATCCCGAGGATCTGCCGGGCGGCGTCCTCGGCCTCATCGAGGGACTTGGCGACCTTGACACCGCCGGCCTTGCCGCGGCCACCGGTCTTGACCTGGGCCTTGACGACGGTCACGCCGCCGCTCTTCGCACCGATCTCCTCGGCGGCCGCGCGGGCCTCCTCGGGAGTCGTGGCGACGGCACCGGCGAGCACGGGGACACCGTGCTTCTCGAATACGTCACGGGCTTGATACTCAAAGAGGTCCACGCGGTGGCACCATCCTTCGGATCTCGGGGAGGCGCCCACCATCG
>DUPF01000217.1 GCA_012838445.1 Intrasporangiaceae bacterium | reverse complement strand
CGTCGAGGCGGCGCAGCGCGCCGACGACGAGCGCCCGATCGGTCGTCGGGAAGAACGGCGGCAGCGACCGCTGCAGGAACCCGGCGTAGCGGGCCGTCATCATCCGGTTGTCGAGGAAGGCGACGATGCCGCGGTCGTCGGAGCGGCGGATCAACCGGCCGGCACCCTGCGCGAGGCGGAGCGCGGCGTGCGGTGCCGCGACGGACATGAAGCCGTTGCCGCCCCGCTCGGCGATCGCCTGGGAGCGGGCCGAGGTGATCGGGTCGTCGGGACGGGGGAACGGGACCCGGTCGATGATGACGAGCTGGCAGGCCGAGCCGGGCACGTCGACGCCCTGCCACAGCGTCAACGTCCCGAACAGGCACACCCGCGGATCCTTCGCGAACGCCCGCACCAGGGTGGTCATCTGGTCCTCCCCCTGGCACAGGAACGTGATCCCGCGCGGGTCCCCGTCGAAGCGCGCCCGCATGATCTCGGCGGCGTACTTGGCGGCCCGCATCGACGAGAACAACCCGAGGGTGCGCCCACCGGCCGCTCGCACGAGCACCTCGATCTCATCGAGGTAGTCGTCGTGCAACCCGTCCCGGCCGGGCGGGGGAAGGTGCGCGGCGACATACGCGATCGCCTGCTTGCCGTAGTCGAAGGGTGAGCCGACATCGAGTCCCTGCCACGGCGGGGAGCCCTCGCCGCGCAGCCCCATCGTGCCGGCGACGGTGTCGAAGCTGCCGCCGAGCTCGAGGGTCGCCGAGGTGAGGACGACGGTGCGGTCGCTGAACAGGGCGTCGCGCAGCAGCAGCGCCACCGACATCGGCGCGACGTGCAGCACCGAGCCGCGCCACTGGTCCTCGGTCTTCCAGACGACGTCGAGCTCTCGCTCCTCGAGGATGCGGGCGGCGACGTCGAAGAGCTCCTCGAGCGCGGCCATCGCGACCTGCCGGGCCCCGTCGATCTCGCGGGAGTCGTCCGGTTTGACCTCGGACAGGGCGGCGCGGGCGGCGTCGCGCACCTGCCCCAGAGACAGCGCCAGAGCATCGGGTATGCCGGACTTCAGTCGTCCTTCCGGCCCACCGTCGAGGACGGTCCCGAGAGCCTCGGCAGCGTCGTCGAGACGCTCGGTCGACTCGAGGAACCGGGCGGCCCGCTTCGCGGCCCCCCGGACCGCCCCGGCCGACAGCTCGTCGGTGATCGTCGAGGTGACCCGGTCGACGAGCTCATGGCCCTCGTCGACGACGAGGAGGTCGTGCTCGGGCAGCATCTGGCGGCCCTCGAAGGCGTCGATCGCCATGAAGGAGTGGTTGGTGACGACGACGTCGACGTCCCGGGCAGCCGCCCGGGCCAGTTCGACGAAGCACTCGTTCACCATCGGGCAACGCTGGCCGAGGCATTCCTCGGCGGAGACCGAGTGCGCCCGCCAGACCCGATCGCTGACGCCGGGCACGAGGTCGTCCCGGTCGCCGGTCTCGGTCTCCTCGGCCCATTCGCGCACCCGCTTGGCCTCGGCCTCCCGGGCGGAGAGGGAGGAGTCGACCCGGTCGGTGCCGAAGAGCATCTCCTCCTCGTCGGGGAAGCCGCCGGCGAGTTTGTTCTTGCAGACGTAGTTGCGCCGGCCCTTGACGATCGCGAACGTCGGACGGCGGCCGAGGAGCGGGGTCAGCGCGTGGGCGAGGCGGGGCAGGTCGCGGTCGACGATCTGGCCCTGGAGCGCGATCGTCGCCGTGGCGACGATCGCCGGTCGCCCGGTGTCCATGGCGTGCGCGATCGCCGGGACGAGGTAGGCGAGGGACTTCCCGGTCCCCGTGCCGGCCTGGACGAGGAGGTGCTCGCCGCTGCCGATCGCGGCCTGGACGGCGTGCGCCATCTGGGTCTGGCCGGGACGATCGGTTCCCCCGAGTTCACTGACCGCGGCGTGGAGCAGTTCGTCGAGAGCCGGCATTCCTCAACCCTAGGGCAGCGCACCGACAGACCAGGACGCTCATCCACAACACTGCCCGGACACACCGGCCGGGAACGCGAGAGATCCCCGACGCTCGAGATGAGCGCCGGGGATCTCTGCCGGTACCGGGCTGGGAGGGCCCGTGGTTGCGGAGTGGGTCAGACCCGCTTCGACCGTCCCTGGATGCCCAGGTAGACCGAGATGAAGCCGATCGCGACGAGGATCGAGATAATCCACTCGATCCAGTCGATGCCGTTGGTGTCCGCGACACCGAGGAGGCTGGCGATCCACGTGCCGACCCAGGCGCCGAGGGCGCCGAGGATGATCGTCCAGAGGACGCCGATGGGCTGCTCGCCCTTCATGAACAGACGTGCGAGGGCACCGACGATGGCGCCGACGATGATGATGCCGATGATTTCACCCATGGTGGTGGGGCTCCTTTCGAGAGTTCGGATCTCATCCCGAAGTTTATGCAGGTCACAAGGTTGGGCAGCCGACGCGCAACGCGGCTCGCCGTGCCGTTATCACTCTGCAACACCGGCGTGTCGCGGCTCAGTCGAGTGTCCAGAGACAGAACGGATGCCCCTCGGGATCGAGCATGACCCGCACATCCTCCTGTGGTTGATGCTCGGCCAGGGCCGCCCCGCAGGCGAGGGCGTGCGCCACCGCGACGTCGAGGTCGTCGACCCGGATCTCCAGGTGCACCTGCATGTGCTGGTCGCCGTCGGCGGCCGGCCAACTGACCCGCTCCTGGTCCGGTTCCAGTTGCACGG
>DUPF01000216.1 GCA_012838445.1 Intrasporangiaceae bacterium | reverse complement strand
GATGCGCGAATCCTTCGGGTTCGAGCCGGAGTTCACCACCCGCGAGGCCTTCGACTCCTTCGCCCAGGCCGTACGTGAGTCCGGCGACCACCTCACCGGTCGGAGTGCGTGATGACACCAGCGAAGAAGACTGCGACGACAAAGAACGCGACGACAAAGACCACCGCGAAGAAGACGGCGACCAAGAAGGCAGCCGCGAAGAAGACCGCTGCCAAGAAGACGACGGCCAAGAAGGCAGTGACGGAGAAGGCCGCTGCCACGAAGACGACGGCCAAGAGGACCGCGACGAAGAAGACGGCGGCGAAGAAGACCGCGACCAAGAGGACCGCGACGAAGAAGACCACCACGCCCACGCGGACGACCGCGACCAAGCGGGCTCCGGGTTCGGTCGCCGCCGGCGCCCAGCGAGCCGCGAGTGAGCCGCGGACCCCGTCACCGCTGCTGCGGGCCACCGCGGCGACGACACAGCCAGCCCCGCGTAAGGAAACAGCCCCGCGCAAGGAAACAGCGGCTCGCAAGGAATCAGCGACACCCGAACAGTCGAGCGCCGCGACCGCCCGGGTGGCCGCCGTGCGTCCGGCCGCCCCGCAGCGTCGGCTGCGGGTCGTTCCCGACCTGAGCGACGCTCCGGCCGCGGGGACGGGGGAGGGGCTCGCCGCATACTCCGAGAAGGGCCCGACCGGACGCACCGGGCTGCGCGCCACCCTGGCCGGCCTGCTCGGATCGGTCGGCGACGGCAGCGTCGAGTCGGCCGTGACGGCCCTGGCGAACGCGCTGCGGGTCGGTGCCAAGGCCGCCGGGCTGGACCCGCGCCAGGCCGAGGAGCAGGTGGCCCGGACCCTGGCCTACCTGCGCCGCCGCGCAGCCGGTGAGGTGACGATCGACGAGTTCGGCTTCGACGCGGAGTTCACCGAGCAGGTGTGGCTGCCGCTGCTGCGCCCGCTCTACGAGAAGTGGTTCCGGGTCGAGGTCCGCGGCATCGAGAACATCCCCGCGAGCGGCGGGGCACTCATCGTCGCGAACCACTCCGGCACCGTCCCGGTCGACGGGATGATGACCCAGGTCGCGGTCCATGACGAGCACCCGGCGCACCGGCACCTGCGGATGCTCGGTGCCGACCTGGTCTTCGAGCTGCCGTTCGTCGGCAGCAACGCCCGACGCTCCGGTTCGACCCTGGCCACCGCCGCCGATGCCGAGCGGCTGCTCACCGGAGGGCACCTCGTCGGGGTCTACCCGGAGGGGTTCAAGGGCGTCGGCAAACCGTTCAGCGAACGCTACAAACTGCAGCGGTTCGGGCGCGGCGGGTTCGTCTCGGCCGCGCTGCGCACCGGGGTGCCGATCATCCCGTGCGCGATCGTCGGGGCCGAGGAGATCTACCCCCTGATCGGCAACATCCCGATCCTGGCCCGGCTCATGGGTGCGCCGTACTTCCCGATCACGCCGTTCTTCCCGCTGCTCGGTCCGCTCGGGTTGATCCCGCTGCCGAGCAAGTGGATCATCTCGTTCGGGGAGCCGGTCGACACGACCTCCTATGGCCCGGCGGGGGCGGATGACCCGATGCTCGTCTTCGATCTGACCGATCAGGTCCGCGAGACGATCCAGCAGTCCCTGTACGCCCTGCTCATGCAGCGCCGCTCGGCGTTCTTCTAGCCGACCCCGCCAGCCGACTGCAGCGATCGTGGCCACCTCGAGCGAACCCCGCGTCACCCTCATCGGCAAACCGGGCTGTCATCTGTGCGACGTCGCCCGCGAGGTCATCGCGGCGGTGACCGCCGAGCTGGGGGAGACCTTCCAGGAGGTCAACATGCTCGACGACGCCGACCTGACCGCCCGATATGCCGAGATGATTCCCGTCACGTTGGTCGACGGGGCCCAGCACGACTACTGGCGGGTGAGCGCCGACCGGCTCCGAGCCGCTCTCACGGAGTGACCAGACCGACCTTGTGACTTTGTGCATCCATTCACAAAAGCGTTACGGTGGTCGCAAATCCGTGGGTCGCGTTCCCGCGCGGGCCACGGATCAAGTGCGCGACAGGAAGGTTCAGCCGTGGCCGGCCAGGCGAACGAACGCCGGGAGATTCCCGATGCGACCGTCGCCCGCCTGCCCGAATACCTCTCCGCGCTGACCGCCCTGGACGAGCAGGGCGTCGGATCGGTCTCTTCGGAGGAGTTGGCCGCCCTCGTCGGGGTCAGTTCGGCCAAACTGCGCAAGGACCTCTCCCACCTCGGCTCCTACGGAGTGCGTGGGGTGGGGTATGCGGTCGATCACCTCAGCTATCAGATCTCCCGGGCCCTCGGACTGACCCAGGACTGGTCCATCGCGATCATCGGGATGGGTAATCTCGGTCGGGCGTTGGCCGCCTACAACGGCTTCGCCAACCGGGGGGTCGAGGTCGTCGCCCTCCTCGATGAGGACCCGGCCGTCATCGGCACCATCGTCGCCGGCCTGCGGGTCGAGCCGGTCGCCGACCTGCCCCGGATCGCGGCCGAGCGGGGGATCGCGATCGCGCTCATCGCCACCCCGGCCCGCTCCGCCGCCGCGGCCGCCGAGTCGGTCGTGGCCGCCGGCATCACCTCGATCCTCAACTTCGCCCCGGTGACCCTCGACGTCCCCGAGGAGGTCCACATCCGCAAGGTGGACCTGGCCACCGAGGTGCAGATCCTCGCATTCCATCACCAGCAGCAGCGGGCCCGCACCGTGCTGCCCGGCCTGCGGGTGGCGGCCCAGTGACCCTGCTCATCGTCGGCATCTCCCACCAGAGCGCCCCCATCACTGTTCTGGAGTCGGTCGCACTCGACCCGGACCGCCAGCGGGCCCTGCAGACCGCACTGTACGGCGCGGACAACATCGACGAGGTCGTTGTGCTCTCGACGTGCAACCGCACCGAGATC
>DUPF01000215.1 GCA_012838445.1 Intrasporangiaceae bacterium | reverse complement strand
TGCGGCATCGCGCCCGGAACCAGGTCTAGGACTGCGGGCGGCCGGCATAGAAGACGAGGCGGAACTTGCCGATCTGGACCTCGTCCCCGGTCTGCAGCGCCGACTCCTCGATCCGCTCGCGGTTGAGGTAGGTGCCGTTCAGCGAGCCCACGTCCCGCACCGAGAAGGTGTCCCCCTCCCGGGTGAACACCGCATGCTTGCGGGAGACGGTGACGTCGTCGAGGAAGATGTCCGAGTCCGGGTGTCGGCCCGAGGTGACCGATGCGTCATCGAGGAGGAACCGGGCCCCGGTGTTCGGGCCCCGGAGCACGACGAGCAGGGCGGTGCCCGGACGCAGGGCATCCACGGTCGCCTGATCGGCCCGGGTCAGGACGTGATCGGTCTCGGTCGCCTCGAAGTGGTCGCCCGCCCCCACACTGGGGAACCGCATCGTCGTCGACTCACGAGACTCGCTCATCGGGGTGCTCTCGTCAGCGCCTGGCTTCTCAGTCATCTCGTCCTCCACACACACCATCGTAGACCGCCGACACCGCAGGTCGCGGTGTCACAGCGCGGTCGTCAGTCAAGGATCGCGGCATAACCCGCAGCGTCGAGCATGCGCTCGGTCGCCGACGGGTCGGCCAGTTTCAGGTCGTACATCCAGCCCTCACCGTACGGGTCGGTGTTCACGGTTTCCGGGGTCGCATCGAGGGAGTCGTTGACCGCGACGACCTCACCGTCGGCGGGCGCATACAGGTCGCTGACCGACTTCGTCGACTCGACCTCGCCGCACGACTCGCCACCGGTGACGGTGTCGCCGACGGCCGGCAGGCTGACGTAGACGACGTCCCCGAGGGCCTCCGCGGCATAGTCGGTGATGCCGACGCGGACCACCCCGTCGCCACGGTCCTGAACCCACTCGTGCTCGGCGGTGTAGCGCAGGTCTGCGGGGAACTCACTCATGGAACTACTCCTTGGGTTGGGTGCACGCAGCACTCAGGACGTCGGTGTCGGGATTGGTTGAGCGTACTCAGGGGCGACCGGTGTGTGCAATGAGGTGATGTCGAGGGTGTCGCGTTGGTCGACGGTCGCCTCGGCGTTCTGCTGCCGGACCGATTCGCGCACCCCACCGGGGATGTCCATGGCCGCGGCCATGGTCGGCGGGTCACCGATGGCGCGCACGACGTAGGGGCGCGCGATCCGCTGCCCGGAGACGGTGATGTCCCCGTCGACGTCGGTGAAGTAGGTCGATGCCACGACCCGCACGCCGTTGATCTCGATCACCTCGGAGCCGGCGTCCCGCAACTCCTGGACGGCGTCGAGCAGGTGCATCCCGGTGATCCGCTGCTCCGGGTCGGTGATCGTCAGGACGATCCCGGGCCCGCTGGCGGGCACCGTCCCGGACAGGATCTGGATGGCATCCAGCCGTGCCTGTGCCGCGGCGCGGGCCTCCTCGGACGTGGCGCCGGCGGCGAGTTGGCCGCGGGTGCGTTCCAGCTCGCGGATCTCACCGCCGAGGCGGGAGTTCTCCTGGGTGATGTTGTCGAGGATCCGCACCAGTTCGTCCTCGCGCAGGTTGGACAGTCCCTCCAGGTCCGTCTGGCGGACCTGGGCCGCGATCGCGAACCCGAGGGTGAGGGCGAGCGCGGTGACGATGACGTTCGCGCGGGTGGCCCGGGGGCTGCCCATCCGCAGCAGCCGTCGCCACGCGGCCTTGCCGGTCACCGGGTCCGGTGCGCGTTGCCCACCGCGCTCCGGGGTCGCCGACACAGCGGAGCCGGTGGGCTCGGTGGGCTCAGGCGTCTGAGCCGCAGCGCGTTCGGGGTTCTCAGGCATGGAACAGGTGCCTTCGGATGGAGGCGACGTTGGAGAAGATCCGCACACCGAGGACGACGACGACGCCGGTCGAGAGTTGGGATCCGACGCCCAACTGATCACCGATGAAGACGATCAGCGCCGCGACGACGACGTTGGACAGGAAGCTGATGACGAAGACCTTGTCGTCGAAGATGCCATCCAGGACGGCCCGGAGCGCTCCGAAGGTGGCGTCGAGGGCGGCGATGACCGCGATCGGCAGGTAGGGCTGCATCCAGAACGGGACGCTCGGGTCGAGGAAGAGGCCGATCACCAGTCCGATGACGAGTCCGATGATGGGGATCACTGATCCACCTCCGCGTGCTTGGTCGTGGCGTAGCGCACCTGGATGGCCGATGCGCTGGTCATCGTCACCTGCTGCTCCGAGGTGGTGCTGACCTGAATACCGTAGTTGTCCGACAGTGCCTTCAGGTAAGCCCCCGCGTCACCGGAGGCGAAACCGAAGGACAATCGTTCCGGATCGCCGATGGCGCGCACCACATACGGCCTGGTCAGCGGACGATAGTTGACGAGGATCGCCTCCCCGGCGAACCGGATCGCCGAGCGGGAGGTCAACCGTTGTCCCCCGACGTCGATCGACTCCGCCCCGGCGGCCCACAGCGCGTTGACGACGATCTGCAGGTCCCGGGAGCGCACCTTGCCCTCGTTGAGCACCGACGGGTCCGCGCCGGGGGTCACGGGTGCGTCGTCGATCGTCACGACGAGGCCGGGTCCGGAGACCTCGACGGCACCGGCGGAGGCGAGGAGTTGGCTGGTCACGCCGGCCGCGACGGCTCCCATACTGTCCCGCAACACCTGTTCCTGGGCGAGGGCGACCTCGTTCTGCAACTCGCTCACCCGGGCCGAGTTCGCGCTCACCCGGTCCTGGCGCGCCTCGATCTGGGCCACGAGCTGCGAGCGGGCTTCGGTCCGCTCGGTCTGCCGGTCCCGCAGACTCGCGGCCGAGACCCCGAAGATCAGGCCGATGACGAGTGCGGTGACGAGGACGAGCGTGCCGGTGGGTCGCTGCGGTTCGTCCTCGCCGGCGCGACGGCGACGCTCGGCCGCCGCGGCATACCCCGGATCGAGCGGCCGGGTGAGCAACTCGTTGATGAGCGACATCGACGCATCGCGCGCCCGGCCGGGCGGTGCCGTCATGCGGGGTGGCCTGTCGCGAGTTGTCGTTGGTAGTCGCGCAGATCCCGCACCTGCAGGACATAGATGTATGCGGCCAGCCAGTACAGCGCGGTCCCCCACCAGACGAACGCCCACCCGAGCGGCTCGGCCCAGACGCGCAACCCGTCGCTGATCTGGGCCAGGAGCAGGACCGGGAAGGCGTACAGCAGGTTGAAGGTGGCGGCCTTGCCGACGAAGTGGACCGGCAACCCGATCTGCCCGAGGGAACGGACCCGGAGCATGACCCCTGCCATGAACGCCTCCCGGGTGACGAGGATGGCGACGAGCCACCACGGGATGATGTCGCGCCAGGCCAGGCCGATGATCGTGGTCAGGATGTAGAGCCGGTCGGCGATCGGGTCGAGGAGTTGCCCGAGGCGGGACTCCAGGCCCATCATCCGGGCGATCTTGCCGTCGAGGTAGTCGGTGATCCCGGAGACCATGAGCACGACGAGCGCCAGGACGTCCTGCTCGGTGAAGATCGCCCAGAGGAAGATGGGCACGCCGAGCAGGCGGACCAGGCTGAGCAGGTTCGGGACGGTGAGAACCCGGTCCGAGACCTGCCCCGCCAACCGCTTCTCCCCGATCTCGCGTGCAGCCACGGACATCACTGTATGCGAGAGCCGCTCCGGTCACGGCACTCCCCATCAATGTCGCGGTAGCCTCGGTCGGTATGCGGATCCTCGGTGCCGACCTGCAGACCAATCGTCGTCGCACGAGTGTGAAGTGGCGGGCCTACGGTCCGGACGTGCTCCCGCTCTGGGTGGCGGAGATGGATGCCCTCCTGGCACCACCGATCGTCGCCGAGGTCGTCGACTGCATGGAACGCGGCGACACCGGCTATCCGTGGCCGCAGCCCTTCATCGAGGCGTTCGCCGACTTCGCCGATCGCACCTGGGGCTGGCAGGTCGACCCGGCCGGGGTCCGCACTGTCACCGACGTCATGGTCGGCATGGAGGAACTGACCCGGGTCCTGCTGCCGGACGGCGGCCAGGTCATCATGGACGACCCCACCTACGACGGGTTCGCCCTGCACGCCGCCAATGTGCGCCGGGAGTATGCGCGGGTCCGGCTCGACCCGCAGGGTCGGCTGGACCTGGACGGGCTCGAGCAGGCGTTCGCGGCCGCCCGCGAGGCGGGTGCGCCGGCGGTGTACTGGCTGTGCAATCCGCAGAACCCGACCGGGACCGTCCCGACCCGCGACGAGTTGCAGGGGCTCGCGGACCTGGCCACCGCATACGACGTGCAGGTCATCAGTGATGAGATCCACGCTCCGCTCTGCGACGACGACACCGAGTTCGTCCCCTACCTGACTGTCGATCCGCGCGGACTGACCGCGACCTCCCCCGGGAAGTCGTTCAATCTGGCCGGGTTGAAGGCCGGTCTCGTCCTCGCCGGCGCCGCGGCCGGCGAGGTGCTGGACCAACTGCATCCGGTGGTCTCGTATGCGGCCAGTCACGTGGCCGTCCGGGCCGGGACCGTGGCCTACCGCGACGGGCGGCCCTGGCTCGACCAGGTGCGGACCGAGATCGGCGAGAACCGGGCGCTGCTGCGGGCCCTGCTGGACGAGCACCTTCCCCCCGTGCAGTGGCAGGAGCCGCGCTCGACCTATCTGGCCTGGTTGGACGTCAGCGCACTGGGGTTGGGTGAGCGGCCCGGCACGACACTGCTCAAGACCGCCAAGGTGGCGCTGAGCGAGGGCACGAACTACGGGCCGGCTGGAGCCGGACATGTCCGACTCAACCTCGCGACCTCCCCGGCGATCATCACCGAGGCGATCGAGCGGATCGCGGCGGTCGGCTGAGGCCCGTCAGCGGCTCTGGTGGGCCGCTTCGAGCAGCGCCATGAGGTAGCGCTCGGCGATCTGGTCCTGGATCCGGGCGTTGAGCGGGCCGCCGATCGTGGCGATGAGGGAGGACGGCTTGCTGAAGGAACGGACCGTGAAGGTCACCGTGTCGGAGTCGTCGATCTCGACGAGGAAGGCCTGCTCCCCCCGCTCCGGATGCCCGTCCAAGGTGCCGTAGGCGAACCCCTGCCGGGTCGGCTCGTCGACGATCTCGGTGACCCGGTTGGCGCCGTCGATGTTGATCGGTCCCACGCTGAGGCGGACGATCGCGACCTCGTCGGGCGCGACGTGCTCGCTCGAGGCGAGCACCGTCAGACCCGCACCGCGCTGCACCTGCCAGGACATGAGCGCCTCGGTGGCCAGGTCGAAGGTGTCCCGGCCCTTGCCCACCCGGACGCACTGCTCGTTGTGCCGGTATCCGTCCGGCAGGTCGCCCGTGATGCTGGCACCGACCTCCGAGTAGGTCAGTTCCTTGTCGAGGGCCGAGCGCACCTCGCCGGGCAGGACAGTGCTCATGCCGCCATGTTACGCGTCGGTAGCCTCATCGGCGCCCTCCGGCGCGGCGAGGTGCTGGAGTCGACCTAACACTGGGACCCCGGCGACTCCGGAGTGGGCGCGTCGGCTCTCTCCTCGGACACCCTGCCGAGAATCCACGTGGCGACAGCTGCCGTGACTGCCCCGACCAGGCCGATCCCGATGATCATGAGCACGACGGCCACGCCTCGGCCCGCGACGGTGACGGGGAAATGGTCGCCGTATCCAACGGTGGTGACCGTGGTGCAGGCCCACCACAGCGCGTCGCCGAACGTGGTGATGTTGGCACCCGGTTGGTTCCGTTCCGCATCGAGCACCGCGAGGGCACCGAGCCCGACGCAGGCACCCGCAGCTCCGCCGACATAGACGAGCACCTGACCAGCAAGGTTGCCGGTGGCTGCACGGTCGAGGATCCGTAGGGTTGCTAAGAGCCGCAGTAGCCGCAAGGGTCGGAGCATCGGTAGTAGGACGAGGGCCACGTCATACCAATGTCGAAGGGCATAACGGCCACGATCCTCGGCAAGGGTGAGACGAACCACGAGATCCAGTGCAAATGCACCCCACACGGTCCAGGACACGGAGGTCAGAACCGTGCGCAGATCGGGATTCAGCGACGGGTTGAGAACGGGCCAGGCGTAGGCGACGAGGAAGGCAAATGCCAAGAGCATGAGGGGCACATCGACTCGTCGCTCCCAACGCTCCACGGTCATGCGCACCCACCCTAGTGCGACCCTGCCCATTCGACCGCTACCGGACCGCCCATCCTCACCACGGCGACGTGATGCATCCAACGCTGTCGAACTAAGGTAAGCCTTCCCTCATCTTGTTACGCTCGAGTCATGACTCCCCTGGCGCTGCGACTTGCCAGCAGACAGGTCACCGGCCCCGATGACTCGACCGCCGAGCACGTGGTTCCGCTGTCGCAGGTGCGACCGCCGCACGGGGGCACGATCGTCGGCTTCGCCCCGGATCTGGATCCGAGCCACACCCGTCGACTCCTCGACCTCGGCTTCACCCCGGGCGAGGCAGTCACCGCCCGGCACCGGGCACCCGCGAAGAACCCGGTCGTCTATCGGGTCTGCGGCACCGATGTGGCGCTGCGACGCTCCCTGGCGAAGGGGATCCTGGTCGTCCCGGCATGAGTTGCCACCCAGCCGAACCCCTCGCCACCGCATCCGGCCTGCGCCGCTTCGCCCTCGTCGGCAGCCCCAACGCCGGGAAGACGACCCTGTTCAACGCCCTGACCGGCCTGCGCGCCAAGACCGGCAACTACCCGGGCGTGACGGTGGCCCGGTTCGAGGGCCACGCGGTCATCGGTGCGCAACGGGTCGTCATCGAGGACCTGCCCGGCACCTACAGCCTCGACCCGATCAGTCCCGACGAGGTCATCGTCACCGAGGTCGTCGATCCGGAGTACGACGCGGAGGGGACCCCGACCCCGGACGGGCTCATCGTCCTGCTCGACGCGACCGAGTTGAAGCGCTCCCTCGGGCTGCTGGCCCAGGTCCTGCAGACCGAGCTGCCCGTGCTCGTCGTCCTCACCTTCGGCGACGAGTTGCTCCGCCGCGGCGGCAGCATCGACCTCGACGCCCTCGCTCACGCCCTCGGCGTCCGGGTGATCTCCGTCGTCGCCGGACGCAAGGCCGACCTGGAGGTGCTCCGGGACGCACTCGCCGACGTCGACCAGTGGCCCGCGCCGCCGGTGCTGCCCCCGACCCACCCGAGCGAGACCTCGGCGTGGGTCCGGTCGGTCCTGGTGCGCGCCGCATACACCATGCCGCAGGCCGATGCCCGCACCCAACGCATCGATGCGGTCCTGCTGCACCCGGTGCTCGGTTCCTTCGTGTTCTTCGCGACGATGTTCGCGTTCTTCCAGACGATCTTCACCGTCGCCGCGCCGCTGCAGGGCTTCATCGAGGACGGGTTCGGGTGGCTCGGGACACAGGCCGGTGCCCGGATCAGCAACCCGCACCTCGCCTCGTTCGTCGCCGACGCGATCTTCGGCGGGGTCGGCGGGGTCCTCGTCTTCCTGCCCCAGATCATGCTGCTCTTCATCCTCGTCTCCCTCCTCGAAGGGCTCGGGTACCTCTCCCGGGCGGCGTTCCTCATGGATCGGGTCATGGGGGCCGCCGGCCTCGAGGGTCGGGCGTTCGTGGCCCTGCTGTCCTCGATGGCCTGCGCGATCCCGGGCATCATGGCCACCCGGTCCCTCCCCTCGGCGCGGGACCGGCTCGCGACGATGATGGCGGCGCCGCTGATGACGTGCTCGGCACGTTTGCCGGTGTACGTCCTGCTGATCGGCATGTTCGTGCCCGCGGACGCCAGGATCGGCCCGATCGGGGCCCAGGGTGCGGTCATGTTCGGGCTGTATGTGCTCGGTGCCGTCTCGGCGATGACGGCTGGTTGGGTGTTCTCCCGACTCGGTGGGGGCGCGGCACGTGGGATCCCCTTCTACCTCGAGATGCCGACCTACCGGCTGCCCCGGCTGAAGACCGTCGCTCTCGCCGTCTGGGAGGCGTGCTGGACGTTCGTGAAGAAGGTCAGCACGATCATCCTCGTCACCACCGTTCTGCTCTGGACGCTGCTCAACCTGCCGCTGCGCGGCGATGACGAACTGGCCGCAGCGGGAATCAACCCGACCGATGCTGCGGCGAGCAGCGCATACGTCATCGACAACTCGTATGCGGCCGGGCTCGGCAAGGCGATCAGCCCGGTGTTCGAACCGCTCGGCTTCGACTGGCGGATCAACGTCGGGATCGTCTCGTCGCTGGCCGCCCGCGAGACCTTCGTCGCCACCCTCGGTCAGGTCGCCGCTGCCGAGAACCCCGACGCGCCGACGACGGCGTTGCAGGAGATGACCGTCACCTCCGGGCCCCGGGCCGGCGAGAAGCTGTTCACCCCGCCGGTGGTCGTCGCGGTGCTGGTGTTCTTCGTCTACGCATTGCAGTGCATGTCCACGGTCGGCGTCATGCGACGCGAGACGGGCACCTGGAAGTGGCCCGCGATCGCGTTCACGTACATGTTCGTCCTCGCCTGGGTGGGCGCCTTCCTCGCCTATCGGCTGACCGGAGCCCTCACGTGACGATCACGACCGAGCTGCCGTTGCACGCCGAGCCGATGGCGAGCACGCCCGAGGTGATGCGGTGGGTGCTCCCGACCGTGCGTCTCCCCGTCGGGCGACTCCTGAAGGCGCCCGGAGCCCTCGGGGTGCTTCTTGACGAGACTCCCATCGAACAGGCCTGGTGCGAGCCGCATTCGGTGAACATGCGGCTCCGTCCGGACGCCTCGTGGCGGCAGCATGGCGCGGCAGTGCGCACTGCGCTCCGGGAAGCGGTCGCCGAGGTGACCCTGTGGCGCACCGACGACGATCGGGACATGGTCCTCCGCACCGTCGTCGGTGACGTGCTCGCCGGGCCGGTGGGCGCATACATCACCTCCCACGGCGGGCAGGTCGACATCGACTCCGTCATCGACGAGACGGTCACGCTGCGCTTCTGCGGGGCGTGCGGACACTGCGACCTCGCCGGCGTCACGTTGCACCGGCGCATCGAGACCGCGGTGCGGGAGCGCTATCCGGACCTGCACGCCATCACCGCGGCCGGGATCCCCACCAGCCGGTTCGGTGCCTGGTTCCGCCGAGCAGAGGACCGCAACGGGCCGGGCAACCGGTGGTGACTCCTCCGTAAGAGCACTCCCACGACGCCGGGCGGGACTCGTTCCTGAGTGGACGGTGGCGACCGTCGGATCGCCTCGCGACGTCACGGGGATGGGCCCGAAGGCGACTCGGATCGAGATCTGGACCGGACGCACCGTCTGCGAGGTCCTTCCTAGCGTCGGGTTCATGAAGACACGACCGTCACTGCCCTGGCCGCTCATTCTCGCCCTCGGGGCGCTCGCGCTGGTCCGGCCGCTCCTGCGCATCCTCGATGCTCGGACGGGGTTCGACTCCCCTACGTCGCTGCCGCTCATCGTCACCCTCGTCATCTCGGCCGTGTGGGTCGCAGCCGTCGCGCTGAGCCGGACCGCCCGGCCGGTGCTGACGTTGGTTCTGGCCGGACTGGCCTATGCCGTGTTCTCGATCCTCCTCAGTGGCCTGCTCTCCCCGCTCCTCGATGGTGAACTGCGCGGCCCTCTGGCCACCCCGATCGCCATCGTCCCGGTGCTGACGATCAACGCCGCGTGGGGTCTGGTGACCGGCGTCCTGGCGCTGCTGGTCCAGCGTGGCGCACTGCAGCGCGCTTGAAGGCTGGGTTGTGGCGCATCTCGGAAGGGCGCGGGGTCAGATCGACTCACGCTCGGTGATCCGGTTGGTTGACGATCGCTGCCGCCACCAGTGGACCGGTACCGACCAGGATCACAATGAGCCGCGGCCGAACCCCGAGGAGGTCAGGAGTTCATCGACGTTGCGGGCAACTTCGGTCGGC
This sequence comes from Intrasporangiaceae bacterium, assembly GCA_012838445.1. GTDB lineage: Bacteria > Actinomycetota > Actinomycetes > Actinomycetales > Dermatophilaceae > F2B08. Next base: position 7,641 of record DUPF01000215.1, on the reverse strand, counting down.
ACGTCCGGATCGTCGACGATGCCGAAGAACTCCGGAGGCCACGCTCCGTCAGAGCCGTGGACTGGCAACCGGCGACGCACCTCCGCTGCCACCGACGCCACTTGGTCGTCGGGCAACTGATCGACAAGGTCGTGCAGCTCGTGCCGGTCCACGCTCATCCCCATAATCTACGGGCGGACACTGTCATCACCCGGGAAGTGCCTGCCTGTACGCGCGAGGATCGCGAGCAACTGCGCACCCTGTTCGCTGACGTGGTTGATGGCGCGCAGCCTGCGCAAACACAGGCGCCGGCCGGTACGGATGATAACTTCGGGCTCACCGCCATTCTCGACGGGATCGAGCAGTACCTCGCACGCCGGGGACTCTCAGCGCGTACGCGACCACACGGAGGGGGTGCTCGTGACTGACACACTCGTCCGGTCGTATGACCTCTCGGATCGGGAGCGTCTGAACGCACTGTTCACCCGCGCGGGCGCGGACTCCCCCAGCGGGGAACTCTGGGGCCATCCCGCCTCGGAGCGCACGATCTACCTCGACCCCTACCTCCGCCTCGACCCGCGCTCGGTGTTCTTGGCCGAGGTGGGCGGCGAGCTGGTCGGCTACCTGACCGGGTGTCTCGACAGCTCGGAACTGCCGAGCGAAGACGAACGGATGAAGCGGGCCATCACCGAGCACCGACTGATGCGCCGGCCGCGTGTGATCGGGTTCTTCGCCCGCGCCGCCTTCGACCTGGCGTGGACGAGGCTGCGGCGGCAGGAAGTGGTCTCGGGCGACTTCGCGGATCCAGACTGGCCCGCGCACTTGCATATCAACGTCGCACCGGAAGCGCGTGGCACCGGAGCGGCCGAGGCCCTGATGGCCGCGTGGTTCGATCGGCTCTCAGAAGCGGGATCGCCGGGCTGTCACCTGCAGACACTTGTAGAGAATGCTCGCGCAGTGCGGTTCTTCGAACGAATGGGGTTCCGACCCCACGGCACCACACCACTGGTGCCCGGGATCAGATATCAGGGCGCGAGGGTGCACCAACTGACGATGGTGCGTCCGTAGGCGGACGGGCTGTCGCAACTGCGCAATCCCTGATGCCGGCCGGTACGTTTTGAGTCCGTCCGGCACAGCGGGCCCGCCCATGCCGCGATCTAACTGGGTAGCACTTGGCAACTGGCACCGTAATGTGAAGACATGGACACCACGGTTGGACTGCGGGAACTGCGTCAGCAGGCGTCTGAGCTCGTCCGGCGCGTCGAGAGGGGCGAGCACTTCGTCATCACCGTCGCCGGACGGCCGAGTGCGCTTCTGGTGCCGGCACGGCCGTCACAGTGGCGTCCGTGGTCCGATCTCGAGGCGCTCTTCCGTGGCCCCGCGGACCCGGACTGGGAGAAGGATCGAGATCTCGTTGATGACGAGGTGCGCGACCCGTGGAGCATGGCATGACCGAGGAGATCCTCGAGCGGACGATCCTCGACACGAGTGTGTCGATCGGCCCTGCAATGGTGCCTGTGCCGGGCATTGTGGCGATCAGCGCCGCGAGCCTCGCCGAGCTGCACTTCGGAGTCCTGGTCGCCACGGATGCCGAGACCCGCGCCGAGCGGCTCCGCCGGCTCAGCGTGCTGCAGCGACACTTCGATGCGTTGCCGATCGACGAGTCTGTTGCGGCGAGCTATGGCCAGCTCGCCTCCGCGGTCGTTGCAGCAGGTCGCCAGCCGCATCGTCGCACGATGGATCTCCTGATCGCCGCCACCGCGCATGCACACGGGGCCACGCTCTACACGCGCAACCCCGATGACTTCATGGGCCTCGAGGAGTTCGTTCCTGTCGTCGCCGTCTGAATGGGCGCGAAATCTCGCCCACAACGGATCACGTCGTTCTCGCGTTGGTGACCGTTGTCATGACGTTCGAAATGATGTACTCCGACCTGGCACTCCTGGAGAGCGTCATCGTGTGTGACGGCAGGGTTCTGTCTGGCTCGGACATCCCAGGGTCGGCCGTGGGCGCGGTCCACCAGTAGCGGCCCACAGTGCATGTATGGCACGTTCTAGGGACTTCAACCCAGCGAAAGGAGAAACGGTGCCCAGGTACAGCGGTGTGACGTTCGGTGTTCAGCGGGTCGAGAAGGGTGGTGAGGTCTCGGGGTACGTGGTCTCCGGTTTCGTGAACCGTGCCCAGTTGCAGACACTGCGCGAGTTCGTGGATAGCGACGGATACAAGAGGTCTGACCGTTGGCGCGGCCAATACCAGGAGCTGGCTCAGGCGATCGTCACGGCTGTTGACGCGGCCCTCTCGGAGAGCAAATAAGGACCCCACTGACGCGGCAGCCCTGCTCGTGCCCACCAATGAGGTCCACCTCTCCACCCACCTGCCTGAGAGCGGAAACGCGGGTAGTTGGGCTGCGGCAGTGTCCGGCTCGGTCACGGACTAGGTGTCGTCCGGGCGCGATGATGCTCCCCCGCCCCGGTTTGTGACCAAGTTTGTGACCACCGGACGGAGAGAGGCCCCTCCCGCGAAACAGTCGGGAGGGGCCTCTGAGCACATTTCCGCAGGTCAGGGACACTATGCGGATCTGTCGGGCTGACAGGATTTGAACCTGCGACCCCTTGACCCCCAGTCAAGTGCGCTACCAAACTGCGCCACAGCCCGTGGCTGCTCTCCGAGGAGAGCGACCGTCACATTACCGCACCGGTCTCGACTGCACCGAATCGCCTCGACTCATGAACAACTGGGTGATGGCTCACCGGGCGCATCGATCTGGACAGCGGCTCCCGTCGGCTCAGCGGCGCCGCTTCTCACGCACCCGCACGGACACCTCGATCGGGCTGCCCTCGAAGCCGAACTCCTCCCGCAGCCGCCGCTCGATGAACCGGCGATAACCGGCCTCGAGGAACCCGGAGGCGAAGAGCACGAACCGCGGCGGTCGGGTCGAGGCCTGGGTGGCGAACAGGATCCGCGGCTGCTTGCCACCGCGGACCGGGTGGGGGTGGCCGGCGACGATCTCGCCGAGGAGGGCGTTCAGCCGTGCGGTCGGGATCCGGGTGTCCCACGACTCGAGCGCCAGTTCCAGGGCGGGCACGAGCTTGTCCACATGTCGGCCGGTGCGGGCCGAGATGTTCACCCGCGGCGCCCACGGGATCTGGACGAGTTCCCGGTCGATCTCCCGCTCCAGGTAGTAGCGCCGCTCCTCATCGGTGGTGTCCCACTTGTTGTACGCGATGACGAGCGCCCGTCCGGCGTCGACGACCTGCTGCACGATCCGGATGTCCTGCTCGGTGATCGGCTCGCCCGCGTCGATGAGGACGACGGCGACCTCCGCCTTCTCCAACGCGCTCTGCGTACGCAGCGAGGCATAGAAGTCCGCGCCCTTGGTCTGGTGCACGCGGCGTCGGATGCCGGCGGTGTCGACGAACCGCCAGGTCTTCCCGCCGAGTTCGATGAGTTCATCGACCGGGTCGCGGGTGGTGCCAGCGACGTCGTCGACGACGACCCGGTCCTCGCGAGCCAATCTGTTCAGCAGCGAGGACTTGCCGACATTCGGGCGTCCGATGAGCGCGACGCGTCGGGGTCCGCCCTCGAGGTCGACACCCCCGTGGGCGGATACCTCCGGCAGCACCTCCAGGAGGGCGTCGAGCAGGTCGCCACTGCCCCGCCCGTGCAGTGCGGAGACCGGCCACGGCTGGCCCAGACCGAGATTCCACAGCGCGGCGGCGTCGGACTCGAAGCGTTGGTCGTCGACCTTGTTCGCGACGAGGAGGACCGGCTTGCCGGAGCGGCGCAGCAGCCGCACGACGGCCTCGTCGTCGTCGGTGGCGCCGACGACGGCGTCGACGACGAACAGGACGGCGTCGGCCATCTCGACGGCGACCTCGGCCTGCTCCGCGACCCGCAGATGGATCCCGGAGGCGTCGAGGGCCCAGCCCCCGGTGTCCAGCAGCGTGAAGCGCCGCCCGGTCCACTCCGCGGCATACGCCACCCGGTCCCGCGTTACGCCGGGAACGTCCTCAACGACCGCCTCGCGCCGGCCGAGGATCCGGTTGACGAGAGTGGACTTGCCGACGTTGGGTCGCCCGACGACGGCAACGACCGGCAGCGGGCCGAGGTATCCGTCGCGCGCCTCGGCATACTCCCCCGAGAGCAGTTCTCGGTCGTCCTCGGTGAGCTCGAAGTCCTCCAGTCCGGCGCGCAGCGCGCGCTCGACCTCCTCGCCGGTGGGTTCGCGGTCGGTGCGCTCCGGGTCCCCGGTCTGCTCGGTCGTGGTCATCGGACCATTCTCCCCCACCGGAGGGGGTGCCCGGTCACGTGATGAGGTCCGGCGGCATGTCGGTCGGCAGCGGGATGCCGTGTCGGTCCGAGGACTCGGCGACGTGTCCGGCCAGGCGGGTGCGGACCTCGTCGCTGGCCCGCTCGAGTCGGACCCGGCCCGGGACCCCGGCGATCGGGTCGATCGTGAACGGTTCGCCGACGTCGAGGACGATCCGGGATCGCAGCCTCGGCCAGGATGCGGCCAGGTCACCGGTGAACCGCGTCCCGAGGCAGGCGACCGGCACAACCGTTGAACGGGACTGCAGCGCCAGCCAGGCCGCCCCCTTGCCCGCCTCGGCGAGGTCGCCGCGGCCGCGCCCTCCCTCGGGGAAGATGCCGAGCATCCCACCTCGCCGCAGGATCTGCAGGCCGTGGCCGAGGGCTCGCCGGTCGCCGTGGCTCTGGTCGAGGGGGATCTGGCCGGACCATGTCAGCAGGTTGCCCATCCATCCGGAGAACGTCTTGTCCAGGACGAGGAAGTGCCCGGGCCGGGGCAGGCACCCGAACGCGAACGGCCCGTCGAGGAACCCGATGTGGTTGATGACGGCGATGACCGGTCCGCTGCTCGGCATCCGCTCCCCGTGGTGCAGTTGGGCGTCGTAGAGGCCCTTGAGGATCGGTCGGGCCGCCCGCCGGAACCAGACGCTGCGCCACTCCGCCGGAGGCGGGGGCGCCTCGGATGGCGTCATCGAGGGCGCTCCCCCGCCCCGTCGATGATGTCGAGCACCGCGGCGACGCTGCCGTCGAAGTCCAGGTCGGAGGTGTCGAGCAGCACCACCCCGTCGGCGGCGACGAGGAATGTCGACACGGTCGAGTCCTCGGCGTCGCGGCGCACGATCTGGTCCCGGGTGGCTGCGATCGAGGAGTCGGAGGCCTCCCCGTGCAGTTCGGTCGAACGGCGCCGCAGTCGGGCCTCCTCCGAGGCGGTGAGCAGGATCCGGACGTCGGCGTCCGGGGCGACGACGGTGGTGATGTCGCGCCCCTCGGCGACCACTCCCCCGCACTGCTGCGCGAGGTCGGCCATGATCTCGCGCTGGCGACGCCGCAACTCGGCCCGCACCGCCAGATTGGTCGCGACCCGGGACACCACGGACGACAACTCGGTGGTCCGGATCTCCGCGTCGATGCGACGCCCGTCGACCGCGACCCAGGGATCCGTCGGGTCGGTCCCCATCTGCAGCGGGACCGCGCGGCAGGCCTGCGCGACCGCCTCGGCGTCGTCCAGGTCGATCCCCTGATCGAGGCACCACCACGTGACGGCGCGATACATCGCCCCGGTGTCGAGATAGCCGAACCCGAGCCGGGCTGCGACCGCCTTGGACACGCTCGACTTCCCCGAGCCGGAAGGACCGTCGATCGCCACGACGAGGGTCCGCGGCCCGCTCTGTCCCCGGCTGGTCATACGTGCAACCTCCAACCCCGCTCGGTGAGCGACTCGACGAGATGGCCGAGCACGCTCGGGAGCACGAAGACCTCGGCCAGCCCGAACGGTCGCCCGTGGGCGTGGTCCAGCCGCAGGTCCTCGAGGTTGACGCCGGCGTCGCCGACATCGTTGAAGAGCCGCCCGAGTTGGCCCGGCTCGTCCGGGACGAGGACGATGACCGATCCGTATGCGGTGGGTGCCTGGCCGTGTTTGCCCGGGATCCGCGCATGGCCGGCGTTGCCGGCGACGAGTTGAGCGGCGATGACCGCCCGCGCCCCGGGGGCGCCCAGGTCGTGGGATCCGTCCCGGGCGATCGCGGCCAGCGCACCCGAGAGGTCCTGCAGGTCGGCGATGACGTCGTCGAGGACGGCCCGCACCGCCGGGGCGTTGCCGACGAGGATCTGGGTCCACAGCCCGGCGTCGCTCGCGGCGATCCGGGTCACGTCCCGCACCCCCTGACCGGCGAGTTCGACTGCGGTGTCGGAGAGTTCCTCGAGGCGGGAGGCCACGACCGTGGCGGCGATCTGGGGCAGGTGGCTCACGGCGGCCACCGCCTCGTCGTGCTCCCCCGCACCGAGGACGACGACGGCCGCGCCGGTCGCCTCTGCAGCGCTCCGGACCAGGGTCAGAGCCTCCGGTGCGGTCTCGTCGGTGGGGGTGAGCACCCAGGTGCGGCCGGTGAACAGGTCCGCCCGGGCCGAGATCGCGCCGCTGCGCTCCCGACCCGCCATCGGGTGGCCCCCGACGAAGCGCGCCAGGTCCCCGCCCCGCTCGGCGACCTCGTCGACGATGATCCGCTTCACCGAGGCCACGTCGGTGACCACGGCGACCGGGAACCGGCGCTGGGCCGCGACGACGACATCGGCGGTGACATCTGGCGGGGTGGCCACGACGACGAGGTCGATCGAGGCGTCCGCATCCGGCGGTCCGGGCAGGTCCCCGGCCCCCAGATCCCGCGCCAATGCCGCCGACGTCGGCGACATGTCCTCCAAGGAGACGGCGAATCCCTTGGCGCGCAACGCCATTCCCGCACTGGCTCCGATGAGGCCGGAGCCGATGATGTGGACCCGAGTGGGTCGATCGTGAGTTGTCATCACAGGCCCGCCGCCGCATACAGCGCACTGACCTCGGCCGAGGACAGTGCCCGCCACTTGCCGGGTTTGGTGTCGGCGAGCCGGATCGGGCCGACCTGGGTGCGCACGAGTGAGATCACGGGGTGACCGACCTCGGCGAGCATCCTCCGGACGATGTGTTTGCGGCCCTCGTGCAGGACGACTTCGACGAGCGCCTTCCCCGGTTGGGAGTCCACGACTCGGAACGAGTCCACCGCGACCGGTCCGTCGTCGAGCTCGATCCCGGCGCGCAGCCGCTTGCCGAGATCCCGGGCGAGCGGTCCGGGGACCTGGGCCAGATAGGTCTTCAATACGCCGTACTTCGGGTGCTGGAGCCGATGGGCGAGCTCCCCGTCGTTCATCAGCAGCAGCAGCCCCTCGGTGTCCGCATCGAGGCGGCCGACGTGGAAGAGCCGCTCGCTGCGCCCGCGGAGGAAGTCCGCGATGTCGGCGCGGCCGAGTTCGTCGTTCATCGACGTGACCACCCCGGCCGGTTTGTTGAATGCCAGGTAGACCCGTGACTCGTCGAGCTGGATCCGGTCCCCGTCGACGTGCACGACCTGCCGGGTCGGATCGATCCGCACCCCCAACTCGGTCACGGTGACCCCGTCGACCTGGACCCGTCCGGCGCTGATGAGCGTCTCGCACTGGCGCCGGGAGCCGACGCCCGCCGCGGCGAGGAGCTTCTGCAGGCGCACCCCGTCCGGGTCGTGGACGTCGATGTCCGGCTGCGGGGCCGACGGGGCGACCCGGGTCGGTTGGGACCGCTTCATCGACCCGGACGCCGGCGCCCGGCCGCGGACCGGTCCGCCGCGT
>DUPF01000214.1 GCA_012838445.1 Intrasporangiaceae bacterium | reverse complement strand
TCATCCCCGCCGGGACCGGGCTGTCGCGCTACCGCAACGTGGTTGTGGAGCCGACCGAGGAGGCCAAGGCCGCGATGTACACCCTGCCGACGTACGACCAGTACGACTACGGCATGTTCGGCACCGGCACGGGTGAGGCGATCCGCCTCGACGACACCGAGCTGGGGCTCGACCGGTTCTGACTGGACGGTCCGACTGAACCGGCCTGAACCACCGCATCAGGGGCGGTATGCGCGACGTGACTCGCGCATACCGCCCCTGGTCGTTCGTGGCCGAGTTGAGCGGCACCCCATACATCCCGCAGGGTAGAGAACACCGCCCCGGCGAGCCGCTCGCCGCGGGCAGGCACCTGCCCCATCCCTCATCAGGAGACTCCCGCATGATCCGCCGCCTCGCTCTCGGCCTGACCACCTCCGCCCTCGCCCTCACGCTTGCCGCCTGCGGGGGCGACACGACCGCCCCGGAACCGTCACCGCCGGTCACCCTCTCGACCGAGGACGCGCAGGACGCTCTGGACGAGGCGACCGACGCCGCCACAGACCTGAGCACCGACGACGTCACGGACGCGGCGACCGACGCTCTCGACGACGCGACGGACGCCGCCACCGATGCGGCGACAGATATCGACACCGGCGACAGCGACTCCCTCGGGGATCTCGCCGCCACCTGCGCCGAGACGCTGACCGGCAGCATCGCGGACAACGTCGTCATCCCGGGCGGCACGCTGACCTGCATCGAGGGCGCCACCATCGACGGCGACGTGACCATGGAGGCAGGCGCTGCGCTGCTGTCCCGCGGAGCCACGATCGAGGGCAACGTCCAGGGCACCGACATCGGCGCGATCGACCTCGCCGGGGGCGAGGTGGACGGCAACGTCCAGATCAGCGGAGGTGGCACCTTCAACCTCCACGACGTCCGGGTCGAGGGCGACATCCAGGTCGAGAACCTCATCGGGATCATCGCGATCAACGACACCACCGTCGACGGCAACATCCAGTGCGAGGGCAACACCATGGAGCCCGCCGGCGCGAACAACGCCGTCGACGGCAACAAGGAAGGCCAGTGCGCCGGAGTGTGATCGGGGAGCCCAGCCGGAGTGTGATCGGGGAGCCCACCTGCCAAGCTCCTGAGGATAATGGCGGGATGCGCGCTGTTCCTCATTCTCGGGGTGGCCATGGACCTCGGCGACACCCGTGACTGAGGATGTCCCTCCGACGACGCTCGCCCGCGCGGAGTCGTCGATCGGCGAGGTGGCGCTGCGCCGCCGCGGCCGGCACACCGAGCTCATCGTGGGCGGGGCCTTCGTCATGGACACCGTCGATGTCAGCACCGAGGTCGAGCTCGCGGCGGTGGCCCTGGAACGGCACCCGGCGCCACGGCGGGTCCTCGTCGGCGGCCTCGGCCTCGGATACACCGCTGCGACCGTCGCCACTGACGATCGGGTCCGGCACGTCGCGGTGGTGGAGATGGCCGAGCCGCTCGTCGACTGGGCGCGCGCGGGCCTGTTGCCGACCGACCTCGACGATCCGCGCATCCACCTGCGCGCTGCGGACGTCGGCGAGGTCCTCGTCGCGACGCCGGGGAAGTGGGACGTCATCCTCCTCGACGTCGACAACGGCCCCGGGTTCCTCGTCCGGGAGGAGAACGCGGACCTGTATGCACCGGCCGGGCTGCGCCGGGCGGTCGCCGCACTCGCACCCGGGGGAGTCCTCGCGATCTGGTCCTCGCACGTCGCACCAGAGCTGCTCGAAACGCTGCGGGCCGTCGGGGTGGGCACGGTCGAGGAGGTGCTCCGGTGCGTGCAGCGGGAGGGACGGGACCTCGAGTACGCGATCTACCTCCTTGCCGGGGTGGGCTCCGCATCCGGCCGTGGAGAGCGTTCGACAACTCAGTGAGTTGGACTCAGGACCGGTCACGGCTTCCGCCGGCCCCAGTGCGACTCGGCAGGTCCCCCTGATCAAGGGCGTGCCAGGGGCGGAACGGGTTCCTCGTTCGGCACGCCGCAGGCCAGGCCCCAGGGCTGACCGACGAAGGCCACGAGTGAGCGTCTGTCGACGGCCGTCGATGCGGGTTCACCGATTTGCTGACGGCCGCCCACCCCGAGTAAAGTTGAACGCTGTGTCTGGCTAGGACCGGACGCTGCGGCATCACCGCGCTCAGCGATGAGTGACGGGGTGACCGAAGGGAGGCTCCCAGGCGTCTCTCGCCCACCTCTTGCCGGGCGCCC
>DUPF01000023.1 GCA_012838445.1 Intrasporangiaceae bacterium | reverse complement strand
CCCTGATCCCGGTACTGGAAGCGTTCCAGGCCCGGCACGGGGTCACCGACATGGTCGTCGTCGCCGATGCCGGGATGCTCTCGGCGGGAAACCTGAACGCCCTCGAGGACGCCGGGTTCTCCTTCATCGTCGGCTCTCGGATCAGCAAGGCCCCCTACGACCTGGCCGAACACTTCCAGCGACACGGGGACTACTTCGCCGACGGTCAGATCCTGGAGTCAAGCCGGGTGATGGGCACCGGCACGGCCGCGCGCACCCGCAGGGTGGTGTACCAGTACTCCTTCAAGCGGTACAAGCGGGACAACCGGTCGATCAACGCGATGGTCGAACGGGCCGAGAAGGTCGCCGCCGGTACCCGGCCGGTCAAGAAGGACCGGTTCGTGCGGATCAACGGCGCCGACAAGGACGTCAACTGGGCCCTGGTCGAGAAAGCCCGCCAGCTCGCCGGCCTGAAGGGGTACGTCTCCAACCTCGACCCCGACGTGATGTCCGGCTCCCAGGTGATCAGCGCTTACCACGACTTGTGGCACGTCGAGAAGAGCTTCCGGATGGCCAAGAGCGACCTGCGGGCCCGCCCGATGTTCCATCACCAGAAAGACTCGATCGAGGCCCACCTGACCATCGTCTTCGCCGCCCTCGCCGTCAGCCGCTACCTCCAGGACGTCTCCGGCCTCTCGATCAAGAAGCTCATCAACACCCTGCGCCCGATCCGCTCGGCCACCATCGCCCTCGGCGACCAGCGACTCACCCTCGAGCCCGAGATCCCCCCAGAGGTCAAAGCACTCCTGGACACCATCGCCAAATCGGGACACTAAACCGACTGGCACGACTCAGGTGGGACATGAGCCCACCTCATAAAACACCACTGGCAACTTTCCCTCAAGTAACAGTAGTCACATTTGATGAATGTCGTTACGGAAGCGTTATTCCATTGCGGCTTTTTGCTGACATACGGCCAGGTGGACGCGCTTGTGCATAACCGCTGCCACTGGGTTATTGATCGATCAACGACCCAGTGGATCGTGCGGAATAGGCGGACCCAGTCGCATGATCACGCGCAGCCGCCGGGACACGCCTTTCTGTCGCTAAGGGGGTCTCAGCTGAAGGGTCGGCGGGTGTCGAGGGTGATCGAACGACGCCCGGCCCACCGCCAGATCCGGGCCGCCCGGTCCCGGTCCTCGTCGGTGACGAGGTTGCCCATCCAGCGCAGCGCCAGCACCATGAGCCAGTCGGTGCGCATCCCGACCGGACCGAGGGTCGACAGCACCCGGGGAACGGTCACGAGCCCGGCGAGGCGCCGGGCGATGGAGAACGCCTCGCCGTACTCGCGGGTCAGCACCGCCGGCCACGATGCGGCCAGGTCCGCCTTCTCGGCGAGCAGGTCCGCAACGAGACGGCCGGTCTCGAGTCCGTAATCGATCCCCTCGCCGTTGAGCGGATTGACCAGGGCAGCCGCGTCGCCGATGAGCGCCCAGTTCGTCCCGGCGACATTCGAGACGGCGCCACCCATCGGCAGCATCGCCGAGGTGGGCATCCGCAGCTCGCCCGAGAGCCCGAAGTCCTTCTTGCGCTGATCGGCGTAGAACTGCATGAGCGGACGCAACTGGACATCCGCGGGCCGCTTGGCGGTCGCGAGGGTGCCGACACCGACGTTGACCTCACCACCGCCGAGGGGGAAGATCCAGCCGTACCCGGAGAGCACCTCGCCGGACTCGTCGCGCAACTCCAGGTGCGAGGAGATCCACGGGTCGTGCGACATCGTCGAGTCGCTGTAGGAGCGGGCCGCCACCCCGTAGACCGTGTCGCGGTGCCACTGCCGCCCGACGGCTCGACCGAGTTGACTGCGCACCCCGTCGGCGACGACGAGCCGTTCGCAGCCGATCTCGACAAACTCGCGGCCGCGTTTGAAGACGACGGCGGAGACCTTCCCCTGGTCCCAGCGCACGTCGACCGCGCGCAGCCCGTCCAGGGCAGTGGCCCCGGACTCGATCGCCACGTCACGAATCGCGTTGTCGAGGATCATCCGCGGCACGGCCGAGCCCCAGTCGGGCAGCGTGCCGCCGGGCCACCTCAGGTAGAGCCGCTGACCGAACCCGTGGGCACGCAGCCCCTGGTTGTGGGCCCGACCCCGGGCCCATTCGGCCAGTCCGAGTCGATCCAACTCGGCAATCGCCCGGGGCGTCAGCCCGTCACCACAGGTCTTGTCCCGCGGGAAGGTGGCCGCATCGGCGATGACGGTGTCAAGACCGGCCCGGGCCGCCCAGGCCGCGGCACTCGAGCCGGCCGGTCCGGCGCCGACGACGAGCACATCAGTGCGGGAGGGCAGTTGACTGGTCACAGCCACCCATTCTCACCGGCGCCCCGGCCCGAACCAAAACGGGTCGGGGTCACGGGGATGCAACCCGCGCGAGGACTACTCCGCGAGGAACCCGAGGAAGTCGGCACGGGTCAGCACCCCGACGGGTTTGCCGGCGTCGACGACGAGGATCGCGTCACTGTCGTGCAACTCCTTGCGGGCGGTGGCAATCGGCTCGCCGGAGCCGACGAGCGGCAGGCCCGGACCCATGTGATTCTCCACCGAATCGGTCAGGTGGGCGCGCCCGGTGAAGAGCGCGTCGAGCAGATCCCGCTCATAGACCGCGCCGGCCACCTCGCCCGACATGACCGGCGGCTCCGCCTTGACGACCGGCATCTGCGAGACGTGGTACTCGCGGAGGATGTCGATCGCCTCCTTGACCGTCTCACCCGGATGGGTGTGCACCAGGTCGGGCAGGCCGGTCGCCTCGGTCTTGGCCGCCAGGACGTCCCCGACCGTCTCACCCTTGTCCGCCGCGAGGAACCCGTAGCTGTTCATCCAGTCGTCGTTGAAGATCTTCGACAGGTACCCGCGTCCGGAGTCGGGCAGGATGACGACGACGACCGCGTCGGCGGGCAGATCCCTGGCGGCCCGCAGTGCCGCGACGACCGCCATACCGCACGAGCCGCCGACGAGCAGCCCTTCCTCCCGGGCCAGTCGGCGGGTCATCTCGAAGGAGTCGGCGTCACTGACGGCGATGATCTCGTCGACGACACTCGGGTCGTAGACCCCCGGCCACATGTCCTCGCCCACCCCTTCGACGAGGTAGGGCCGACCGGTACCGCCGGAGTAGACCGACCCCTCCGGGTCGGCGCCGATGATCCGCACCCGGCCGCCCTCGCGGTCCTTCGAGATCTCGCGCAGGTAGCGGGCCGTGCCGGTGATGGTGCCACCGGTGCCGACCCCGGCGACGAAGTGGGTCACCCGACCGTCGGTGTCGGCCCAGATCTCCGGTCCGGTGGACTCGAAGTGCGAGTCGGGGCCGGCCTCGTTCTCGTACTGGTTGGGCTTGTAGCCGCCCTCGATCTCGGCCGCGAGCCGGTCGGAGACGGAGTAGTAGGAGTCCGGGTGGTCCGGCGGCACCGAGGTCGGGCAGACGACGACCTCGGCTCCGTATGCTTTGAGCACGTTCCGCTTGTCCTCGGCCACTTTGTCCGGGCAGACGAAGATGCACGAGTACCCCTTGCGCTGGGCGACGAGGGCCAGCCCCACCCCGGTGTTGCCGGAGGTCGGCTCGATGATCGTCCCGCCGGGGCGCAGGTCGCCGCGGGCCTCGGCCTCCTCGATCATCTTCACCGCGATCCGGTCCTTGACCGACCCGCCGGGGTTCAGGTACTCGACCTTGGCCAGGACGGTGGCCTCGATGCCGTCGGTGACGGAGTTGAGTCGGACCAAGGGCGTGTGCCCGACGAGGTCCATGATGTGCTCGGCGTACTTCATTGCTCGATCCTCACACATCGCACCCCGACCCCGGGTCGACACTCCCGCCCGGCCCGCCGCCGGACGCCTGGAACGCCACCCCCTTCCCCTGGACATTACTGACGAGTAACATCATCGGCATGACCTCACCACACGGCGCTCCCAGCACCCACGTCGACCCCGCCGGAACCGGCGACCCCACCCCCGCCCCGGTCCAGGGACACGGCGGCTCGCATGCGACCGCGGTCGCCGCCAACCACGGGGTCACGACGATGTTCACTCTCTCCGGCGCCCACGTCTTCCCGATGTACGACGCCGCCGAGAAGGAGGACCACGGCGTCTCGCTCCTTGACGTCCGCCATGAGCAGACCGCCGCGTTCGCCGCCGAGGCCACCGGCAAGCTCATCCGCGCCCCCGGCCTGGCCGTCCTCACCGCCGGCCCCGGAGTCACCAACGGAGTCAGCGCGATCACCCAGGCCCAGTTCTCGGGTGCCCCCATGGTCGTCATCGGCGGGCGGGCGCCGCTGGCGCGGTGGGGCACCGGCAGCCTCCAGGAGTTCGACCACGTCCCGCTCCTGAGCCCCATCACCGTCTCGGCGGAGACCGCAAAGGACACCGCCGACATCGCCGCAGCGACCCACCGTGCCTTCCAGGCCGCCCGCACCGCCCACCGCGGGCCGGCGTTCCTCGACATCTACATGGACCACTTCTTCGACCAGGCCACGTCGGTGCGTCCCGGGCCGGAGGTGGAGACGGGCCGTGAGCCCGACACCGACGCCATCGATCGCATCGCGGCTCTTCTCGCCGCCGCCGAGCGTCCGGTGCTCGTCCTCGGCAGTGACGTCTGGAACGACTTCGCCGAGGCGGCCGCGCTGCGCTGCGTCGAGGAGCTCGGTCTGCCCGCGATCCCGAATGGGATGGGTCGCGGCATCGTGCCTGCGGGACACCCGCTCCTGGTCACCAAGGCCCGGGGCATGGCCTTCAACGGAGCCGACCTCGTCATCGTCGTCGGCACCCCGCTCGACTTCCGCCTCGGCTACGGCGTGTTCGGCGGCAAGGAGGGCGCCACGCCGGCCCGGGTCGTCCACATCCAGGACAGCGCCGACCAGCTCAGTCACCACGCGAACCCCGAGGTCGCCACGGCCGGCAGCCTCCCCCGCATCTTCGAGGCCCTCACCGAGGCGGTCCAGCGACAGGACCGCAAACCCGACTGGAGCACCTGGGCCGGTGCGTTGCGGGAGAAGGCGGACGCGACGCATACCAAGGATCTGGACCTGCTCGGCGCCACCGCCGACCCGATCCACCCGGCCCGCATCTACGGCGAGCTGCTCCCCCGCCTCGAGGACGACGCCGTCGTCATCGGCGACGGCGGCGACTTCGTCTCGTTCGCAGGCAAATTCATCGAGCCGAAGCAGCCGGGCAACTGGCTCGACCCGGGCCCGTTCGGGTGCCTCGGCGCCGGACTCGGTGCCGCGATCGCGGCCCGGATCGCCCGCCCGTCCAGCCAGGTCGTCCTCCTCCTCGGCGACGGCGCGGCCGGGTTCTCCCTCATCGACGTCGACACCCTCGTCCGGCACAACCTGCCGGTCGTCATGATCATGGGCAACAACTCGGCGTGGGCGCTGGAGAAGGGGCCGATGCAGATGATCTACGGATACGACGTCATCGCCGATCTCGCGCCCCGGACCCGCTACGACGAGGTCGTCAAGGCCCTCGGCGGCGCCGGCGAGATGGTCACCGACCCGGCCCAGATCGGTCCGGCGATCGACCGTGCCTTCGCCAGTGGCGTGCCCTACCTGGTCAACATCGTCACCGACGTCAACGCGGCCTACCCCCGGGCGACCTTCGGCGTCTGATCGAAGCGGCCCTCACCAGACATCCAGGGGCCGCCGCCGCGGCCGCAGTCGCCCGTCCGCGGCGGCCGCGGCGAGCACCCGGGCGATGACGCCGCGCGTCTCGACCGGATCGATGACGTCGTCGATCTCGTTGTGCCGCGCCACGTTGAGGGCGCTCGCGTGCTCCTGCATCGCTGCGGTCAACTCCTTGACCCGGGCCTCGCGTTCACCCTCGTCCTCGATCGCGGCCAGGTGGTCGCGCATCCCGAGCCGGACAGCACCCTCCAGACCCATCGGCCCGAGATGGGCGCTCGGCCAGGCGACGGTGAGCACCGGCGCGCGGGTGCTCCCGCCGAGCATCGCCTGCGCCCCGAGCCCGTAGCCGCGCCGCAGCACCACCCCGACGAGCGGCACCTCGATCTGCGCACAGGCGACGAGCAGACGGCTGGCGCGTCGCACCAGTCCGGTCCGCTCGGCATCGGGCCCGACCATCATGCCGGGGGTGTCGACGAGGGAGACGATCCCGAATCCGTATGCGTCGCACAGGTGCACGAAGCGCGCCGCCTTGTCGCCGGCAGCCGCGGTGATCGCCCCGGCCATGTGCCGGGTGTCGTTGGCGATGACGCCGACGACCCGTCCCTCGATCCGCCCCAGGGCGGTGCACAACTCGGGGGCGAAGTCCGGACGCAGGACGGTGACACTGTCCTCGTCGCAGAGCGTCTCGATGATCGGCACGATGTCGTATGCGGTGCGTTCGCCCTCGGGCACGGCACCTCGCAACGGGGTCTGGTCGGCAGCGGTCCAGTCCTCCTCGTGGCCGAGGAAGTACCCGAGGAGGTGCCGGGCGGCGTCGACCTCGTCCCCGTCGTCGACGGCGAGGTCGACGACGCCGTTGGTGGTCATCACCTCGAGGGGGCCGACATCGGCGGCCTCGACCTGGCCGAGCCCGCCTCCGGCGATCATCGCCGGGCCGCCCATGCCGAGCGATGCGCGCGGGGTGGCGACGATGAGGTCTGCGCAGCCGGCGATGACGGCGTTGCCGGCGAAGCAGTTGTCGCCCACGACGGCGATGCGTGGGACCTTGCCGGTCAACGCCGCCCAGCGCGCGAAGGTCGGGACATCGAGGCCGGAAACGGTCGGGATGTCGGTGTCACTCGGGCGTCCGCCACCGCCGGCGGCGAAGAACACCGTCGGCAGCCCGAGCCGGTCGATGACATCGAGGAGCCGGTCGGTCTTGGCGTGTCCGCGCATCCCCTGGGTGCCGGCCATGACGAGATAGTCGTAGGACAGCACCGCGACCTGGCGTCCGTCGATCGTCGCCAGGCCGCCGACGATCCCGTCGCCGACGGTGCGGTCGAGCAGGTCCGCGTCGCTGCGTCGCTGGGTCTGGGCGGCGGTGACGAACCGGCCGTACTCGACGAGGCTCCCTGGATCGATGAGCTCGGTGACGAGTTCACGTGCGGTGCGTCCGCCGCGGGCGTGCTGGCGGGCGACGGCCTCGGGCCGGGCGGCGTCCTCGGTCAGCGCCCGGCGGGCGAGCACGGTGAGCAGGTCGTCCCGCAGTCCGTGCTCCGCCGAAGCGGGCTCCGGCTCAGGCATCGTCGCGCGCCGCAAGGCGGGCCATGAACCGGTCAGCATCGACGACGGCCCGGACCACCCGGCCACGGCCGACGAGTTGCTCCCCCCGTCGAGCCGTGACAGCGAATTCCACGATCCGATCGGTGCGCTCAACGATGTCGGCGGAGACGACGACCTCGTCACCCACCGCATTGGGCGCAACATGGTCGATCTCGACCCGCGTCCCGACGCTCGTCCATCCGTCCGGCAGATCGGCGAGCGCCGCGCAGGTGACCGCCTCGCACCACGCGATGAGCCGTGGCGTCCCGAGGACGGGGAGCGATCCTGAGCCGACGGCGATCGCGGTGTCCGCGTCGGTGACGGTGAAGGTCTGCTGCACAGGTGCGTCCGGCATACCCGCCATTGTGGCCCGGGATGCTGGTCAGAACGTGAACCGGGTGCAGTCCTTCGGGAAGTCGAACCACGCGAGCACGCGATGCGGGGTGATGACCCGCAGCCCGCCGCCGTCCTCGCCGGCCCAGGACGCGGGTCCGGGCGCATACCCGTCGGCCGCGTACTTGCCGAACGCGGTCGACAACCGGGCGCCGAGCCCATCGGCCTCGGCCCGGGTCGCGTGCGACTCACCCTCGACGATGACGACCTGGCTGCCGCTCTCCAGAGTGAGCGTCACCGCCGGGTTGGCCTCGGCGTTGCGGGCATGCACCGTCGTCGGCGCCCCGTCGTACCAGAACCGCCCGTCCACCCAGACTCCCCACCGCGGAATCGCGTGCGGACGACCGTCGGGCCGCACCGATCCGAGCCAGTAGTTCTTCGCGGCGACGAGCCGCTCCTCGACCCGGGGCCAGGTGAGCAGACCGTCCCGGGTCACGGGCAGGCCGTAGCCATCCGGCAGGGCGGGACGGTCAGTGGTCGGCTGGGGGTGTGCCATCCATCCACTCTCCCGCGCCGACAAGGCACTTGACCATGATCAGCGTCGGCCCGTCCCAGTCCAGACCATCCACCTCCTCGAGCGGGAGGAACCCCCGGGCCAGGTAGAAGGCCCGGGTCGCGGCATAGCCGGCGTCCGCATACGACGGCCCGACCGTCTTGACCTCGAGCAGTCGGGCCCCGTCGGCGACCAGGTCAGCCTCGATCGCCGCGACCAGAGCCGAGCCGGCACCGGTGCCATGGTGGTCGGGCAGGACGGCGATGAGGTGGATCTCCCCGGTCTGCGGGAAGTGCCGGTCGACGAGGGCGATACCGACCGTCTCCTCGTCGACGATGGCGAGATAGCTGTCCTTCGTGCCGGCGGCCCGGACGTAGTGCTCGTTGGCCGCCGGGATACCGAACCAGTCCGGCAGCGCAGCGAGTATGCGTCGAGCGGCTTCGGGGTCGGCTCGCCGGACGATGTGGATGCGGTGGGACATACGGCTCCTGACACAGCACATGGATCCGCCGCGCGGGGACACCTCCCGGAACATGCTGGGGGCGTTCGACACAGCACGCGGCGATTGCGGATCAGGAGCGGCGCATGCGGTGAGGATAGCGCGGCACAGACATGGGTGGCCACGCACCGGACCGAACCGGGCGGCATCGACGTGGGCCACCGGGACGGGAACGTCGCCGCGAGCGGTAGCGTTGAACTGAATCCGAGGGGGCTGCATCGAGCATGCGCCCCGTCATGCCGACCTCAGCGTCATAGCGACATCAGGAGTGATTCCGTATGGGACGGGCCGCCCGAGCGCGCCGGATCGCCAGCGCCGCCGCCTACGGCGGGGGTCGGCTCGCGGCCGTCGCGGGTGCTCTGGGCGCCGCCGGATACGGACTGATCCGGGCCGAGGCGCAGATCGCCCGGCACCTGATCGGTCAACCGTTCGACTCCTCCCCGGACGACAACGGCAGTTACGGGCACGGACCCGGCGATCCTCTCGAACTGCTCATCCTCGGTGACTCCTCGGCGGCCGGACTCGGCGCCGACGAGCCGAGCCAGACGATCGGGGCCATCCTCGCGACCGGGGTCGCCGCCATCTCGGGGCGACGGGTCCGGCTGACCAACGTCGCCGTCGTCGGTGCCGAGTCCTCCGCCCTGGATCCGCAGGTCAGCGAGGCCCTCGACCGCGTGCCCGCTCCGGATGTGGCCGTCATCCTCGTCGGCGCCAACGACGTCACTCACCGCATCGATCAGGCGACCGCTGTGCGGCACCTCGAGCAGGCGGTCCGCAGACTCCTCGACGCGCACTGCCATGTCGTCGTCGGCACCTGTCCCGACCTCGGCACGATCGAGCCGGTGCCCCAGCCGTTGCGGTGGCTGGCGCGGCGCTGGTCCCGCGACCTCGCTGCCGCCCAGACGGTCGCGGTCGTCGAGGCCGGTGGCCGCACCGTCTCCCTCGCGGACATGCTCGGGCCCGAGTTCGCCGCCACCCCGAAGGAGTTGTTCTCCACCGACCGGTTCCACCCGTCGGCAGCGGGGTATGCACGCGCCGCCGCGGCCTTGCTCCCGAGCGTCATCGATGCGCTGGGCCTGTGGGCCGGGGAGGCGCCGCCGAGCGTGCCGCGCCCGGTGAGCCGCCGGAACGTGGCCCCCGTCTCGGTCGCCGCCGGAGTGGCCGCGAGCGAACCCGGCGTGGAGGTTTCCGGCGCCGAACTCGCCGGAGCCACCCGCGGCCCGCGGGGCCGGTGGGCCCGCCTGCTGCGACGTCGCCAGGAGGACATCCCCGACGAGTCCAGGCCCGACGAGTCCGACCTCCACGCCCACGCCGAGCACGATCCGCAGGACGCCGAACCCGGTGAATCCACCCCCGAACAGGACTCCCCCGACCCTGCCTCGGAGCCCGGACCGGCCCCGATCCATGGCAACGGTCACAGTGCCGTCAAGACCACCGGACCCGCCGAGTAGGCTCGACGGCAGGGCCTCGCCCGACCCGACCGACTCCCCAGGTGCCGGTCCCACGGGCGGTGTGCAACGCATACCCGATCTGCCGTCTTTCGAATCCGCATGGAGGAACTCATGACCGAAGCAGTTATCGTCGCCACGTCCCGCACCCCGATCGGCCGGGCCTTCAAGGGCTCGCTGAAGGACATCCGCCCGGACGACCTGTCCGCGCAGGTGGTGGCCGCGCTGCTGGAGCAGGTGCCGAGCCTGGACCCGACTCAGATCGACGACCTCTACTGGGGCTGCGCCGAGCCGAGCGGCAAACACGGCTCGAACATGGCCCGCGTCATCGCCGTGCTCGCCGGAATGGACCACCTGCCCGCCGCGACCATCAACCGGTTCTGCGCGTCCTCG
Source organism: Intrasporangiaceae bacterium (assembly GCA_012838445.1). Lineage (GTDB taxonomy): Bacteria > Actinomycetota > Actinomycetes > Actinomycetales > Dermatophilaceae > F2B08. The sequence goes on along the minus strand of DUPF01000023.1, from coordinate 29,622 downwards.
ACCCAGACCATGCGGATGGCGTTCCACGCGATCAAGGCCGGCGAGGGCGAGGTGTTCATCTCCGGCGGAGTCGAGTGCGTCTCGCAGTACATGAACTTCTCCGGCGCCGGGGGCACCAACACCGAGGCGATGAACCCGCGGTTCAACGACGCCCAGGAGCGGTCCGCGCAGATGGCCAAGGACAACACGACCTGGACCGACCCGCGCGACGAGGGCCTGCTGCCCGACATCTACCTGTCCATGGGACAGACCGCCGAGAACGTCGCAACCTCCCGGGGCGTCTCCCGCCAACGGCAGGACGAGTGGGGCGTGATCAGCCAGAACCGCGCCGAGCAGGCGATCAAGGACGGCTTCTTCGAGCGTGAGATCACCCCGGTCACCCTCGCCGACGGCACGGTCGTGAGCACCGACGACGGCCCCCGCCCCGGCGTGACCCTCGAGGCCGTCCAGGGACTGAACCCGGTGTTCCGCGAGAACGGCACGATCACTGCCGGCAACTGCTGCCCGCTCAACGATGGCGCCTCCGGTGTCGTCATCATGAGCGACACCAAGGCCAAGGAGCTGGGCCTGACCCCGCTGGCCCGGATCGTCTCCACCGGTGTCTCGGCTCTCTCCCCCGAGATCATGGGCCTCGGCCCGGTCGAAGCCTCCAAGCAGGCCCTCGCCCGCGCCGGAATGACCATCGGTGACATCGACCTGTACGAGATCAACGAAGCCTTCGCCGCCCAGGTGCTGCCCTCGGCCGACGACCTCGGCATGGACTTCGACAAGCTCAACGCCCACGGCGGTGCGATCGCCCTCGGCCACCCGTTCGGCTCCACCGGCACGCGCATTATGACCACCCTGCTCAACGGCCTGCGCGCCCGCGACGGCCAGTTCGGCCTCGAGACGATGTGCGTCGGCGGCGGACAGGGCATGGCGATCATCGTCGAGCGTCTCTCGTAGCCCGACCCACACCCCCGACGAGGGCCCCGGTGCGACATTTGCTGTCGCTCCCGGGGCCCTCGTCCGTTGTGCCGGAGGCAGGCCCGGCCCCGGCATCAGCGACGCAACCCCCGCCGCCCCCTCGCCGAAGGTGGGCAGAACGTCGAATTCGGCGATGATTCCCGACCAAACGCCACCCTTCGCGGAAGCTGCGTGGACCAAACGCCACCCCTCGCCGAGGGGTGAGGCCCCACCTGCCCGGGCAGATCACAGCGCTCGGCGCAGATCCGCCAACTCCTCCGCAAGCCCTGTATCCGCCCCGTCACGACAGGCATCGAAGACGAGCACCGTCACCTGGTCCGGCACCGCAGCCGGCCCGAGATCCGGCACCGGTGGCAGACCCGAGCGAGCGGTGAGCCGGTCCAGCAGGGGGCGGGCGCGACGCATACCCTCCTCGGCCCTGGCCAGGGGAAGCTCCCGGAACCGGCGGCGGATCCGGTCCAACTCCTGAATGCACTCAGCCGGGACAGGCGAGCCCGTCCCGGCCGAGTCCAGTGCTGCTGTGTCGATCACTCGCGCAGGCGAGCCATCAGGCGCAGGAACTCGATGTAGAGCCACACGAGGGTGACGATGATGCCGTGAGCGAGCAGCCAGCTGTACTGCTGCGGCGCGCCGGTGGCGATGGCCTGCTCGATCGAGTCGAAGTTCAGTGCCAGCGAGACCGACGCCAGACCGACGGCGAACAGCGAGATCGCGATGCCGAGCCAGCTGGATCCGCCGAAGCCGAACATCGTGTTGGTCGTCCAGGCGTAGATGAAGTTGACGATCGCGAAGATGACGTAACCGAAGATCATCATCGTCACGATCCGGCGGAACTTCGCGGTGACCTTGATCAGGCCGGACTTGTAGGCGATGAGCATGCCGGCGAAGGTCGCGAGCGTGGCCACGACAGCACTCATGACGATGCCGGGCCACTGCATCTCGAAGAACTGGCTCACAGCACCGACGAAGAGCCCCTCGATCACGGCATAGGTGACGATGAGCGGGACGCTGATGGTCTTCTTCAGGACGATGACGAAGCCGAGGATGAGGGTGGCGATCATGCCGCCCATCCACAGCATCATGCCGAGCTGCGGGTTGGCGCTCGCCACGGCCCAGCCGATGGCGCCGAAGACGAGGACGAGCCCGAACAGGGTCGCCGTCTTCATCATGACGTCGTCCATCGACACCCGCCCGGTCTGGACCGGGCCTGCGGACGGCTGGTTGTAGAGGTCGTTGAGCTGCTGCTGGGTCATGCCGCTCTGGGCACCCCACTGCGCGCTCGCCTGGCCGAGGTTGGGTCGGGTCTCGGTCCCGACGTTGCTCGGGGACTGGAAGCCCGCATAGCCGCGCTGGGCATCCTTCTCGATTCGGTCAAAGACGGGGTTGGTCGCCACGTGCGGCCCTCTCCTTGTGTCGTACGGGCGGGGCGGTCCCCACCTCCTGTCTACGAGGATAAATGCACGACGGGTCGGCATTGTTCCAACCGCCGTGCGAGAGTCGCCGGGTCCGGGCGCGCGGGTGACGTCGGCCGCAGCCCACGGGCGCCGACAAATACCGCGCCGAGCCCCTCGGCGAAGGGTGGCGATTCGTCGAGACGGCCCCGCGAAAGGTGGCGATTCGTCGACAATCACCGCCGAAATCGACACTTTGCCCACCCTCGGCGAGCGCCAGCGCCCAGACGAGCCCCCATCGACACCACCCGCGCCCAGCCCCTCGCCGAAGGGTGGCGATTCGTCGGGACGGCCCCTCGAAAGGTGGCGATCTGTCGACAATCACCGCCGAAATCGACACTTTGCCCACCCTCGGCGAGCGCTACGCGCTCTGTGTCGGCACCCCCGACGAGATTCGAACTCGCACTGAAGCGATTTTAAGTCGCCTGCCTCTGCCGGTTGGGCTACGGGGGCAGCAGCCAGCCTAGCGACCCTGCACCCGACAGCCGGGGAGCGTGCGGGCTGCCCCTGCGATCCGCACGCTCCCCGGCCACCCCCCTCTCCTCTGAGCCCCTGCCTCAGGGAGTCTCGGTCGGAGCGCTCGTCGACGCGCCGGTCGGCGTCTGCGTCGCGGCGCCCGTGGCACCATCCGTCGCCGTTGGCGCCGGCGACTCGGTCGCACTCGGCTCAGCGGGCTCAGACTCGCTGGACTGCGACTCGGTGGCCTCAGACTCAGTGGTCTCAGACTCGATCGGGAACGCGGGCGGGATCGCCATCGGGGGTGTCCATCGCCGGTGGTCCGGGTCGGTCCATCCGTCCCAGCCCGCCATCAGCCCGACGTCCACCGGGAACACATCCAACCGACCTTGCGGCTCGTCGCCTTCGCCGGACCAGAAGTGCCACGGGTTGACGGTCAACGGCACGCCCTGGTCGGTGAAGATCCGGGCACCGTCCACCCGCTGTCCCTGCCCGTCAAAGACATAGAAGTTGCTCGGAGTCTGGCCGTTGATCAAGATCCCCTCCTCAGGCAGGACCTCGACATAAGTCGTCCTTCCACCTTGTGCTGTCACAGCCGCGAGGAACGGCAGGGTCATGACGACGGCGGCGATGCCGGCGACGAGGACGAGACGCTCGCGCCAACCGGTCCAGCGGTCCTGACGCAGCCCGACCCAGAACGACACAGCCGCGCCGATGAGGATGACCGGGATGCTGCGGCCGAACCCGAGGACGAGCAGGGCGACCCAGGCGAGCACGGCTCCGCGCAGCACCCACCACACCGGACGGAGCTGCTCGAGCCACGGGTGGTCCCGGCGGGCCTGCCCCCACCTGCCGCGCACATCACGCAGGGTGCGCCGCAACCACGGCTCCTTGGTCGCGGCGACCGGGACTGCGGGCGGGAAGCCGGCCGCCGACCGGAGCTCTGCGGCATAAGCGGATGGCTCTCCGAGGCGCGCGATGAGGGGTTCCTCCGACTCTGCGGCCAACTCGGCCAGATCTGCCTCGAGGCCGCCCGTCAGGTCCTCGAGATCCTCCGGCGCCAGATCACGCAGCGCGATCCGAACCAGCCCGACATAGGCGGTGACCTCCGGGTCCACGCCGGCCCGGGGCATCTCGGTCGTCTCGTCCATGGTCACGCTGTTCACGCCACCTCTCCTGCCGTCTCGAGCAGGGACTCCATGACCCCTGCGAAGGTCCGCCAGGTCTTCCCCTGCAACTCCAGGGTCGCCCGGCCCTCACTGTTGATCCCGTAGTACTTGCGGTGCGGCCCCTCATCGGAAGGGACGACATACGAACTCAGGGCTCCCGCCGCATACAACCGCCGCAGCGTCCCGTAGACCGAGGCGTCGCCGACATCCTCGAGTCCGGCCGAACGCAGCCGACGCACGATGTCGTAGCCGTAGCCGTCCTCATTCGCGACGACGGCGAGCACGGCCAGGTCGAGAACGCCCTTGACGAGTTGGGTGGTGTCCATCGCGTGTCCTCTCTCCCACATCGGGTCTTCCCGCTCGTGGAGTAGTTTTCAGCACACAGTATTACGGATTGCACAATAGTGCGCAACCGGGTGCACCAGCGTGTCGTGCCACAACTCGCCGATTCCCGGCCTCCCGTAGAGTGGATGACGGATTATCGGCTGCCACCACGATCCACGTGACCCGTTCCCAGACCGAAAGTCCAGCCGTGACCGCCGACAAGACTCGCCGCAGGGGGCCCAAGAAGGGGACTCCGCGCCCAAAGCGCATGACCCGCCCCGAGCGTGAGGCCCAACTCCTCCAGGTTGCCGAAGCGGTCCTCGTCGAGCGGGGCTACCAGGACACGACGATCGAGGAGATCGCCGAGCGCGCCGGGATCACCAAGCCGGTCATCTACGACCACTTCAGCTCCAAGGACGAGTTGCTCCTGCGGGTCATCACCCGGGCCCACGCCGAACTCGAGTGGGCCACCGTCGCAGCGGCCCGCGAGGTCAGCGACCCCGGCGACGCCGAAGAACTCGTCACCGTGGTGACCAAGGCGTGGTTCGAGTTCATCGACAGCCACCGCGCCGCGTTCGCGCTGATGCGTCAGGAACGCTATCTCGCCCTCGGGCAGGTCGAACGGATCCGCGTGGACCAGTCGAGGGTCCTCGCGGGAGCCCTGCGCCGGACCCGCCAGTTCGCCGACCTCGATGACGAACGACTCGAGATCCTCGGCAACGCGATCGTCGGCATCACCGAGCGGTACTCGATCTGGCGACTGGACCGTCCCGACATCTCGACCGACCGGGCGACCGAGGACGTCACCGGGCTGATCTGGAACGGCATCCGCGGCAGCGCCGCCGACTGACCAGGGCAGGCCCGGGCCCGGCTCACCCGGTCAGCGCCCGAGCAACCCCGAGGGCGATCCCGTCGAGGATGTCGTGCTCCGAGGTCACGACCGAGACCTGCGGTGAGGCGGCCACAACCCGGGCTACGACCCGATCCCAGACCAGTGCCCCGGCACCGATGACGTCGACCCGCCCCGGGTGCATGAACCCGAGTGCGGCACGTTCCTCGCGCGGCAGCGCGAGGAGTTCGGCGGCCGACTCGGCGATCCGCTCCGGCGGGATCTGCGCCAGATGGATCTGGGCCGGGTCGTATGCGGTGAGCCGCAGAGCATGGGCCGTCACCGTGGTGATGGATCCGGCCAGGCCGACGAGAGTGCCCGCGCCGGACAGTTCGACCCGTTCGGCGATGGCATCGATGGCAGCCTCGATGTCCGCCGTGGCCGCCTCGATCTCGGCAGTCGTCGGCGGGTCGGACGCCAGGTGCCGTTCGGTCATCCGGACGCAACCGACATCTGCCGAATATGCCTGCAGCACAACTGATCCCGTCGGGGCCGCCTCCCCTCGGACGACCTCGGTGGATCCGCCGCCGATGTCGCAGACCAGATAGGGCCCGGGGTGTCCGGCGGCCACGACGTCCCCGGTCGCGCCGGTGAAGGAGAGCTCTGCCTCCTCGGCGCCGCTGATCACCTCGGGGGCGATGCCGAAGTCCGCGAAGGCGGCGCGCACCCCGTCGATGAACTCGGCGGCGTTGGACGCATCCCGCGACGCCGACGTGGCGACGAACCGCACACCGCTGACGTCGTGCTCACGGCAGGCCTTGGCATAGCGATCCGCGGCAGCCAGGGTCCGCTCCATCGCGGCCGGGTCGATGCGGCCGGTGCGGTCGACGCCGTAGCCGAGGCGCACGACGTCCATCTCACGCACGACATCGGTCAGCACCGGTGCTGCGCCGTCACGCACCTCGACATCGGCGATGAGCAACCTGATCGAGTTCGTCCCGCAGTCGATCGCACCTACCCGTGGCATCAGTCGTCCTCCCGTGCGGGCTCACGCGGCGCGGTGGGCAGGTGCCGGTCCCGGCACGGGGACTCCCACCAGCGGGGCAGCATCTCCAGCGCCTCGTCCCCGAACGGGTTCACCCGGGGACCGGACGCCAGGGAGTGCCCGACGAGGACATGCAGGCACTTGACCCGGGTCGGCATCCCCCCGGCCGAGACCCCGGCGATCTCGGGCACCTCGGCCAGCTCGGCACGGCGGTCCAGATAGTCCTGGTGCGCGGCCGCATACTGCTTGGCCAACTCCGGATCCTCCGCCAGCCGGGCCTGCATCGCCTTCATCACCCCACGGGACTCGAGGGTGCTGATCGCCCCGGTCAGGCGGGGACAGGTGGCATAGAACGACGTCGGGAAGGGGGTCCCGTCGGGCAGTCGCGGGTGCGTGCGCACGACATCCGGATCACCGCACGGGCAACGGTGGGCCACCTCGACCACACCGCGCGGTTCGCGACCCAACTGGGCTGCGACAGCAGCGAGATCTGCGGCGGTCGGTGCCTCCCCACAGGGACCGCCGGCTTCCTCGGCCCGGCTCATGGCGCCGGTTCGGCCTCGGTCCGGTCCGCCTGCCCGATACTCGCCCACAGCCGGTCGTACCACGGCTGGGTCTGCGGGATCTGGCCGCTGGCGACCTGTTGGCCGATGATCTCGTCGGCGCCGATGACGGTGTAGGACACCTCGCCGGGACGGACGAACTTCAACCGTTCCCGGGCCTGCTGCTCGACATAGGCCGGGTCCTTCCAGCGCTCCTGCTCCGCCTCGAGTTGAGCAACCCGCTCCTGTCCCTGGGCGACTTCCCGCTCCAGGGCCGCGATCTCGCTGCGTTGGGCGAAGTAGGACCGCACGGTCGGAGCGAGGAGCACGACGAAGACCAGCGCGGCGGTGGCGATGACTCCCCACCGCCACAGGCCGCGCCCCTCGGCACGCTCGCGGGCCGAGGCCGACACCCGAGGTGCCGTGCCGCTCGACCTGCGCCCGGACGGGCCTGCGCCGGGACGGCGCGATGCGGCACGGGCCGAGGACGGGCGGGCACCGGGACGGGATCCACCCTTACCCCCGGCTCCGCCCGGTCCTCGGCCCGCCATCATCGAATTCCCTTCACAGTCCTGCTGACTCGCCTCACGCAGACGGTGAGAATCGAGGGAAGGCCCCGGCCCCGGCATACACCGCGGCGTCGTCGAGCTCCTCCTCGATGCGCAGCAGCTGGTTGTACTTGGCGACCCGCTCGGAACGGGCCGGCGCACCGGTCTTGATCTGGCCGCAGTTCGTCGCGACGGCGAGGTCGGCGATCGTGGTGTCCTCGGTCTCACCCGAGCGGTGGCTCATCATGCAGCGGTATCCCGCGCGGTGCGCCATGTCGACGGCGTCCATCGTCTCGGTGAGCGAGCCGATCTGGTTGACCTTGACCAGGAGGGCGTTCGCGGTGCCGGACTCTATGCCGCGCGCGAGCCGCTCCGGGTTGGTGACGAACAGGTCGTCCCCGACGAGCTGGACCTTGTCGCCGAGCTGGTCGGTCATCGCCTTCCAGCCGTCCCAGTCATCCTCGTTGAGGGGGTCTTCGATGGAGACCAGGGGGTATGCGTCGACCAGCTCCGCGTAGTAGGCCACCATCTCCTCGGCGGACTTGGTGCCGCCCTCGAAGGAGTAGGTGCCGCCGTCGTAGAACTCGGTCGCCGCGACGTCGAGCGCCAGGGCGATGTCCTTGCCGGGCTCGTAGCCGGCGGCCCGGATCGCCTCCATGATCAGGTCCAGGGCGGCGCGGTTGGACTCGAGGTTGGGCGCGAAACCGCCCTCGTCGCCGAGACCGGTCGCCAGGCCGCGGTCCTGGAGGACCTTCTTCAGGGCGTGGTAGACCTCAGCGCCCCAGCGCAGCGACTCCCGGAACGAGGCCGCACCGATCGGGGCGATCATGAACTCCTGGATGTCGACGTTGGAGTCGGCGTGGCTGCCACCGTTGAGGATGTTCATCATCGGCACCGGCAGGATGTGGGCGTTGGGGCCGCCGACGTAGCGGAACAGCGGGAGCCCGGCCGACTCGGCGGCGGCCTTGGCGACCGCGAGGGAGACCCCGAGGATCGCGTTGGCGCCGAGGGTGCCCTTGTTGTCGGTGCCGTCGAGGGCGAACATCTCGGCGTCGACGAGTCGCTGGTCGGCAGCGTCGAGACCGAGCAGCTTGGGCTGGATCTCCTCGATCACCGCCTCGACCGCGTCCTCGACGCCCTTGCCGAGGTAGCGGTCCTTGTCCCCGTCGCGGCGTTCGACCGCCTCGAAGGCTCCGGTGGAGGCGCCCGAGGGCACGGCGGCCCGGGCGAAGGTGTTGTCGTCAAGCAGGACCTCGACCTCGACGGTCGGGTTGCCGCGGGAGTCGAGGATCTCGCGGGCGTTCAGGGCCTCGATGCTGGCCACAGTCCACTCCTAGGGGTGAGTTGGGTCGGGTGTGGGTTCAGGTCTTCAGACTAGCGGCCCATCGCACACGCACGCGCGAGTGCCGCGCCGAGCCGGGCGTTGTGCCGCACGAGAGCGGTGTTGGTCGCGAGGGATCGTCGGTCGGTGATCTCGACGATCCGGCCTACGCGTCGGTGCCTGCCCCTCGGGCGGCTTCGTCGAAGTAGGCGCCGGCGTGGGCGGTCCACCATCGCTCTATGTATTCCATCGCGCTCGAGGGCAGCAGACCCGACGCGGTCTCGTCGATCCTGCTCACAGTGCCGTCAGGGCGCACATGCCGAATGCTCTCGATCAGATACACCGTTCGGTCCTCACGGTAGGCGATCCGATGCGGTTCGGCCCCTGTGGTCACCGTGACTCGATCCGGACCGACCTCGGCCTCGCGGCAACCGGCGACCAGGTCGAGGATCTGAGAGTTCTGCGGGTCGGCTGAATCCGCGAATCGCCACGCCGACATGCGGTATTGGAACGAACCGCCATCCGCCAAGGAACCATTCACTGTCTCGGTGATGGCCATCGTGGCGCCCCGACTGAATTCGACCATCGTGACTTCATCCGGGGTGGATCCCAACATGGCATCGACCGTCATCTCGGACGTCCCCTCCCACGGTTCGCAGCTGCGATCCACGGGAAGATGCGTTACGGGACAAGGTCCTGTGCCGCGCCGTACGGCGATCTCCGACTGGATGTACTCCGGAGTCACGTCGCCAGTGATCGGCAACTCCTGGTTGAGATCCCAGACCGGCAACTCGGGGTAGTCCACATCCCCGAGGCAGGCACCGGCTTGGGGTTTCGCTGCAGATCTGGAGGGGGAATCCGGCTGTTCGACCGTTGGGGCAGGATCCCCGACTGTCGAACAGCCACTCAGCACCACGGCCAGGAGCAGCGCCTGCCCACCGAACCTCGATCGAGACCTCATGACACCCCTCCTTCACGAACCCTTGGCGGGCAACTCGCCGGCTCTGCTACGGCACCCGCTGGGTCTGCAGGCTAGCGGCCCGACACATACGCACGCGCCACCGCCGCGCCGAGCCGGGCGTTGTGCCGCACGAGAGCGATGTTGGTCGCGAGGGACCGTCCGTCGGTGATCTCGACGATCCGGCCCAGTAGATAGGGGGTGATGTCCTTGCCGGTGATCCCCAGGTCGGCGCAGTCAGCGAGCGCCCGGTCGATGAAGGTCTGCATCTCCTCCTGCGGGATCTCCTCCTCCGCCGGGACCGGGTTGGCGATGACGATGCCACCGGCCAGGCCCAGATCCCACTTGGCCCGCATCGTCGCGGCGAGGCGCTCCGCTCCGCCGTCGTCGATCCCGGGGACCTCCATCGGCGCCTCGAAGCCGCTGGAGCGGGAGTAGAACGCGGGGAACTCACGCGAGCCGACGCCGATGACCGGCACCCCGAGGGTCTCCAGCACCTCGAGTGTGCGGCCGATGTCGAGGATGGACTTCACCCCGGCGCAGACGACGGCGACGTCGGTCTGCCCCAGTTCGTGCAGGTCGGCACTGATGTCCATGCTCGACTCCGCCCCCTGGTGCACCCCACCGAGGCCGCCGGTGACGAAGACCCGGATCCCGGCGAGCGCGGCCAGCCGCATCGTGCTCGCGACGGTCGTCGCGCCGTGCGCCCCCTCGGCAATGACCGACGGCAGGTCGCGCACACTGACCTTGATGACGTCCGGGTGGGAGCCGAGGACCTCGAGCTGCTCATCGGACAACCCGATGCTCGGGACCCCGTCGAGGACGGCGATGGTCGCCGGGGTGGCGCCGCCGTCGCGGATGATCTGCTCGACCTCGCGGGCCATCTCGACGTTGTCCGGGTAGGGCATGCCGTGACTGATGATCGTCGACTCGAGGGCCACGACCGGGCGCCCCTCGGCGAACGCAGTTGCGACCTCGTCGGAGAGGCGGAGCATCGGGTGCGGTGTCGTCATACGTCCTCTTCGGTGGTCGGGTCGGCGATGCGGGTCAGGTCGGCGAGGTCGGCGGCGACAGTCAGGTCGGAGCGGACGGTATGCGCGGCCACCTGATGTCCGAACGCCACCGCCTCCTCCAACGACTCCCCGCGGACGAGGGCGTGGATCAGCCCTGCGGTGGCGGCGTCCCCGGCTCCGGTGACGTCACGGACCTGATCCGGAGGCACCCGGACAGCGGGGATGTCGACCGGGTCCGTGTCCGGGCCGTAGATCACCCGGCTGCCCGCGGCGCCGCGCCGCAGGCAGACCCAGGTCGCGATCCGGTGCGGGTCCAGGCACGCGGCGAGGGCCGCATACTCATCCTCGTTGGGGGTGATGAGGTGGACCGGCTCGGCGGAATCGAGGGCCGCCAGCCGGGCCGCCTTGGCGACGCTCACCGGCTCGAGGGTGACCATCGCCCCGACCTCGTGGCCGGCACTGATCGCGGCGGTGAGGACCGGGATCGGCAGGTTCGCGTCGAGGACGACGTGAGCGACTCCCTCGAAGGCGCCCGCCGGGAGGTGGTCCGGAGTCATCGTGTCGATCGCGGCGAAGTCGGAGACGGCGACGAAGAGGGATCCGTCCTGGTCCAGGGTCGCCACATAGGTCGCGGTCCGTTCGGCGTCGGCCTGCACGTGGGTGACCTCGACCCCGGCGCGGGCTGTCTCGGCGAGGACGAAGCGGCCGAAGGCGTCGGCGCCGATCCGGGTGACGAGCCGAACCCCGGTGCCGAGGCGGGCGAGGTTCTCGGCGATGTTGCGGCCCACTCCCCCGGGCGTGGCCGAGACGGTGCCCGGGTTGCTCGTCTCGGCGATGAGGGCCGCGCCGCTGGTCGCCTTGAGGTCGATGGCGCTGCCACCGATGACGAGGACCTCAGCCATCGTCGGGTCCGGACTCGTGCTGGTGTCGGTGGTCAGGGTCGGGATGGGCGGACAGGGCGAGTCGGCGCACGGCGGCCAGCGCATGCTCCTGCGCTGCGGACAGATCGGCGAGGGCACGGGTGAGGTCGTCCGCCGCGCTCTGGTCGAGCTGCAACCCGCGGCGGCGGGCCCGGGCCATGACCTTGTCCGCGGTCAGCTGCACCGGCAGGGAGCTCGGGATGCCCCGCAGCAGGTCCCGGCTGTCGTCCGCTCCGCCGCGGGAGGAGCGTTCGGCGGCCTTGATCCGCTCCCAGGCCTGCTCGACCTGCTCCGGTGAGGTCGCGTCCCCGTCGGCGAAGACGTGCGGGTGGCGGCGCACGAGTTTGTCGACGAGGTGTCCGGCGACGTCGTCGATATCGAAGCGGTCCCCCGGCTCGGGCGCCTCCTCGGCGACCCGGGCATGGAAGACGACCTGGAGCAGGACGTCGCCGAGTTCCTCGGCCAGGTGGGACCGGTCACCGGAGGCGACGGCGTCGAGCGTCTCGTAGGTCTCCTCGACGAGGTAGGGCGCGAGCGACTCATGGGTCTGCTCCGCGTCCCAGGGGCAGCCGCCCGGGGAGCGCAGCCGGTCCATCGCGGCGACGACGTCGAGGAGCCGTGCGCCGGGGACGTCCCAGGAGCCGAGGAGCACTTCGACATCCGGTGCCCGCTCGCGGCTGGAGACCTCGGTGGCGATGGCGTCGGAGAGTCCCGGGTCGCCGTCGGCGGAGACGAGCCAGACGAGATCCTCCTCGAGGGCCCGGTCGACGAGCAGCCGGGCCAGGTCCGCCATCGACGGGGTCGAGTCGGTTCCGGCAGCTGAGCAGACCGTGACCGCGACACCGGCCTCGCTGAGCGCGGCGGCGAGGGGGTCGTCGAGGTCCGCGCAGCATACTGCCGCCGCGGACTGCAGCGTCGACCAGGCGTCACGGCTGAGCAGTCCGGGCGCCACGCGCGGACTGGTCGTGAGCAGGATGAGTCGCGTCACCGGCGGGACGTCACGGACCGGACCCGGCCGCTCAGAGGTCGGCGTCCGAGGTGGTGAGCCAGTCCGGCACGGTCGCCTCGATCGAGGCCTGCTGCGGGTTGAAGGTGCCGTAGCGCGGGTTGACCTCGACATCGAGGTCGGCGAGCCGACCGGTGACCTCCATCATGTCCTCCTGGGTCATCTCTCCGATGGCCAGGTCGAGTTTGGCGAGGTCGACCAGATAGGGCGCCGGGTCCCCGATGCCGGCCACCGCCGAGCGGGCAGCGGCATCGCTGACCGTGACGCCCCGCTCACCAAGGACTTCGAGCACCGTCGGCAGGACGACCAGCCTGTTGACGATGTCCCTGGCCGGCATCGCCCGCTGGGCGTAGTCGGCGATCTGGGCGGAGGCGCGCAGCACTCCGGACTCGGAGATGGTCCGCCCGTCGACGACCGCGGCGGTGTCTGCGGTCCCGCAACCGGAGATGAGGAGGGCCACCGCGGCGGTGACGGCGGCGGCGAGCGCGCGTGGGCTCTTCACGTGACGATCCCTTCTCGGCCGGCGGGCGCCGGCCCTGGTCCAACGGAGCGAACGACTGGTGGGGCTACAGGGTCAATCATGCCGCACCGACCGAAGCGTCCGGCAATCGCTCATCGGCTCGCTCCCGCACCGGCAGCCCCGGCCGCGGCGGCGATGTCGTCGAGGAAGATCGCCTCGATGAGTTGGGCGGCCCATTCGAGGATCGCCCGGTCGCGCACCGGCCGGCCACCGACCTTCGCGGTGCGCGGGTGGGGCACGAGGATGACCCCGAGGGAGTCCTTGACATTCGAGCCGGGGTAGACCCGAGCCAGCCGCAGGCGCTGCGACTCCCGCAGGTCCCCGACCGGTCCGAAGCGGATGTTCGTGCCCTGGACCGAGATGTCCGCGATCCCGGCGCGGCGGGCGACGGTGCGCAGTCGGGCCACCTCCCGCAGGCTGACGACCGGCTCGGGCAGCGGTCCGTAGCGGTCGATGAGTTCGGCCTCGATGTCGGCCAGTTCCGCCTCGTCCTTGACCAGCGCCAGCTTCTTGTATGCCTCGAGCCGCAACCGCTCCCCCGGCACGTAGTCGTGGGGCAGGTGGGCATCGACCGGCAGGTCGATCTTGACCTCGGCGGGGGTCTCGTCGCCGGTGCCCTTGAAGTCGGCCACCGCCTCCCCGACGAGGCGCACATACAGATCGAATCCGACGCCGGCGATGTGACCGGACTGCTCACCGCCGAGCAGGTTCCCGGCGCCGCGGATCTCGAGGTCCTTCATCGCCACCTGCATCCCGGCACCCAGGTCGGTGTGTGAGGCGATCGTGTCGAGGCGGTCGTGCGCCGTCTCCGTCAGCGGCTTCTCGCCGGGGTAGAGGAAGTAGGCGTAGGCCCGCTCCCGGCCCCGACCGACCCGGCCGCGGAGCTGGTGCAGTTGGGAGAGTCCGAGCAGGTCCGCGCGGTCGACGATGAGGGTGTTGGCGTTCGAGATGTCCAGACCGGTCTCGACGATCGTCGTGCAGACGAGGACGTCGAACTTGTCCTCCCAGAAGTCGACGACGACCTCCTCGAGCCGTTTCTCGTGCATCTGCCCGTGGGCGGTGGCGATACGTGCCTCCGGGATGAGTTCCCGCAACCGGGCCGCCACCCGCTCGATCGAGGAGACCTTGTTGTGGACGAAGAACACCTGGCCCTCGCGGAGCAGTTCGCGGCGGACCGCGGCGACGATCTGCTTCTCGTCGTAGGGACCGACATAGGTCAGGATCGGGTGCCGCTCCTCGGGCGGTGTCGCCAGAGTGGACATCTCGCGAATCCCGGTGACCGCCATCTCCAGGGTCCGCGGGATCGGGGTGGCCGACATCGCGAGGACGTCGACGGCGGTGCGCAGCGCCTTGAGTTGCTCCTTGTGCTCGACACCGAACCGTTGCTCCTCGTCGATGACGACCAGACCGAGCGCCTTGAAGCGCACGTCGTTGGCGAGCAGCCGGTGGGTGCCGATGACGACGTCGACCGCGCCGCTGGCCAGTCCGTCCATGACCTCCTTGGCCTCGCGGTCGCTCTGGAAGCGGGACAGGGCCTTGACGACCACCGGGAACCCCGCATACCGCTCCGAGAAGGTGTTGTAGTGCTGTTGGACGAGCAGTGTCGTCGGCACGAGCACGGCGACCTGTTTGCCGTCCTGGACCGCCTTGAACGCGGCGCGCACCGCGATCTCGGTCTTGCCGTAGCCGACATCCCCGCAGATGAGCCGGTCCATCGGGATCGGGCGCTCCATGTCGGCCTTGACCTCGTCGATGCTGCTCAGCTGGTCCGGGGTCTCGATGTGTGCGAAGGCGTCCTCGAGTTCGCGCTGCCACGGGGTGTCCGGGCTGAAGGCGTGACCGGAGGTCGCCATCCGGGCCGAGTAGAGCCGGATCAGTTCGTTCGCGATCTGCTTGACGTAGCGGCGGGCCCGGCTCTTGGTCTTGTGCCAGTCGGCTCCGCCGAGCCGGTTCACCGTGGGTGCTTCGCCGCCGACATAGCGGGTGACCTGGTCGAGTTGGTCGGTCGGCACATACAGCCGGTCCGCCGGTCGGCCCCGTTTGGAGGCGGCGTACTCGATGACGAGGTACTCCCGGGTCGCCCCCTGGATGGTGCGCTGGGCCATCTCGATGAAGCGGCCGACGCCGTGCTGCTCGTGGACGACGTAGTCCCCGGTGCGCAACTGGAGCGGATCGACCTGATTGCGCCGCCGCGACGGCATCTTGCGCATGTCCTTCGTCGATGCGGATCCCGGTGCGCTGCCGGTCAGGTCCGATTCGGTGATGATCGCGAGTTTGTCTGCGGTGGCGAGGAATCCGCTGCCGAGCGAGCCGTGCGTGACGGCCACCCGACCGGGTCCGGGGGGCGGGATGTTCTCCCCCTGGGTGGCGGCGATGTCATTCTCGCCGAGGAGTTCGACGACGCGTCGGCCGAACCCGGGGGCGTCGGTGACGATGACGACCGACCACTGCTCGGCGAGCAGGTCACGCAGGGTCGTGACGGCCTCCTCGGTGTTGCCCCGGAACGTCGGTGCCGGGACGGTCCCGGTCGGGATCGCGTCGTGGTCGAGGGCCTCGCCGAGTTCTTCGTCGACGGTGAAGGGGGTCAGGTCGATCCACATCCGGCCCTGCTCACCCGCGTGGGCCCGCAGTTCGGCGAGCGTCCAGAAGGAACTCGATCCGAGGAGCTCCTGCAGATCGATCGGGACCGTGTTGCCCGCGGCGGCGTTGACCCAGCCGGCGTCGAGGAACTCCTGGCTCGTCGCGACGAGGTCGTGGGCCCGGGTGCGGACCCGTTCCGGGTCGACGAGGACCACTGCCGCGTCATCAGCAAGGACGTCGAGGAGGGTCTCCATGCCGTCGATGAGGGCCGGAGCGAGGGACTCCATCCCCTCCACCGCGATGCCCGCCGCGATCTTGTCGAGCATGTCGATGGCGCCGGGCAGATGCGCACCGAGGGCGGCCGCCCGGGTCCGCACCTGGTCGGTGAGCAGCACCTCCCGGCACGGCGGGGCCCACAGTCCGTGCTCGGCGACATCGAGGGAGCGCTGGTCGGCGACCTTGAACCAGCGGATCTCCTCGACCTCGTCACCGAAGAACTCGACCCGGATCGGGTATTCCTCCGTCGGCGGGAAAACGTCGAGAATGCCTCCGCGGACCGCGAACTCACCCCGGCGCTCGACGAGGTCGGTCCGACTGTAGGCCGCCGCGGACAGGGCGGCGACGACGTCCTCGAGCGGTTGCTCGTCGCCGACGCGCAGGGCCACCGGGGCCAGGTCGCCGAGACCTTTGGCGATCGGCTGCAGGGCCGAACGGATCGGGGCGACGACGATGTCGAGCGGTCCGTAGACCGCGTCGTCGGCATCGGGGTGGGCGAGCCTGCGCAGCACCGCCAGGCGGGCTCCGACGGTGTCGCTGCGGGGACTGAGCCGCTCGTGCGGGAGGGTCTCCCACGACGGGAAGAGGGCGACCCGGTTCGGGTCGTGGGTCTCGGCCAGGCTGCGGGTCAGGTCCTCGGCGTCCCGGCTCGTGGCGGTGATGATGAGCAGCGGCCGCTGCGCGAGCGCCGCGGTGAGGAACGGCT
The DNA here is from genome assembly GCA_012838445.1 of Intrasporangiaceae bacterium. GTDB lineage: Bacteria > Actinomycetota > Actinomycetes > Actinomycetales > Dermatophilaceae > F2B08. The sequence goes on along the minus strand of DUPF01000023.1, from coordinate 12,992 downwards.
GGGCCCCTCGGGCGCAGGAGATGTCGATCCGGTCGGTGCCGGCCGACACCGCCGCTCGGGCCCGGGAGAAGGACTGCGACTCGGCCAGCGCACGGGTCAGGGCCGCGAGCCCCGCCGTGTCCGCTCCGTGCTGCTGGGGCATGAGCGTGGCTGTCACGTGTTCGATCCTTTCGGGTTCGTGGCCGTCGCGGCCACCCACCGTCCATCAACCTGACAATAGGAAGGTTGCTTGACACCTGACGCGTCCATCAACCTGACAATAGGAAGGTCGCTGGACGGGCGGATGCCGGTCATCGGGGCGAGTGGAAGCGCTGCTGAGCGGTGAGCAGCCCCTCCTGGGCGAGCAGTTCGACCGCGTCGGCGGCATCACCGAGGAGGAACGGCAACTCGGCCCGCTCGGTGCTGGAGAAGTCGCGCAGCACGAAGTCGGCCGCATCCATCCGCCCCGGGGGACGGCCGATCCCGACCCGGACCCGCGCATACTCCCTCGTGCCGAGGGCCCGACTGATCGAGCGCAGGCCGTTGTGGCCCCCCTCGCCGCCGCCGAGTTTGAGCCGCACCGCACCGGCCTCGATGTCGAGTTCGTCGTGGATGACGACGAGCCGGTCCGGACCCGCCCCGTAGAAGCCCATCAGGGCCTTGACCGGGCCGCCGGATTCGTTCATGTAGGAGTGCGGCACGGCGATGACCCCCGCCGGTCCCGGGCGGCCGGCGGGCATGCCGAGACGGACCTGGGCGGCCGAGCAGCGGGCCTTGTGGGCGCGCAGCGGACTGGCGTACCGACTAGCGAGTTCGGCGACGACCATGGCTCCGATGTTGTGCCGGTTGCCGGCGTAGCGGTCGCCCGGGTTGCCCAGACCGACGACGATCCAGGGTGCCGAGACCTGCGAGCCGGTCATGTCGCCTCCTTCGAGCGGGTCGGTCGTGGAACTGGCCAGGGGCCTCGGACGCCGGAAGCGTGCGAGACCCCTGGTCAATGTGGTGGAACGAGATGCCCGGACTACTCGGACTGCTCTTCCTCGGCCGGGGCCTCGGCAGCCGGGGCCTCCTCGGCGGGAGCCTCCGGGGCCTCCTGCTCGATGCCGGCCTCCGCCTCGGCGTCGGCGAGTTCGGCCTCGAGAGCCTCCTCGGAGATCATCTGGGTGATGTTGATGACGAGGGACTCCTCGTCCTGGATCAGGGCGGCACCCTTCGGCATGGTCAGGTCCTTGGCGAGGATCTGGGTGCCCGCGGGCAGGCCCTCGATGGAGACGGTGATCATCTCCGGGATGTCGGTGGCCTCGGCCTCGACGGTGATCGTCGGCAGGTCGACGTTGACGATCGTCTCCGGACCGGCCTCACCCTCGACGTGCAGCGGGATCTCGACGACGACCTTCTCACCCTTGCGGACGATGACGAGGTCGACGTGCTCGATGATCGGCTTGATGGCGTCCCGCTGGATGTCCTTGGCCAGGGCGAGCTGCTCGCCGTCCTCGAGGACGATCGTCAGCAGGGCGTTGGGGTTCTTCAGGGCCATCATCGTGTCGTGCCCCGGCAAGGTGATGTGGATCGGGTCCGCCCCGTGGCCGTACATGACTGCGGGGATCTTGTTGTCGCGACGGATCCGGCGGGCAGCGCCCTTGCCGAACTGGGTGCGCTTCTCGGCGGTGAGCGTGAGGTCAGACATCGAAGGAGTTCTCCTAGTGAGCAGGCTGGTTATTCGTCAGTGAAGGGTGAGCTCGATCGTTGAGCTTCGCGGCGGTGGCCGGGGCATGGGGCGCGACACGATGACGGGGCGCCGGGATGGGCGACCTGGCAGGTCGGTCTCATCGGCCACCGCGTCGATCACGGACGCGCATCGTGCAGCGTCCCTCGCCGAGGCAACCTCGTCAGTCTAGGCGACCCGCAGCGAGTCCCGGAAATCGACCCCTCCGCGACCCACCGCTCCCCCGCCATAACTTCGCGATCGCGAAGATCTGGCGGGACCGGGCCACGTCAGGGTGCGTGCGGGTCCGCTCGTTCGAACAGGTCCTCGGCGGTGTCGGTGACATCGGGGGTCGCCAGCTCCGCCTCCCGCGCCCGTTCCCCGAGGCGGACCGCGATGACGCCACCGAGGATGAGCACGCCGCCGAGGAGTTGGATGGGCCGGGGCAGTTCGCTGAGCAGGAGCCAGGCGAACAGGATCGCGAAGAGGACCTCGGTCAATCCGACGAACGAGGCGACGGTCGAGCCCAGTCTGCGGGCGGCGACGATGGCGAGGACGTATGCGGCGGCTGCGGCCACGAGGATGAGCTCACCGAAGGCGACCCAACTGGGCACGTCGAACCCGATGAGTTCGACGGTGCCCGCACCGGTGCGCATCGGCAGCACACCGAGGAATCCGAGCAGGCCGAGGGCGATCGCGCCGACGAGCAGACCGAGACCGGCGAAGACGATGCTCGGCATGGGGTTGGGGCGTCCGGCGATGAGGAAGTGGCCGGCGAGGCCGACGGCGGCGAGCAGACCCCAGGCCACCCCGACCAGGTCCGGTGTGGCGGCGCCGATGACGTCGAGCACGAGCGCCAGGCCGGCCAGGGCGAGCACGACGCCGACGAAGGTCAACGGGTGCGGCGTGACGCGGGTGATGACCCACATGACGAGGACGACGAGGACGACCCCGAGGAACTCCAGGAGCAGGGCCACCCCGACGGGCAGGGTGCGCACGGCCTGGAAGAAGCCGAGTTGGGCCATACCGACGGCCAGGAGTCCGTAGGAGATGACGAGCGGGGCGTTGCGCAGCACGGTGCGCAGGTGCCGTCGCAGGGTGTCGAACGCGAATGGCAGCAGCACCGCAGCCGCGCCCAGCATGCGGACGAAGACGACGAGGGAGGGCGACCAGCCCGCCTCGATCAGCGATTTGGCGAACGGTCCGGAGGTGCTGAAGGCGGCGGCGGCCAGGATGGCCGCGAGCAGCCCGGATCCGAACTGACGACGCATCGTCTCGACCATCACGCACGCTCCTCTCCGGCTCCGGGCAAACGCAAGGCCCTCGGTCAGGGCCTGGATGTCAGGAGCAAAGTGTATTGTTGATCCTGACAGTACTGCCCGACTGAGTCAGGAGTCAAGATGGCTTTCACCCATGACACCGATGTGGCTCTGCAGTATGCGGCGGTCCTGGTCAACACCCGTCCCACCGCGGCACACCCGGAGGGACTGCCCTCCGTGGAGGTGCTGCGCCGGCACCTGCTCGAGTGGGACTGGACCGGCCGACCACCTGAGCACGAGTGTGAACTGCAGGCCGTGCGCCGACTCCGGGAGCGACTGCGCGACTATTGGGAGTGCGATGTGGACGGGGCGGTCGAGTTGACCAACGAGTTGCTCCGCGACGGCGACGCCCGACCCCGGCTGGTCCATCATGAGCCGCTCGGCTGGCACGTCCACGCCACCGAGGACGATGACCCACTGCCGGTCCGGCTGGCGGTCGACATCGCGATGGCGATGATCGACGTCATCCGGGCCGGGGAGCTCGACCGGCTCAAGGTGTGCGCCGCCGACGACTGCGACGACGTGCTCGTCGACCTCTCCCGCAACCGGTCCCGCAAGTTCTGCGACGGCACGTGCGGCAACCGGGCCAATGTCGCCGCCTACCGGGCCCGCAAGGCGGCGCAGGCTCAGGCGTGACCGTCGAACATCGAGGTCACCGAGCCGTCCTCGAAGACCTCCTTGATGGCCCGACTGATGAGCGGGGCGATGGACAGCGTCGTCAGTCCGTCGAACTGTGACTCCGGTCCGATCGGCAGGGTGTTCGTCACGACGACCTCCTGGGCGGCGCAGGCCTGGAGCCGCTCGATCGCCGGCCCGGACAGGATGGCGTGCGTCGCGGCGATGACGACGCCGGCGGCGCCGTCCTTCATCAGCGCATCGGCCGCCTTGGTGATCGTCCCGCCGGTGTCGATCATGTCGTCGACGAGGACACACAACCGGCCGGCGACCTCACCGACGACCCGGTTCGCGGAGGACTCGTTGGGCCGGTCGATGTCGCGGGTCTTGTGGATGAACGCCAGGGGCGCCCCACCGAGACGCTGGGACCACTGCTCGGCGACCTTGATCCGCCCGGCGTCGGGTGAGACGACGGCCAGATCCTGGTCACCGTACTTCTGCCGCACGTAGTTGCTCAGGATCGGCAGCGCCATGAGGTGGTCGACCGGCCCGTCGAAGAAGCCCTGGATCTGGGCGGTGTGCAGGTCGACGGCCATGAGCCGGTCCGCTCCCGCCGCCGCGAACAGGTCGGCGATGAGCCGGGCCGAGATCGGCTCCCGGCCGCGGTGCTTCTTGTCCTGGCGCGCATAGCCGTAGAACGGCAGGACGACGGTGATCCGCTTGGCGGAGGCGCGTTTGAGCGCGTCGATCATGAGCAGGTGCTCCATGATCGACTCGTTGATCGGCGCGGTGTGGCTCTGCAGGACGAAGGCGTCGCACCCGCGCACCGACTCCTCATAGCGGACGTAGATCTCGCCGTTGGCGAAGTCGTAGGCGCTGGTCGGGACGAGTTCGGTCCCGAGTTCGGCGGCCACCTCCTGAGCCAGACCGGGATGGGCACGCCCGGAGAAGACCATCAGGTTCTTCTTGGTGCGCTTCTGGATCCCGAGGCGCCGGTCCTTGTCCTTGCCTCCACGGGCAGCACTCGCCCGGTCCTTGCTCACGGTGCGCTGGTTCCTTCCTCGGCAGTGGGTTCGGGGGTGGGTTCAGCAGGAGATTCGGTATGCGGTTCCGCGGCTTCGGCGGCTTCAGCCGCCTTGGTCCCGGGTCGGGATCGGGCGACCCAGCCGTCGATGTTGCGTTGCCGGCCCCGGGCGACGGCGATCTGACCGGGCTCGACGTCCTGGGTCAGGGCCGATCCGGCTCCGACGTAGGTGCCGTCCCCGACGGTGAGGGGGGCGATGAGCACCGAGTCCGATCCGACGAAGGCGTACCGGCCGACGTTCGTGTGGTGCTTGTTCACTCCGTCGTAGTTCGCGAAGATCACGCCCGCGCCGATGTTGGCGCCCTCCCCGATCGTGGCGTCCCCGACATAACTCAGGTGCGGGAGCTTGGCGCCGGGGCCGATGTCGGCGTTCTTGGTCTCGACGAAGCCGCCGATCTTGCCCTTGGGTCCGAGGACGGTGCCGACCCGCAGGTGGGAGTAGGGCCCGACCGTTGCTCCGACCCCGATGACGGACAGTTCGGCGTGGCTGCGCAGCACGGTGGCGTCGTCGTGGACCTCGGTGTCGATGAGGGTGACGTCGGGTCCGATCCGGGCGCCCGAGCCGATGCTCGTGGCACCGAGCAGGTGGGTGCCGGGCAGGATCGTGGTGTCCCGGCCGATCGAGACGTCGACGTCGATCCACGTCGTGGTCGGGTCGACGATGGTCACGCCGTCGCGCATGTGTTGTTCGCAAACCCGCTGGTTGAGCACGCGGCCGAGGTTGGCGAGCTGGACCCGGTCGTTGACGCCCTCGGTCTGCCAGAGGTCGTCGACGACGTGGGCCTGGACCAGACGACCGCTCGCCCTGGCGATCCTGATGACGTCGGTGAGGTATTTCTCACCCTGGGCGTTCTGCGTCGTGACCTTGGCCAGCGACTCCCGCAGCACGGCGGCGTCGAAGGCGTAGATCCCTGCGTTGATCTCGTCGATGGCGTGCTGTTCGGCGGTGGCGTCCTTGTGCTCGACGATGGCCTCGACCGAGCCGTCGGCCCCGCGGATGACGCGGCCGTAGCCGAACGGGTTGGGCACCCTGGCCGAGACGAGCGTGACAGCGGCCCCGTCGGCCTGGTGCTTGGCGGTCAGGTCGAGCAGGGTCTGTCCGCTGAGCAGCGGGACGTCCCCGGAAGTGACGAGGATCGTGCCGTCGAGCCCGTCGGGCAGGGCGGCCAGGCCGCACTCCACGGCCCGGCCGGTGCCCTTGGTCTCGTCCTGGTCGGCGAAGAGCAGGTCGGCGTCCAGCTCGCGACAGTGCTCGACCACCCGGTCACGCTGGTGCCGCACGACGACCTCGACATAGCGGGCCTGCGTGGTGCGCGCGGCGCGGATCGCGTGACCGACGAGGGACCTGCCGCCGATCGGGTGCAGGACCTTGGGCAGATCCGACTTCATCCGGGTGCCCTCACCTGCGGCGAGGATGACAACAGCAGCTGGGCGGGTCGGGTTCACGCAGGTGTCTCCCTGTGGTGGATTCCGGGCTGACTGGACTTCACTCTACCGGCGGTGAGGCACCGCCCGAGCCGGGCCTGGATCGGCGCTGGTGATCCTGGCCACCACGTAGTGGACGGCTTAGACGAGATCGGCCCTCTAGTGGCATGGTGAATGGCATGCATGAAGCACTCCACCCCAGCTTTCGCGAGCCGTTCGAGGTGGTCCTGCAGCGCAACAAGGGAGAGCGCGAGTTCCAGCAGGCGGTCTTCGAAGTCATGCAGAGTCTCGCACCGATCGAGGGCCGCCGGCCCGAGTACAGCCAGTGGTCGGTCCTGCAGCGGGTCATCGAGCCCGAGCGGCAGATCATCTTCCGCGTCCCGTGGGTCGATGACGACGGCAAGGTCCACGTCAACCGGGGCTACCGCGTCGAGTTCTCCTCCGTGCTCGGCCCCTACAAGGGTGGCCTGCGCTTCCACCCGAGCGTCAACCTGTCGATCATCAAGTTCCTCGGCTTCGAGCAGGTGTTCAAGAACGCCCTGACCGGCATGCCCATCGGCGGCGGGAAGGGCGGCTCCGACTTCGACCCCAAGGGTCGCAGCGACGGCGAGATCATGCGCTTCTGCCAGTCGTTCATGACCGAGCTGCACCGTCACCTCGGCGAGTACACCGACGTCCCGGCGGGTGACATCGGTGTCGGTGGCCGCGAGCTCGGTTATCTGTTCGGACAGTACAAGCGGATCACCAACCGCTACGAGTCCGGGGTGCTCACCGGCAAGGGCCTGACCTGGGGCGGGTCACAGGTGCGCACCGAGGCCACCGGCTACGGTGCGGTGTTCTTCACCGAGCAGATGCTGCGGACCCGCGGGCAGAGCATGGACGGCAAGCAGGCCGTCGTCTCCGGATCCGGCAATGTCGCGATCCACGCGATCGAGAAGATCCACCAACTCGGCGGGAAAGTCATCGCCTGCTCCGACAGCAGCGGCTACGTCGTCGACGAGCGGGGCATCGATCTCGAGCTGCTCAAGGAGGTCAAGGAGGTCCGCCGCGGGCGGCTGCTCGAGTACGCCCAGATCCGCGGCAACGGGGTCCGACTCATCGAGGACGGCTCCATCTGGGACGTGCCCTGCCAGATCGCACTGCCCTGCGCGACGCAGAACGAACTCGACGAGCGGGACGCCAAACAACTCCTGACCAACGGCCTGGAAGCGATCGCCGAGGGCGCGAACATGCCGTGCACCACCGAGGCCACGGCCCTGTTCCAGAGCTCGGACTGCCTCTACGGCCCCGGCAAGGCCGCCAACGCCGGCGGTGTCGCGACGAGTGCCCTGGAGATGCAGCAGAACGCCTCCCGGGACTCATGGACCTTCGAGAAGACCGAGAGCCGCCTCCAGGAGATCATGAGCTCGATCCACGAGAGCTGCCTGGAGACCGCCGACGAGTACGGCGACCCCGGCAACTACGTCATGGGCGCCAACCTCGCCGGGTACATCAAGGTGGCCAACGCGATGGTTGCCATGGGTGTCATCTAGAGGCGCGGACCGCATACCCCCTCCCCCCCACCCCCTCCCCATTGGGACGGAAATCGGCCGCTCATGCGGACTCGACTACCCTGGGAGGTTGAGTCCGACCCGTCGGACCCGTTCCCCGGTTGGTCTGCTGGTAGGGCCCGCCTGACTTTGAATCAGGATTAGCGACGTAGGTTCGATTCCTACCCGGGGAGCATGTCCAGTCCCACCCCACCGGCCGCAGTTTCTGCGGCGCGCGCCCGGATGACCGGCAAGCAGCGCCGGGAGCAGTTGGTCAATGTCGGCCGAAAACTCTTCGCCGAGAAGGGTTTCGAGGGCACCTCGGTGGAGGAGATCGCTGCGCAGGCGAGTGTGTCCAAGCCGGTCATCTATGAGCACTTCGGCGGCAAGGAGGGGCTGTATGCGGTGGTCGTCGACCGTGAGATCGAAGCCCTGCTCGGTGCGATCCAGGGGGCACTGACCTCCGGCGGCACCTCCCGACAGCTCATCGAGCGGGCGGCGCTAGCCCTGCTGGACTACATCGAGGGATCTGCCGACGGGTTCCGGATCCTCGTGCGGGACAGCCCTCCCGGGCAGTCGACGGGGACCTTCGCGAGCCTGATGTCCGATATCGCGAGCCAGGTCGAGCACATCATGGTGGCCGCGTTCAAGCGGCACAAACTCGACACCAAGGCCGCCCCGATGTATGCGCAGATGCTCGTCGGGATGATCGCGATGACCGGCCAGTGGTGGCTGGACTCACGCAAGTTCAAGAAGCACGAGGTGGCCGCCCACGTCGTCAACCTCGCGTGGAACGGCCTGACCGAGCTCGAGCGCAAGCCGACCCTGTCCGAGCCGATCTCGCGCTGATCCCTGGGTGCTAGCCGGCGTGGCGCGCGGCCTGGAACTCGACCCGGTTCCCCACCGGATCGTTGGTGTGGAATCGCCGCACGCCCGGGATCTCGTCGGCCCACGTCACCTTTCCGCCGCTGGCCGCGACGCGACCGGCCAGCGCGTCGAGATCGTCGACGACCAGGCAGGGGTGGGCCTTGCGGGCCGGGACGAACTCGGACTCGACCCCGCAGTGCAACTCCTGGTCGCCGACCTGGAACCACACTCCGCCGCGGGCCGCCAGGAGCGGCGGCTTGGGGATCTCGACCAGTCCGACGAGGTCGCCGTAGAACCCCCGGAGGGCATCCTCGGAGCCGGCCGGAGCGGCGATGAGCACGTGGTGGAGACCGAGGGCAGCCATCAGGCGCCTCGCGTGCGGGCCACGGCGAAGGTGCGCCGGAACGGCAGGACGACCCCGGCATCCGTGCGCGGATAGGCCTCGCGCAGCCGCTGCCGGTAGACGGAGAGGAACTCCTCGCGCTCCCCCGGATCCGTCAGCAGCGCCAGGACCGGCCGCAGCCCCGTTCCCTTGACCCATTCGAGCACCGGATCCGGCTCCGCCCCACCGGGATCCAGGACGTGGAAATACGTCGTGCTCCACACATCGACAGCGCAGCCCAGTCCGGCGAGTTGCTCGAGGTATGCCTCGGGCGGCTCCACCTGCAACCGCGTCACCGCAGGGGTCAGGTCCGCGGCTCGGGGGTGCGTGGCCGCCACCTCCCGCATCAGTGCGTGCGACGGGGCGTCCAGGTTGTCAGGGACCTGCATGGCGAACCAGCCGCCCGGCGCCAGGGCGGTGACGACCCGGGCGATGAGGTCCTGATGGCCCGGAACCCATTGCAGGGCTGCGTTGCTCACGACGACATCGGGGGCGGCGCCGAGCTGACTCGGGTCCCAGGCCCGCAGGTCCGCCTCGACCCATTCGACCCGACCCGCAGCATCGAGCGCCCGGGCCGCTGCGAGCATCTGCGGCGAATGGTCCACGCCGACGATCCGGGCGTTCGGCCACTTCTCGGCGAGGGAAAGGGTGAGCGGGCCGTTGCCGCACCCGAGGTCGACGACCGCGTCGGGAGAGGTGGCAGCGACGCGGCCCACGAGGTCGGTGAAGGGTCGACTCCGTTCGTCGCCGAAGCGCGCATACTGACTCGGATCCCAGGTCGGCTCAGCCATGACACCCAGCCTGCCAACCTTTTTATCTTGATGTCAAGATATTTGATGGGGGCTAGACTTGGTCCCATGACCGCCGGCTCCGAGATTCCCGCGACCGGCGACGACGTCGACCGCATCGTCGCGGCCTGGCAGCGCGAGCGCCCCGATCTCGATGTCGAGCCACTCCACGTCCTCTCCCGGATCTCCCGCATCGCCAAGGAGCATGCGCGGATGCGGGCCACCGCCTTCGCGACGCACGGTCTGGACGGCTGGGAGTTCGACGTCCTCGCCGCGCTGCGCCGGGCCGGTGCGCCCTATGAACTCTCCCCCGGCCAACTCGTCGCCGAGACCCTGGTCACGAGCGGCACGATGACGACCCGGGTCGACCGCCTCATCGAACGTGGCTTCGTCCAGCGTCGCCCCGATCCGCGCGACCGGCGCGGTGTGCTCGTCCAACTCACCCCCACGGGTCAGGATGTCGTCGACAGTGCCCTGCACAGCCTCCTCGATCACGAGCAGGCACTCATCGCCTCACTCGACCCCAAGGATCGGACCGTGCTTCCCCGGATCCTCCGGGAACTCCTCCTCGCCTCGGCCGAGGCCACGGCGCGCTAGTCGACGACGTCGGCGGCCTCGAGCCATTCCGCCTCGAGCGACTCCCGTTCGGCGGCGATCTGCTGCACCTCGCGGTTGAGTTCGGCGAGTTTGGCGTGATCGGTGGCGGCATCGGCCATGGCCGCGTGGATCCGGCTCTCGCGCTCAGTCAGGCGGGCCAGTTGGCGCTCCACCCGGGCCATGACCTTGCGGGCCTCGCGCTGCTCGGCCGGGGACGCTCCGGGCGACGGTGGGGCTGAGGCATCGGGCGGGACCGTGGCGGGACTCGCCACCACAACCGGATCGGCCGCCGCAGCCAGCGCCGCCCGCAACCGTAGATACTCCTCCACCCCTCCGGGCAGGTCGCGCACCCGACCGTCACCGAGGAGTGCCACCTGCCGGTCGCACACCCGCTCGAGAAGGTATCGGTCGTGGGAGACGACGAGCAGGGTCCCGGCCCACCCGTCGAGGATGTCCTCGAGTGAGGTCAGGGTCTCGATGTCGAGATCGTTGGTCGGTTCGTCGAGCAGGAGCACATTCGGCTCCGCCATGAGGATGCGGGTCAGTTGCAGCCGGCGCCGCTCACCCCCGGACAGGTCCGCGACGCGGGTCTGCTGGGCCGGCCCGGTGAAGCCGAGGCGCTGGGCGACCTGGGCGGCGGAGAGTTCCTTGGCCCCGATCCGGACGTATGCGCGCACCGCCTCGACAGCCTCGATGACCCGCCACGACGCATACCGCTCCAGGTCGGAGACGTCCTGGGTGAGATGCCCGATCGCGACGGTCACGCCCTGCTTGCGCTTGCCCGACGTCAGTGGCTGCTCCCCGGCCAGCACCCGCAGCAACGTCGACTTGCCGGCACCGTTGACCCCGACGATGCCGATCCGCTCCCCCGGTGCGAGCTGCCAGGTGACCCGGTCCAACAGGGTGCGCGAGCCGCCGTCCTCCGTGGGCACGACGACACTCGCGTCGTGCAGGTCGATGACGTCCTTGCCGAGCCGGGAGGTCGCAAAACCCAACAGTTCCACGTCGTTTCGCGGCGGTGGCTCATCGGCGATGAGGGCGTTGGCGGCGTCGATCCGGAACTTCGGCTTGCTCGTGCGGGCCGGTGGTCCCCGCCGCAGCCAGGCGAGTTCCTTGCGGAGCAGGTTGTTGCGCCGTTCGGCGGTGACCGCCGCGAGTCGCTCCCGTTCCGCCTTGGCCAGGACGTAGGCAGCGTATCCGCCGTCGTAGCCGACGACCTGGCCGGAGACCACCTCCCAGGTCCGAGTCGCGACCGCATCGAGGAACCACCGATCGTGGGTGATGACGACGAGAGCGTTGTCCAGCCGGGTGAATCGCCCGACGAGATGGTCGGCCAACCACGCAACCCCTTCGACGTCGAGGTGGTTGGTCGGTTCGTCGAGGAGGAGGACATCAGGGGCCCAGACCAGTTCCCTGGCGAGGGTGATCCGGCGGCGCTCCCCTCCGGACATCGCCGTGACCGGGGCGTCCAGGTCGACGACCCCGCCGCCGAGCGGCCCCAACAGTCCGGTGACGATGTCCCGGATCCGCGGGTCCCCGGCCCAGTCGTGCTCGGCCCGATCGGCGAAGACATTGCTGCGCACCGAGAGGCTCGAATCCAGATCGTCGCTCTGGCGGACCACACCGATGGTGACTCCACCGGTCCGTGAGACACGCCCTGAGTCGGGGGGACGCATACCTGCGAGGACCGAGAGCAGGGTGGACTTGCCGCCCCCGTTGCGGCCGACGACGCCGACCCGGTCACCGCCGCCGATGCCGAGTGAGACCTCGTCGAGGACCGGATCCAGTCCGAAGCTGACGCTGACCCGTTCGAGATTGATCAGATTGGGGGTGCTGGGTCTGCTCATGGTGGAGATGCTTCCGCGCCGACCGACCGGTCAGTCGATGCGCGGGACTCCTCGCATCGTGGCACCCTGCACCGGACCGGTCGCCCGATAGGTGTTGCGCACCGCGCCGGAGGCGGTCAACGCGACGGCCAGATCGATCGCACCTTCGTGATCGGCGGCCAGGTAGGCGACCGTCGGTCCGGACCCGGACACGATCGCGGCCAACGCGCCGAACGAGAGGCCTTCGTCGATGAGTCCACCGAGGCTCGGACGCAACGAGATCGCCGCCTCCTGCAGGTCATTGCGCAGGTGCGGAGCCAAAGCCTGCGGATCCCCGCTGCGCAACGCCCCGAGCAACTCCGGCGACGTGGTCGGCTCCTCGATCGCTCGATCCCCCCTGAGCCGGTCGAGTTCGGCATACACCTGCGGGGTGGACAGCCCGATCTCGTCGGCGGCGAACACCCAGTGGTACCCACCGCGCATGAGCACCGGGGTGATGAGCTCTCCGCGACCGGTGCCGATCGCCGTGCCGCCGTGGATGAGGAAGGGCACGTCGGAGCCGAGCGAGGCCCCGATCCCGGCCAGTTCGTCCCGGCTCAGCCCCAGGCCCCACAACTCGTCGCAGGCGACCAGCGTCGCGGCGGCGTCGGCGGATCCACCCGCCATCCCCCCGGCGACGGGGATCTCCTTGTCGACGACGATCTCGACGGCGTCCTCGACCCCGGCGCTCTGCGCGAGCAGTCGAGCCGCCCGCATCGCCAGGTTGCTCTCATCGGACGGGACCCCGAACGCCTTGGACCCCTCGATCGTGATCTCCCAGTCGTCGCCGGACTGGACGGTGACGTGATCGAAGAGGGACACCGCCTGGTAGACCGT
>DUPF01000213.1 GCA_012838445.1 Intrasporangiaceae bacterium | reverse complement strand
GCTGCCCGCGCGTCGCGTCGGGCCTCCCGCCTGGTGACGATCCGGGTGCCGTAGAGGTCGGACCGCAGCACGGTGACGATCGAGAAGACGAAGAACCACAACGCCGCGAGGAGCCCGAGACGCAGGATGGTCACGGTCAGCTCAGACATCCCGACCCCCGATCCGCTGCTGCGACGCCATGACCGAACTCATGCGCGTCCAGCGTGGTAGGTCACGGTGGTGCGCCCGATCGTGATCCGGTCACCGTCCTCGAGGCGCTGGCTGGAGACCCGCTCCCCGTTGACGAACGTGCCGTTCGTGCTCCCCAGATCGCGCACTGTGGCCCGCAGCCGGGGACCGTCGGTCGTCACCCGGATCTCCGAGTGCCGCCGCGAGATGCCCGGATCGTCGAAGATGATGTCGCTGTCGTCCTCCCGACCGATGACGTTGATCGCCCCCATGAGCAGGAACCGGTCGTCCCGGCTGGCCAGATAGGGACGGTCCCCCGGCCGGGTGCGACGCGGAACCACCTGACGCTCCTCCTCGCGCACCCGGCGGGACCCGCCCGCTGGTGCCGGCGAGCCGTGGAACTCCCCACCACCGTGCGGCGCGTCGTACGGGTTGTCGCCATAGGGGTCGAACCCGTCCGGGTCCTCGTCCCGTCCGTGCCGCGCGGACGGGCGGCCCTGCTCTCGACCACCGGCATAGGCAGGGGGAGCGGGAGAGGGGCGCGGAGCATACTCACCTGCGGCGTGGCCCCGGTCGGTCCGTTTCGCCTTGGACGGCTTGATCCGGAACACCCCGGTCTCCAGGTCGTCGGTCGTCTCGAGGGCGACCGAGATCGGACCCGCCGGGGTGTATCGCTGGCTGTCGACATGCTCCTCGGCCGAGACGACGAGCTCTTCGACGATGTCGTCCTCGAACTCACTGAGCCGGTCGAAGTCGGTGCTCGAGAGCACGACCGTGAAGACATTGGGGACCAGGACGTGACCGCGGCTCGGGGTGACCGCCCGGTCGTCCATCGCCTTGCGGATCGCGCTCGCGATCTCGACCGGTTGGACCTCGGCCTTGAAGGCGCGTGCGAAGACACTGTTGACGGCCCGCTCGAGCCGACGCTCGACCCGGTCGAAGATTCCCATCGCGCACCTCCTTCACGTGACACCTGATGCTATCTGCCCGACGGGCTGACGCCGGGCAGCGCAGCAGCCAGTCACGCGCATTTATTGCGCGCGGAGGTACTAACGTACGGCGTCCCCGCACCGTGCCCGCATCCTCCCCCGATCCATGCTCACTCCCCGGATCCGGTGATCCTCCGCCGATCGCGCGCAATTGCAGGCGATCGGCAGAGGTCCCCAGGATCGTCGGAGCTTCCGGGGATTACCGGAGGATCCGGAGGACTAGAGGTCGCGGTGGACGCTCGGGTCGCCGGGGTGGCTGCTGCTGCTGAGCAGGTACGCCGCGACGGCCAGGCCGCCCCATACGACGAGGATCGCGATGACCATCATGATGATCGCCGAGGTCGTCATGACACCTCCTCCGTCTTGTACTGCGGTTCAGCCAGGGACGTGTCCGGCCGCCACGAGACCTGCGAGGCGATCCAGCCGAAGATCGGCAGCGAGATCGCCATCAGCCAGCCGAAGACGATGAGCATCCACTGCGGGTAGCCACCGTAGGGCTCCTTGATGACCGCCCACAGTTCCTGGAGCAGGACGAGCGAGAGGATCACCGGGACGACGAACTGGAGCAGCACGATCCAGAGTTGACCGAGAGTGACGTTGCCGGTCCGGTTCATGTGGTCTGCGAGCCGCTGCAGCGCCGAGGCGCCCCAGCCGACCATGAACAGGCTGACGACGGCGACGAGGAGGATGCCGAACCGGTTGACGAAGTGGTCGACGATGTCGAGGACGTGCAACCCGCTCGTGGTGGAGAAGAACACGAGGCTGACGACCGTCATCGGGACCAGGACCGCACCCGTCGCGGCCTTGCGGCTCATCTCGAACTTGTCCCGGACCGCCGAGATGACGACCTCGATGAGGCTGATCAGCGAGGTGATGCCGGCGACGACGAGCGAGAAGAAGAACAGCACACCGAGCAGCGCTCCACCCGGGGCCTCGTTGATGATCGCGGGGAAGGCGATGAATGCCAGCCCCACCCCGGCGGTGACGACCTCGGTGACGGCGACGCCGCTGGCCTGGGCCATGAAGCCGAGGGCCGCGAAGACACCGATGCCGGCGAGGACCTCGAAGCTGGAGTTCGCGAATCCGACGACCATGCCGGAGCCCGTCATGTCCGTGTTCCGGTTGACGTAGGAGGAGTAGGTGATCATGATCCCGAAGCCGATGGACAGGGAGAAGAAGATCTGTCCGAAGGCAGCGGCCCACACCCCGGGATGCGCCAGGGCGCCCCAGTTCGGGGTGAAGAGGGTGTTCAGACCCTCGGCGGCACCGGGGAGGGTGATCGCCCGGATGACGAGGATGAGGAATGCCAGGACGAGCAGCGGGATGAAGATCAGCGAACTCAGCCCGACACCGCGCTGGACGCCGAGGAGAAGGATCAGCCCGATGCCGACCCAGACCACGAGAAGCGGCACCAGGACACTCCACACGACGGAGATCTGGACGCCGGCCTCACCGACCTTGAGGTATTCGCCGATGAAGAAACTCTCGGTGTCGCTGCCCCAACTCTTGTTGACGGAGAAGAACGTATAACTGAGCGCCCAGGCGAGCACGGCGGCGTAGTAGACGCTGATGACGAAGCAGATGAGCACCTGCCACCAGCCGATGAATTCGAACTTCTCCTTGAGCCGGGCGAAGCTCAGCGGTGCGGAGCCGCGGAACTTGTGCCCGAGCGCGTAGTCGAACCACAGGAACGGAATGCCCGCGGTGAGCAGCGCGACAAGGTAGGGGATGATGAACGCCCCACCGCCGTTGTCGTAGGCGACGTAGGGGAAGCGCCAGATGTTCCCGAGTCCGACGGCGGACCCGATCGCGGCGAAGATGAACACTCTGCGTGAAGTGAAGGCTCCACGACGGGCCTTCTCGGCCTCTTCGCTCTCTCCGGGGTCGGCCTGCGGCCAGGTCTGATCGGCAGACATGCGCACCTCCTAGTGTGATGTGGGTCATTCTCTCATGTCGGCAAGGGTCCGCGGCAGCACCGGCACGCGCCCCAGACCGACCCGTCAGCGCGCCGGAGCGAACCGGATCGTGTCCCCCGGGCGCAGCTGGGCCACCCGATCCAGATGGCTGTCCCGGACCACGGCGATGACCGGATATCCGCCGGTGACAGGGTGATCCACGCCGAAGATGACCGGCTCACCGCTCGGCGGAACCTGGATCGCACCCGGCACCATCCCCTCGCTCGCCAGTTCGACCGATCGGTATGCGGTGCTCCGCTCGAGCGGTCGCGTCCCGGTGAGTCGGACCCCGGTCCGGTCGAGCCGGTCGCTCACGGTCCACGTCGGTGCGGTCGCGGTCGGGTGATCTGTAGTTGTGCGGTCTGCGCCGGGCTCCTCGATGAGGTCGATGTCGAACCAGTGCGCGCGCGGCCCGGGACGGATCTCCAGCGTGACCGGTCCGCTCGGATCGGGTGCCGGGTGCGGGGCGTGGTCGGCGGCCGGCAGGTCGGCGCAGTCGGTGCCGATCCGGAGCAGATCGCCCCGCTGGAGCGGGGCGGGCCCGATCCCGGAGAGGGTGTCCGTCGACCGGGACCCGAGGACGGGGGTGACGTCGACGCCGCCGCGCAGGCTCACATACGTCCGCAGTCCGTGGGTCGGTGTGGCCAGCCGGAGCAGTTGACCGTCGTGCAGGGTCAGCCGGGTCGCGTGCGCGACCGGACGATCGTCGATGGTGGCGGGGGCGGGGGCACCGGTGAGGGCGAGGTGGAGGCGGCCGTGGGCGCGGGCGAGCAGTCCGCCCATGGTGACCTCGATGGCGGCGGTGTCCGGGTCGTTGCCGAGGAGCCGGGCGCCGAGGGCGTGCGCGGCGCGGTCGGCCGCCCCGCTGTGCCCGACGCCGACCTCGAGGTATCCGGGGCGCCCCCGGTCCTCGATGAGCGCGAGCGCCCCCGGCTCGATGATCTCCAGGCGCGCGCCGGACGCGAGGGGTCGCTCGGTCTCAGGGCGCGGGTTGATCTCATCGCGCGGGCCGATCTCAGGGCGCGGGTCGGGGCTGCTGCCGGTCACACCGCCCACCGTAGGCCGCCGCCTCTCTCGTTGACGGATGGTTCCGGCATCGCTTCTGGTCCGAAACCGGGCCCACAACCATCCGTCGAGTGTGGGGGTGCTCGTTGACGGATGGTTCTGGTCCCGCTTCTGGCCCGGAACCGGGCCCACAACCATCCGTCGACGGGGTCGGGGGCGCTGTCAGGTGGGGGGCAGGGCGACGAAGCGGACCCAGGTGCCCGGCTGGAGCAGTGCGGGCGGAGTGCGCTCGGCGTCCCACAGCACGACGTCGGAGGTGCCGATGAGCTGCCAGCCGCCGGGCGAGGTCCGCGGATACACACCGCTGAACTCCCCCGCGAGCGCGACCGAACCGGCGGGGACCCGGGTGCGCGGCTCGGCCCGCCGGGGCACTTCGAGGCGCGGATCACCGCCGACGAGATACGCGAACCCCGGGGCGAAGCCGCCGAACGCGACCCGCCACGGTGTGCCGGTGTGCGCGGCGACGACCTCCGCCTCGGTCAGGGCGCACAGCCGGGCGACCTCGCCCAGGTCGGGACCGTCGTAGCGGACGGGGATCTCGACGACATCGCCGACCGGGGGCGTCGCACCGACCGTGGCCGGCTCGATCGTCAACGCAGCCGCACCGATGGCGGCCCGCACGGTGTCCAGGTCGGTGCCCGGCCGAGCGCGGACGAGCACGGTCCGCGCTCCCGGCACGAACTCGACCGATTCGCCTGCGGCAGTGAGGGTCTCGCGTACCGCAGCGATGAGCGCGAGGACCTCGTCGATCGACTGCAACTCGGCGAGGACGGCCGAGTCGCCCATCGTCAGCACCCGGACGGAGATCATCGCAGCCCGGTCTCAGCCGAGCGCCGGAGGCGGCACGACCGGGGCCAGGACCACCCCGGCGTTCTCGAGGGCGGTGCGCACCGCATACGCCTTGTCGACCGCTCCGGGGGTGTCGCTGTGCAGACAGACCGAGTCGGCCTCGATGGCGACCTCCCGGCCGGTGCGGGTCGTGACCACGCCCTCGCGGACGAGCCGGACCACCCGCGCGGCGACCGCGTCGTCGTCGGTGATGAACGCCCCCGGCTTGTGTCGCGCGACGAGCCGACCGGTGCGGCGGTAGGCGCGGTCCGCGAAGGCCTCCCGGATCGTCCGCAGACCGGCCGCCTCTGCACAGCGCAGCAGCACCGAGTCGGGCAACCCGAGGATCGGCAGCGAGGAGTCGTAGGCCGCCACCGCGTCGACGACCGCCTGGGCCTGCCGCTCGTCGACGGCCGCGGTGTTGTAGAGCGCACCGTGCGGTTTGACATAGGCGACCCGGGTCCCGGCCACCCGGGCCAAGCCGTCCAGCGCGCCGATCTGATAGATGACATCGGCGGTCAGCTCGGGGGTCGGCATGTCGATCCGCCACCGTCCGAATCCCGGCAGGTGGTTGTAGCCGACCTGCGCCCCGATCGTCACCCCCCGCTCGGCGGCGAGCGCGCACGCCCGCGCGAGCGTCAGCGGGTCACCGGCGTGGAACCCGCAGGCGATGTTCGCGCTCGTGACGACGGAGAGCATGCCGGCGTCGTCGCCGATGCGCCAATTCCCGTAGGACTCACCGAGATCGGCGTTCAGATCAATGGTGGGTGCGGACTGCATACGCAATCGTCAGTCCGTGGAGCGGGCTCGCACCGCTGCTGCACTCTTGCGGCGTCGCTCGGTCTTGAGCCGCTCGATCGGGTCGCTCTGCGCGCCGAGCTGGGCCGGACCGAACAGCGTGAACAGGACCCGGCGGAACTGCCACCCGATCCGATACGCGATCGACAGGCCCGCGGTGGGCAGCTTCTCTGACTGTGCCATGACTCCAGTATCCGCCCCGGTGCGGCACCGCTAGTCGATGAGTCCGGCGGAGCGGGCCCGGGCGACCGCCGAGACCCGGTTGTCGACCCCGAGTTTGCCGTAGACATGGACCAGGTGGGTCTTGACCGTCGCCTCGCTGACGAACAGGTCGCCGGCGATCTCCCGGTTGGTCCGCCCGGCGGCGACGAGCGCGAGGACCTCGACCTCCCGCTCACTCAGTCCGGCCTGTCGGGTCCGCATCGAGGCGACCACCCGTTCGGTGAGTTCGCTGTCGAGAGAGGTGTCCCCGGCGGCGGCCCGCACGATGGCGGCGACGATGTCGTCCGGGTCGGCGTCCTTGAGCAGATACCCGGCCGCACCGGCCTCGACCGCCCGCAGGATGTCCCGATCGTGGTCATAGGTGGTCAGGATGAGGACGGGTATGCCGGGGTCACCGAGGAGGGACCGGGTCACCTCGACCCCGTCCGGGCCGGGTCCGAGTCGCAGGTCGCACAGGACGAGGTCGGGTCGCAGGGTCCGGGCCAGGGTGACGGCCTGCGCGCCGTCCTCCGTGGATCCGACGACCTCGATCTCCTCGCGGGCGGTGAGCAGTGCCTCGAGTCCGGCCCGCACGACCGGGTGGTCGTCGACGACGAGGACCCGCACCGTCATGTC
>DUPF01000212.1 GCA_012838445.1 Intrasporangiaceae bacterium | reverse complement strand
GGGGGAGGCGGGGGTGGTCCCCGCGGGCCTCGCGCTCCGCGCCCGGGCCAGGTGCCGGATCGGCGGCGCAGCCCGCTGGTCATCACCCTCGTGACGCTGGCGGTCCTCGCCAGCCTGAGCACCTGGGCAGCCGGTCTGTGGACCGACCTGCTCTGGTACGACTCGGTCGGGTTCCGCGGCGTGTTCACCACGGTGCTGTTCACCCGGGTGCTGCTCTTCGTCGTCGGTGCCCTGATCGTCGCCGCCCTGGTGGCAGCGTCGATGGCGATCGCCTACAGGACCCGACCCATCTATGTCCCGACGACGCCGGCCCAGCAGGTCCTCGAGCAGTACCGCCAGGCGATCGAACCGGTGCGACGGCTGTCGATGTATGTGGTGCCCACCGTCCTCGGTCTGCTCGCCGGATCTGCGTCGGGGGCCCAGTGGGAGACCTACCTGATGTGGCGCCACGGTGGCGAGTTCGGCACCCGGGACCCACAGTTCAACCTCGACGCCGGCTTCTACGTCTTCCAGTTGCCGTTCTTCTCCTTCCTGCTCGGCTTCGCGACGGTGGCGTTGTCGATGTCGCTCATCGCGGCACTGGTGACGCACTACATCTACGGCGGGATCCAACTTCCGGGCCGGGGTCCGTCGACGCGGACCGCATTCATCCACGTCGGTGTCCTCGGTGCCCTGCTCGCGCTGGTGCGGGCCGGGGTCTACTGGCTGGACCGCTATGCCCTCACGGCGAAGGAAGGCGGCCTGATCACCGGTATCGCCTACACCGACGCCAACGCGGTCCTGCCGACCAAGGCGATCCTCGCCGTCGCGGCGGTCATGTGCGCCCTGATGTTCCTCGCCGCGATCTGGACCAGGTCGTGGCGGATCCCGATCGTCGGCGTGGCCCTGCTCGTCATCACCTCGATCGTCGCGGGCGGGATCTATCCGGCGCTGGTCCAGTCGCTGCGGGTCAAGCCGTCGGAGCGGGCCCTGGAGGCGCCGTTCATCGAGCGCAACATCAACGCGACGCGCGCCGCATACGGCATCGACGACATCAAGCGGACCAGTTATGACGCGGTGACCAATGTCGAGGCCGGCCAGTTGCGTCAGGATGCCGAGACGATCCCGGGTATCCGCCTCGTCGACCCGAACATCGTCTCCCCGACGTTCCGGCAGTTCGAGAGCCTGCGGCCCTACTACGCCTTCCCGGAGGTCCTCGACGTCGACCGCTACGACATCGACGGGGAGGTCTTCGACTCGGTCGTCGCGGCTCGGGAGATCAACCTGGACGGGGTGCCGGCCAACCAGCGCAACTGGGTCAACGACCACACCGTCTACACGCACGGCTACGGATTCATCGGGGCCTACGGCAACCGGCGCACCACCGAGGGAGACCCGGTCTTCTTCTCCGGCGGGCTGCGCGATGACACCGACGCCGGCCAGTTCGAGCCGCGGATCTACTTCGGTGAGAACTCCCCGCTCTACTCCATCGTCGGCGACGTCGAGGGAGCGGCACCGCGCGAGTTCGACTACCCCGACGACGAAGGTGCCGGCGGCAACGTCCTGAACACCTATGAGGGCAACGGTGGTGTCGCTGTCGGGGGCTTCCTGCGCAAGGTCGCCTACGCCCTGAAGTACCGCGATGTGAACTTCCTCCTCTCCGAGTTCGTCAACTCGGAGTCGCGCATCCTCGACCACCGGACGCCGGCGGAGCGGGTGCAGCGGGTCGCCCCGTGGCTGACCCTGGACGGCAACGTCTACCCGGCGGTCGTCGACGGGCGCATCAAGTGGATCGTCGACGGGTTCACGATGACGGCGCGCTACCCATACAGCCGGGTCGTCGACCTGCAGGTGGCGACATCGGACTCGGTGACCGAACGCACCAGTCTGATCACCGTCGGTGCCGGCCGGGTCAACTACGTCCGCAACTCGGTCAAGGCCACCGTCGACGCCTACGACGGGACCGTCGACCTCTATGCCTGGGACACCGAGGACCCGATCATGGCCGCCTGGGGCCGGGCGTTCCCCGGTGCGTTGACGCCGCTGAGCGAGATGTCCGCCGACGTCATGGCCCATGTCCGCTACCCGCAGGACCTGCTGAAGATCCAGCGCTACCTGCTGTCCAGCTACCACGTCACCGACCCGGGCTCCTACTACACCGGTCAGGACTTCTGGGCGGTGCCGAAGGACCCGACGCACGCGACCCAGGACGTGCCGACCTACTACCAGTCCCTCGCGATGCCGGACCAGGACGCGCCGACGTTCTCGCTGACGACGACGTTCATCCCGACCGGTAGCGGCCGGGAGATCCTGCGTGGCTTCCTCGCCGCCGACGCCGACGCCGGACGGGAGGCCGGGAAGAAGGCCGACTCCTACGGCACGCTGCGGCTGCTCGAGCTGCCCCGTGCCTCGGCGATCGACGGACCGGGTCAGGTCCAGAACCAGATCGAGGTCTCCACCGAACGCTCGCAGGACCCGTCCGAGCAGCTCAACCTTTCGCAGTTCATCGCCCAGAACCGGCAGAGCGGACGCCAACTGACGTTCGGCAACCTGCTCACCCTGCCGGTCGGTGGCGGTCTGCTCTACATCCAGCCGATGTATGTCCAGGCCCAGCGTGAGGCTGGTTCCTTCCCGCAGAACAAGGCGACGATCGCGGTGTTCGGCAAGGAGGTCGCGTGGGGCACCACGCTGAACCAGGCCCTGGACGGTCTCTTCGGCGGTGACTCCGGAGCCGTCGCCGGTGACGAGGATGTCGACACCGGGGATGCTCCCGGCTCGCCCGACCCGGACACCCCGCGTGAGGGTGACCCGGTGGCGCTGGCCCAGGCGCTCGCCGACATCGACAAGGCGTATCGCGACGGCCAGGCCGCACTGCGCCGCGGTGACTTCACCGCATACGGCGATGCTCAGGAGCGGCTGCAGGAGGCGATCAAACGCGCTGTGGAGGCCTCGCCGCACGAGGTCCCCGACCCGACGCCCACCGCGCCGACGGATGCGGCGACCGAACCGACGGATGAGGAGACCACCGCTCCCTGACCTCGATCTGCTCGCTCCCACACCGGCGATTTTGTTCTCGATGACCCGTCACGTAGAGTAGGCGGGCCGACACAAGCTCGAGCCGACGCGGGGTGGAGCAGTTCGGTAGCTCGCCGGGCTCATAACCCGGAGGTCGAGGGTTCAAATCCCTCCCCCGCTACGAATTCAGGCCCGGAGATCCACTGTGGATCTCCGGGCCTGATTGTGTTTGGCGGCGCTGATCCCTCCCGTTGACGGATGGTTCTGGTCACGGTTCTGGCCGAAAAGCGGGCCCAGAACCATCTGTCGACAGGGGAGGGGAGAGTCAGGTATGGCGACGGGTCGTGGCCCACCAGATCGACAGGGCGACAGCGACGGCAAGGCCGATGGCGAGGATGTCGACGAGCGGGCCGGAGAGCATACTGAGCCGCGCCTGCAGCCACGCTTGGGTCGTCGTCGGCAGCAGCGACGGCATGGTCAGGAAGCCGTTGGTCCGCCAGAACAGCACCGCCACGACGGCGATGAGGACACCGGTGACGACGGAGGTGGTATGCAGTTCTCGCCCGAGCAGGACAAAGCCCCGTCCGCGCAGTCTGGCCCGGCCGCGGTCCCCGAGCCGCTCCCATCCGGCGGCGATCGCCGTGAGGGGGACGACCATCCCGGCGCCGTAGACGGCGAGCAGCAGCCCGGCCTGGACGCTGTCGCCGGAGACCATGGCGAGGGTGAGGACGGCCCCGAGGATCGGGCCGGCGCAGAACCCGGCGACCCCGCTGGCCGCTCCGAGGAGCAGGGTCGAGAGCAGACCTGAGCGGGCCGCCGACTCCTGCCGGACCCGGTCGGCACCCGGCAGCACCCGCGCCAGGTCGAAGCCGAACCCGAGCGCCTGGGCCAGGCCGAGGGCGACGAGCACCACCGCGGTGCCGCCGATGATGACGTCCCGGTGCTCGATGAACAGGGAGCCCAATGCGCCGAGTCCGAGACCGAGGGGCACGAGGGTTGCCGCGAGGCCGGCGTAGAAGACCGTCGCGTGCAGCAGCAGCCGGGCCCGGGTGCTGAACGCGGTCGCGAAGAACGCCGGCAGCAGCAGCGCCCCGCAGGGGCTGAGCAGCGCGAGCACACCACCGAGGAAGGCGGTCAGCAGACCGATCTCCATAGGAGTTGCCTACTGTCCGGCCCGCTCCAGAGCCTGCGCCAGCGCGGCGCGGAACACCTCGGTCGGCTGGGCCCCGATGATCGGCTGGCCGCCGAGGAGGAACGCCGGGGTCGAGGCGACGCCGATGCTGCGACCGGCGTTGGCGTTGGCGCGGATCTGGTCGATGACCGCCTCGCTGTCGAAGTCGGCCGCGAACCGTTCGGTGTCCAGCCCGAGTTCGTCGGCGATCGCGATGAGCCCGTCCCGCTCCAGTTCCGGGCCGGAGCGGGTCGTTCCGTCGACGAACAGGGCGTCGTGGAACTCCCACATCTTGTCCTGCATCGCGGCGGCGAGGGTGGCCCGGGCGGCGTTCTCCGACGGCTCGCCGAAGATGTTGACGTCGCGCCACTCGATGCGCAGGTCACCGGCCTGGGCGGCCTCCATCATCAGGGGCAGCGTGTCGTGGCTCCACCGCGCGCAGTAGGGGCACTGGTAGTCCGAGTAGATGATCAGACCGACCGGTGCATCGACCGGGCCGAAGGCGAGCAGGTCGTCCGGGTCACGGGTCTCCATGTGGGAGAAGTCGGGTGGCTGCTCCTCCTGCTGCCCCGGCTCCCACTGTTGAGGTGACTCCTCCTCGGGTGTCGTCTGCTGCTCCGCGCCGGTCGCCGGCGCGGTGGGCGATCCACCGCCGGTCGACGAACTGGCCAGGATCACCCCGCCGATGAGGAACAACCCGACGATGAGGATGACGGCCGGGGCCACCCACGGCAGGCGCTGGCGGCGTCCCTCCTGCAGGGCCGGTTGCGGGGCAGCGGCCCCCCTCGGTTCGTTCGTCGGCTCACCTGGTCCGTCGCCGGGCACAGCACCCGTCGGATTGTCGTGTGACATGCGTCTCTCTCGGTAGAAAGCGGGAGCCATCCGGCGCCCGCGTCGACTCCATCACCCTAACCGGGCCAGGGGCATACCCCGTCCCCGGCCGGTGTTGGAGGGGACATGAGCAGACATCGCATCGCCGTCATCGGCTCCGGCTTCGGGGGGCTCTTCTTCACCCAGGCGCTGCGGCGCCGGGACGATGTGGAGATCACCCTCATCGCCCGCACCTCGCACCACCTGTTCCAGCCGTTGCTCTATCAGGTCGCGACCGGGATCCTGTCCCAGGGGGAGATCGCGCCCGCCACCCGGGAGATCCTCGCCCGGCAGGCCAACGCCCGGGTCGTCATGGGGGAGGTGACCGGGATCGACGTCGCGGCCCGGACCGTGACGAGCACCTTCCTGGACCAGGAGACGATCACCCCCTACGACACCCTCCTCGTCGCCGCCGGCGCCGGTCAGTCCTACTTCGGCAACGACCACTTCGCCCGGCACGCACCCGGGATGAAGAGCATCGACGACGCGCTCGAGTTGCGGGGTCGGATCTTCGGCGCCTTCGAGGTCGCCGAACTCGCGACGACCGAGGCCGAGGAGCGGGCCTGGCTCACCTTCGTCGTCGTCGGCGCCGGCCCGACCGGGGTCGAGATGGCCGGACAGATCGCGGAACTGGCCCGGCGCACCCTCAAACGTGACTTCCGCAGCATCGACCCGACGAGCGCGCGCGTGATCCTCCTCGACGGGGCCCCAGGGGTGCTGCCCAGCTTCGGCGACAAACTCGGCGAGCGGGCCCAACGCCGCCTCGAGAAGATGGGGGTCGAGGTCCGCCTCGGCACCCTCGTGACCGACCTCGACGACACCGGGGTCACGGTGCGCGACGCCGACGGCACCGAGTCCCGCATCCCGGCGATGACGAAGGTCTGGGCCGCCGGGGTCTCCGGCTCCCCGCTCGCGGTCCAACTCGCCGAACAGACCGGGGCCGAACTGGACCGGGCCGGCCGGATCGCCGTCCAACCGGACCTGACCCTGCCCGGTCACCCGGAGGTCTTCGTCGTCGGGGACATGGCGACCCTGAACGACTATCCCGGTGTCGCCCAGGTGGCCATCCAGGGGGCGCGGTATGCGGCGGACCAGGTGCGCCGCCGCCTCACCGGCCGCCCGGAGCGGGGTCCGTTCAGCTATCGCGACAAGGGGTCGATGGCGACGATCTCGCGCTTCTCCGCGGTGGCGAGCATCGGCCGGTTCCAGTTCGGCGGGTTCATCGCGTGGCTGCTGTGGCTGGCGGTGCACCTCGTCTACATCATCGGCTTCAAGCACAGGGTCACGACGCTGCTGCACTGGGCGGTCAGCTTCCTCGGCCGGGGTCGGGCCGAGCGGACGGCGACGGCCCAGCAGGTGTATGCGCGCACCGCCCTGGAGCGGTTGGACTCCCGGCCCGAGCCGGACGCGGACCGCGGGTCGGCCTGACGCGGGCGGCCCGGACAGGCGCGCCATCGGGTGCGGCCGCGTCGTTATGGTGTCCCCATGCCGCTGGACTATCCGATCCATGAACGCACCCTGAGCAACGGGCTGCGCATCGTGGTCTCCCCGGACCACACGGTGCCGGTCGTCACCGTCAACCTGTGGGTCGGGGTCGGGTCCCGGCACGAGGAGGCGGGCCGGACCGGCTTCGCCCACCTCTTCGAGCACCTGATGTTCCAGGGTTCCCGGTCGGTCGCCAGCGGCGAGCATTTCGCGCTGCTCATGGCCGGTGGGGGTCGGCTCAACGCGACGACCTGGTTCGACCGAACGAACTACTTCGAGACGGTCCCGGTCGGGGCCCTGGAGTTGGCGCTCTGGCTCGAGTCGGATCGGCACGGACACCTCCTCGACGCGGTCACCCAGGACAACCTGGACAACCAGCGGGACGTCGTCAAGGAGGAGAAGCGGCAGCGCTACGACAACCAGCCCTACGGCAACGCCCTCACCGACGTCTATGCCGCGACCTTCCCGGAGGGGCATCCCTACCATCACCCGACGATCGGTTCGATGGAGGACCTCGACGCCGCGAGCCTCGAGGACGTGCACACGTTCTTCCAGCGCTACTACGCCCCGAACAACACCGTCCTCACCCTCGTCGGTGACATCAGCCCGGAGCGTGGATTCGCTCTGGTGGAGCAGTATTTCGGCGGGTTGACGCACCGCGTCGAACCGCCCCGGGGGCGTGGGGAGCAACTTGCTCCCGTCGCCGGTCCGGTCCGGGTGGACCGACGCCGCGAGGTCCCCAACGACCGACTGCACCTCGCCTTCCGGTTGCCCGCCGAGGGCTCCGACGACTACCTGGCCGCTGCCCTCGCCCTGGACTGTCTGGCCGGGATGTCGTCCTCGGCGATGGTCAAGCGACTGGTCCGGCACGAGCAGGTCGCCACCTCGATCGGGGCCCACGCGATGGGTTTCATCGACGGCGCCTCCCTCGGGCTCGTCATCGTCGACGTGTCGCCCGGTGCGGACACCGATGCGATCGAGGCGGAGGTGGCCGCCGAACTGGAGCAGTTCCTGCAGACCGGCCCGAGTGCGGAGTTGCTCGAGGCGGTCAAGGCCCACGCGGAGCGGGCCTGGTTGTCGGCGTTGGCCAGCGGTGAGGAGCGGGCGGACCTGATCAGTCACTACACCCTGCTCCACGACGACCCGCACTACATCAACACGGCCCTGGACCGACTGCTCGCCATCCCGTTGGAGCGGGTGCACGAGTCCGCGCGCACCTGGCTGCGGCCCGAGCATCGGGTATGCGTCGCATACCTCGTCGAGGACACCTCCGAGGAGGCCGCATGAGTCTGCAGCGTCCCGCCGTCGCACCTCCGGGTCCGTGGGCCTTCCCGGCCGCGTCGAGCGACCGGACCCTGCCCAACGGGCTGCGGGTCGTCACCTACGACATACCCGGCCAGTACGTCATCACGGTCAGTCTCGTCGTCCCGCTGCCCTTGACGGCCGAGCCGCGGGAGGTCGAGGGGGTCGCGGCGCTGATGAGTCAACTCCTCGACGAGGGGACCACCCGCCACTCGGCCGAGGAGTATGCGGCGCTCCTGGAGCGCTACGGCATCGCCTTCTCCGCCGGCGTCAACGACGCGTCGTTGCTCGTCGATGTCGACGTACCGCTGCGGAACCTGGGCACCGCCTTGGACCTGCTCGCCGAGGCGTTGGGAGAAGCGGTCTTCCCCGAGGACGAGGTGCGCCGGTTGCGCACTGCGCGGCTGGCCGAGATCGAACAAGAGCGGGCGTCGGCACCGCACCGGGCGGCCCGGCAGTTCATCGCGACGCTCTGGGATCCGCAGGAGCGGGCGTCCCGTCCGACGGCCGGGGCGGCGGCGACGGTGGCGGCGATCACCCGGGATCATCTCGTCGAGTTCCACACGACGGAGGTGGGCCCGCGCGGTGCCAGCCTCGTCGTCGCCGGGGCGCTCGGGGGAGTGGATCTGGAGGCGCTGCTCGATCGGTCCCTGGCGAGGTGGGAGTCGGCCGGGGCGCCGACGAGCCCGGACTCGCTGGCTCCGAGGCTGGCGCCGGACGCGGCCCGGGTGGTCCTCGTGGATCGGCCCGGTTCGGTGCAGAGTGAGGTCACCCTCGGCTGGTCCGGTCCGGACCGGCATGTTGCCGGCGGGTGGGCCCCGTATCCGGTCATCGGGTTCCTCCTCGGTGGCGCTCCCAACGCCCGGATCGACGCGGTGCTGCGGGAGGAGAAGGGCTACACCTACGGGATCCGATCCGGCGTGCGGGCGCGCCGGGTCGGTGGGTTGTTCCTCACGTCCGGTTCGGTGCGTGCCGATGCGACGGTCGAGTCATTGCGGATCCTGACCGAGTTGCTCGACCCGGCGGCGGTCGCCTTCACCGAGGACGAGGTCCGCTCCGGCATCGACTTCATCGCAGGCACCGCTCCGGGGCGCTTCGCGACCGCCGACGCGATCGCGGACGAGGCTTCGGGCCTGCTCATGGACGGACTGGACCTCGACTTCACGACCCGCACCCGGGAGGACACCCTCGCCCTGACCCCGGACCGGCTCAACGCGGTGTATGCGACGCTCGCCCCATCGCGATGGTGTGTCGTGGTCGTCGGCGACGCAACCGCCTACGCGGACCAGGTGAGTGCGCTCGGCATCGGCGATGTCGAGGTCGTTCCCGCTTGACCGTCCGGCGAGTTCAGTCCCCCGCGGTGCCGATGTAGCCGAGGACGGCCTCGTGGAGCAGGCCGTTGGTCGCCACGGCGTTGCCGCCGTGCGGACCGTCGACCCCGTCCAGGGAGGTGAACCGGCCACCGGCCTCGGTGACGATCGGCACGAGCGCACACATGTCGTAGAGGGCCAGTTCGGGTTCGCAGGCGATGTCGACGGCACCCTCGGCGACCATCATGTACGACCAGAAGTCGCCGTAGGCGCGGGTGCGCCAGGCCGCGTCGAGCAGGTCGAGGAAGCGTTGCTTGCGACCGAGTTCGCGCCAGCCACCGAGGCTCGAATAGGAGATGGAGGCGTCGGAGAGATGGTGCACGCCGGAGACGTGCATCCGACGGGCCGAGGTCAGACTCCGTCCGGTCCAGGCGCCGGAACCCTGAGCGGCCCACCACCGTCGACCGAGGGCCGGTGCGGCGACGAGGCCGACGACCGGCACGTCGTGCTCGTCGAGGAGGGCGATCAAGGTCGCCCACACGGGGACACCACGGACGAAATTGTGGGTGCCGTCGATCGGGTCGATGACCCAGTGCCGCGGGCCGCGTCCGGAGGTGCCGGACTCTTCGCCGACGACAGCGTCACGGGGCCGGGTGCGGGCCAGTTGGCTGCGGATGAGTTCCTCGGCGGCCCGGTCCGCGTCGGAGACGAAGGTCAGGTCGGGCTTGGTCTCGACGACGAGGTCCTCGGCGAGGAAGCGTGACATGGTGGTGCGCTCGACAGCGTCCGCCAGGACGTGCGCGAGGCGGAGATCATCGTCGTATCCGGCCACGTTCGCAATCTACCCCGGTCGGGTCGCCAACGTCGGGAGGCGGAGCCCGGCGGAGTGGGAGGGAGTCCGGATCGTGCACCTCGGATCGTGCGTTGCCGTCCGTGTTCCTCGTGGCGCCGGCGCATTCTCGGACAGGCGGCGAACCACGGTGCTCCCGGCTTGGTCACAGTTAGGTCTCGACTTGTCGCGTCTGCGCCCCGGAACCTTGGTGGAGGAGTTACATAAGGACTGCACTCGCCGCTCCTGCGGCGACGTGTCGGTCGTCCCGCAGGGACGGTCGACTCGTAACGCGCCTCTGGGGATCCCGGGGCGATTCGAATCAAGGAGGACAATCCATGCGAGGAACCGCTCGCACGATTGCCATTGCTGGCATCTCGGCGGTCGCGCTCCTGGCGACCGCCTGTGGTGGCGACAGCGGCACCCCGGCAGGGAACGGGACAGGCAACGGCACCGAGACCGGCGCAGCGCCGGGCGCCGGGGGCGGCGAGATCGTCGTCAACGGTTGCACCCCGGAGAACCCGCTCATCGCCGGCAACACGAGTGAGACCTGTGGTGGCAACATTCTCGACACCATCACCGCCAAGCTCGTGCACTACAACGCCGATGACGCCGCGCCGGAGAACGACATCGCCGAGGAGATCACGACCGAGGACAACCAGAACTTCACGGTCAAGATCAAGCAGGGCTACAAGTTCCACGACGGGACCGAGGTCAAGGCCAAGAACTTCGTCGACGCCTGGAACTACACCGCCTTCGGCCCCAACGGTCAGAGCGGCAGCTACTTCTTCGAGCCGATCGAGGGTTACGGCGACGTCAGCGCCGAGGACGCGACGGTCGAGGAACTGTCCGGGCTGGCCGTCGTGGACGACTACACGTTCACCATCAAGACCACCGCGCCGGTCTCCAACCTGCCGGTCCGTCTGGGCTACACCGCGTTCGCCCCGCAGCCCGACTCCTTCTTCGCCGACCCCGAGGCCTTCGGCAAGGCCCCCGTGGGTGCCGGTCCGTTCAAGCTGACCGAGTACAACGAGGGCACGAGCATCGTCGTCGAGAAGTTCGCCGACTACTCCGGTGAGTTCGGTGGCCAGCTCGACAAGATCACCTTCAAGATCTACCAGGACATGGATGCCGCCTACAACGACACCCTGGCCGGTCAGGTCGACGTGCTCACGAGCATCCCGAACTCGGCGCTCATCGACGACAAGTACAAGAGCGACCTCGGTGACCGCAACGCGGAGGCCGAGACCGGTGTCATCCAGTTCATCGGTATCGACACCGTCGCCGACCCGAGCCTGGCCGACCCGGCGATCAAGAAGGCCATCTCGATGGCGATCGACCGCGACACGATCAACCAGCAGATCTTCAACAACACCCGCGTCCCCGCCACCGGCTGGGTGCCGCCGGCCGTTGACGGCTACAAGGCTGACCAGTGTGGCGAGGCGTGTGTCTACGACGCGGCCAAGGCCAAGGCTGCGCTCGACGCCGCCGGCGGCTACGACGGCGAGTTGACGCTCAGCTACAACGGTGACGGCGACCACAAGGCGTGGACCGAGGCCACCTGCAACAGCATCAGCCAGGCGCTCGGCATCACCTGCACCGCGACCCCGGTCGTCGACTTCAAGACCTACCTGACGGCGCTGAGCAACGGTGAGATGAAGGGTATGTGGCGACTCGGCTGGCAGATGGACTACCCGTCCATCGAGAACTTCCTCGCGCCGCTCTACGCCAAGGGTGCCGACAGCAACTACTACGGCCCCTACGACAACCCGGAGTTCGAGAAGAAGCTCGCCGAGGCCGCTGCGGCGGACAACCTGGACGAGGCGAACACCCTCTACCAGGAGGCCGAGTCGATCATCGCCCAGGACATGGTGTCCATCCCGATGTACTACGGCAAGGCTGTCATCGGGTGGTCCGAGAAGGTCAACCCGGTCAAGATCAACGCTTTCGGCGTGCCGGACTACGCGTCCATCACGGTCAAGTAATGATCGACCGCGACACCTGTCGCATCTGATGATGATCGGCCTGCCGGGCCCGACCCGGCAGGCCGATCATCATGTTCGGGCCGCCGCGCCCGGCGATTTCGCTGCATCCGCAGTGACACATGGGTAAAGTCACGCCCGACACAACGCTGACAAGGAGGTGCCATGGGCAAGTACATCGTGCGTCGTCTGCTCCAGATGATCCCGGTGATCTTCGGAACGATGTTCATCATCTTTGCCATGGTGTTCGCTCTCCCGGGAGACCCGACGGCCGGCAAGTGCGGTGAGCGACCGTGCCCCGACGCCTACATCGCGGAGTACCGGGCGAAGTACAACCTCGATGACCCCCTCCCGATCCGTTACGCCAAGTATCTCGGGCAGGTCGCCAAGGGCGATCTGGGCACCAACCAGTACGGCGTGAAGGTCACCGAGGACCTCTCCAAGCGCTACAAGGTGACCGGGCAGTTGGCGCTGATGGCGGTCGCGACGGAGATCGTCATCGGCATCGCGGCCGGCATCCTCGCCGGGATCCGAAGAGGCAGATTCATCGACAATCTCGTCCTGGTCAGCACCCTGGTCGTCATCTCGATCCCGGTCTTCGTCATCGGTTCGGTACTGCAGTACTTCCTCGGGGTGCGGGCGGGGTGGTTCCCCGTGACGGTGTCCTCCGAGGCGACCACGTATGAACTCCTGCTCCCGGCGATCGTGCTCGGCTCACTCTCGGTGGCCTACATCGCCCGGCTCACCCGGAGCAACCTCGTCGAGAACCTCCGCGCCGACTACGTGCGCACCGCGATCGCGAAGGGATTGACGAAGCGGCGGGCGATCGGGTTGCACGCGCTGCGCAACTCGATGATCCCGGTCATCACCTTCATCGGCTTCGACTTCGGCTCCCTCCTCGGCGGCGCGATCGTCACCGAGCGGATCTTCAACATTCAGGGCATCGGTGGATACATCTTCCGCAGCATCCAACTGCGCGACGGTGTCGCCGTCGTCGGCGCGGTTACCGCGCTGGTCATCGTGTTCCTGTTCGTCAACCTGATCGTCGACCTGCTGTACGGCGTTCTCGACCCGAGGATCAGCCATGACTGAGTCACTTGCTCCCACTGCTGCACCCGGTGGTGACGCCGCCAACCCGGTCGGTGAGGCCCGCTCCCTCGGTGCCGATGCGCGCCGGGCACTGGTGCGCAACCCGATGTTCTGGATCTCGGCCGTCATGATCGCCGTCTTCGTCGTCATGGCGTTCTGGCCGAGCCTGTTCACGAACACCGACCCCGGCCACGCCGTCCTCCAGGAGGCCCGGCAGCGCCCCAACGCCGATGCGTGGTTCGGACGCGACATCCAGGGCTACGACATCTACTCCCGGGTCATCTACGGTGCCCGCGCCTCGATCCTCGTCGGTGTCTTCACGACGATCTTCACCACGACGCTCGGTGCCATCATCGGTGTCATCGCGGCCTTCTACGGCCGCTGGGTCGATGCGCTGCTGTCCCGACTGACCGACATGGTCTTCGCCATCCCGCTGCTCCTCGGTGCGATCCTCTTCATGTCGGCCTTCCCGGCCAAAGGTGACCCCTACTTCCTCGTCATCCTCAAGGTCGTCACGGCGATCTCGCTGCTCGGGTGGCCATCCCT
The DNA here is from genome assembly GCA_012838445.1 of Intrasporangiaceae bacterium. Lineage (GTDB taxonomy): Bacteria > Actinomycetota > Actinomycetes > Actinomycetales > Dermatophilaceae > F2B08. The sequence continues at coordinate 8,777 of DUPF01000212.1, read as the reverse complement.
GGCTCGGCTGATGCGCTCCTCGGTGCTGCAGGTCCTCCCGAATGACTACGTCCAGGCCGCGCGGGCGCTCGGGGCGAGTCCGCTGCGGATCATCCGTTCGCACATCCTGCCCAACGCGATGGGCCCGATCATCGTCGTGGCGACGATCAACCTCGGTGCCTACATCGCGGTCGAGGCGACGCTGTCCTTCCTCGGGATCGGCCTGGTCCCACCGGTCATCTCGTGGGGTGTGATGATCAACGACGCCCTCGTCGGGCTGCGGACCACCCCGCACATGCTCATCTTCCCGTCCCTGTTCCTCAGCCTGACCGTCCTGGCCTTCATCATGCTCGGGGACGCGGTCCGGGATGCCTTCGACCCCAAGACCCGCTGAGGAGACTGCGATGACCGATCTGAGCGTGGACTCCCCGCGGGAGACGACCAGCGCAGCGAAGCACACCTCGACCTATGTCCCGCAGGACGGCCGACTCCTCGAGGTCGAGGACCTCCATGTCGAGTTCCACACCGACGAGGGGGTGGCCCGGGCGATCAACGGTGTCTCGTTCCATCTCGACCAGGGCGAGACCCTCGCGATCCTCGGTGAGTCCGGCTCGGGGAAGTCGGTGACCGCGCAGGCGATCATGGGCATCCTCGACATGCCGCCGGCGAAGATCCCCGCCGGTTCGGTCAAGTATTGCGGCCACGACCTGCTCACCATGCCGGAGAGTGAGCGACGCAGGACCCGTGGTCCGGAGATCTCGATGATCTTCCAGGACGCCCTCTCTGCCCTGAACCCGGTCTTCCCGGTCGGCTGGCAGATCGCGGAGATGTTCCGCCAGCACTGGGGGATCAACAAGTCCGACGCCCAGGCCAGAGCGATCCGGCTCATGGAGCGGGTCGCGATTCCGGGGGCCAAGGACCGGGTCAAGGCCTATCCACATCAGTTCTCCGGTGGGATGCGGCAACGCATCATGATCGCGATGGCGATCGCCCTCGACCCGGCCGTCCTTATCGCCGACGAGCCGACCACCGCCCTCGACGTGACGGTCCAGGCCCAGATCATGCAACTCCTTGCGGATCTGCAGGAGGAGCGGCAGATGGGGTTGATCCTCATCACCCACGACCTCGGGGTCGTCGCCGATGTCGCCGACCGTGCCGTCGTCATGTATGCCGGCCGTCTGGTCGAGAAGTCCGAGATCCACGACCTGTATGCCGACCCCGCCCACCCCTACACCCGTGGGCTGCTCGAGTCGATCCCGCGGCTGGACCAGAAGGGGCAGACGCTGGCCGCGATCGGCGGGTTGCCACCCAACCTGACGCGGATCCCGCCGGGGTGTGCATTCAACCCACGCTGCAAGATGGCCCAGGAGATCTGCACCCGGGAGGTGCCGGAGTTGCGCGAGGTCGCACCGGGTCGGTTCTCCGCCTGCCACTTCGCCGAGGAGGTGCTCCGTGGCTGACGTCATCCTGCAGGCCACCGATCTGGTCAAGCACTACCCGATCAAAGGTGGCGTGTTGCGGCACACCGTCGGATGGGTCAAGGCCGTCGACGGTGTCTCCTTCGAGTTGCACAAGGGTGAGACGCTCGGCATCGTCGGCGAGTCCGGCTGCGGCAAGTCCACCCTGGGCCGGATCCTCATGCGGCTCGAGGAGCCGACCTCCGGCAGTGTGAACTTCGACGGCATCGAGATGTACAAGCAGTCCGGATCGGCGATGCGCAAACTGCGCCGCGACATCCAGATCGTCTTCCAGGACCCCTACACCTCGCTCAACCCGCGCAAGACCGTCGGCGACATCATCGGCGAGCCGTTCGAGATCCACCGTGACGTGGTCCCCAAGGGTGGGCGGGACAAGGCGGTGCGGGAGCTGCTCGACATGGTCGGGCTGAACCCGGAGCACATCAACCGCTATCCGCACCAGTTCTCCGGAGGTCAGCGCCAGCGGATCGGCATCGCCCGCGGGATCGCGCTCAAGCCCAAGGTCCTCATCTGTGACGAGCCGGTCTCCGCGCTCGATGTCTCCGTGCAGGCCCAGGTGATCAACCTCCTCGAGGAGTTGCAGGCCGAGCTCGGGTTGGCCTATGTCTTCATCGCCCACGACCTGTCCGTCGTGCGACACATCTCCGACCGGGTCGGAGTGATGTACCTCGGCAAGATGGTCGAACTCGGCACCGAGGACGAGGTCTACGAGCGGCCGACCCATCCCTACACCCAGGCGCTGCTGTCGGCAGTGCCGGTCCCGGACCCGACGTTGCGCGGCAAGCGGGAGCAGATCGTCCTCACCGGTGATGTGCCGTCACCGGCGAACCCGCCGAGCGGGTGCCGATTCCACACCCGCTGCTTCAAGGCCCAGGACATCTGCTCGGTCGAGGACCCCGAGTTCATCGCCCGTCCCGACGGTGTCGGCGAGCATCGCAGCGCGTGCCACTTCGCGCAGGTGCGTCAGATCGTCGAGACGGTCGATGTCAGTGACGAGACCCCGGACCCGCGGTTCGCGGATGTGGACCACCGGGACCTGAGTTCCGCAGCTGAGTGACTGCTTGGGGGCGCGGTTGTGGGGGTTGACCTGCGGAAACGCGTGTTTGGCCGGTGACACGGCGTGTCACTAGCCCTGTCCCGGCGGGAGGATCAGCCCGCGGTGGCGAGGTCCAGGATCCGGGGCGGGGCGGTGATGTCGAGCTGGGCGAGGATCTTGGCCTGCTCGCTGGTGAGGTCGGTGCTCTGCTGGTAGGTGCCGGCCGGGCCGGTGAAGGTGCCCACGTACAGCCGCTGGAGTTCGGCGCGCAGGTTGTTCCAGGTGTCGCCGGTGGTGGTCTCGATGATCCGGATCAGCAGCAGCGCGAGCCAGCACAAGACGACGTGAGCGCGGATGCGGTCCTCGAGTCGGTGGTGGACCGGGCGTAGGTCCAGGATCTGTTTCATGTCGCGCCAGCCGCGTTCGACCTCCAGCAGCTGCTTGTAGCCCAGCGCGATGTCTTGCGCGGAGAGGTGGGGGTCGCTGGAGCGGAGCAGGTACTTGCCGTCCAGCTTGGCCTCCGCGGCGATCGCGGTGGCCGAGACACGCAGCAGGCCGCCGTCGGTGACGCGCAGGTAGCGGTTCAGCCCGGGCTTGGTGGAGATCACCCCACGCAGCTCCGCACGCTTGGTGGGGGTGAGCGGGTCGGAGTTCTTGATCATCTCGGTGAGCCGTGCGAGCAGTGCCGTCCGCACCAGCGCGTCACGGTCGGCGGCCTCGGGGTTGTGACAGATGACGAACCGTTCGCTCTCGCTGATCCGTACTTCCTTGACGCGCAGGTTGTCGGCGACGTCTTGGTAGCGGCCGGCCCGCCCCAACGCGGCAGTGGCTTCGGCCGAGCCGGAGCGGAGCTTCTCGCCCAGGATGTAGCCGCCGCCGGCGCGTTGGAGGTAGCGGCGGTTCTCCGCTGAGGTGAACCCGCGGTCGGCGACCCACACCACCCGGGCCAGGTTCCAGTCGCGCATGTCGTCCTTGACCTGGCGGATCAGCGCCGAGTCGGAGGTGTTGCCCGGCCAGCACCACACCCGTACCGGGATCCCCTCGCGGGTCACGGCCATCCCGACGACGACCTGCGGCAGGTCCTCGCGGTGGTCCTTGGACTTGCCGTAGGTGCGGAACCCGGCCTGCTTGACCGCACCGCTCGGCAGCTCGCCGCCGTCGTCGTCGCCGTCGCCGTCAGCGGTGGTGTCGATGGTGGTGGCCACGGGGTTGCCCTTGGCGTCGCGCCAGAGGGGTTCGTCGCCGGTCTCGGTTTCGAAGTAGGTGGAGGTGGTCTCGAAGAACAGCAGGTCGACCTGCAGGTTGAGCAGGTCCGCGGTCGAGGCGTACACGTCCTTGGCCAGGGCTGGTTCGACGGCCAGGAGCCAGTCCATCGCCCGGTAGCAGGCGTCGTCGCTGACTTCGGACAGGCCAGGAATGTGCACGTCACGGTTGACCCAGCCCGCGGCGGCCAGCTTCGAGGACGGTGCCAGTGCACGGTTGGCGACCAACGCGAACAGCACCCGTTCAACGGTGGCGTCGCGGCGGGTGCCGCTCAGCAGGGTGCGCATCGTCTTGGCGATCCCGAGCCGGGTCCACAACGCGTCCAGTACCCAGGCCCCGCCCAGCGGCCGGGACTCGATGAAGCCCAGCCCGGGCAGCCCACCGGCCTGATCCTCGACCTGGCTGCCTCTCGAGGTCTCGCCGAGCAGCCGGGACAGCGACCCGATCAACCGCTGCACCGCGGCCCGGTCCAGCTCCTCGGCCCGGCCGAAGTTGTACAGCACCTTCATCCGCGCGGTCTTGGCGGCCGGGTCCCACTCGTTGTGCGCCAGCTGCAGGTACCGCACCACGGTGCCGTCCTTGTTCCGCCGCGACGACGTCCTCACGAACATGTCACCAGACGCTACCCGGGCAACACGCGCCTAAGCCAGCCAAACACGCCCAGTCGTGTCACTAGGCGTTTCGGGATGCGTCACCACCCCGCGAACCGCTGACCTGCACGTTCGTCCCCCGACATGTCCCAGAAACGCGATCAGCTGCGGAACTCAGGCGGGAGGGTGCCGCGGAACTCCTCGGGGAGGACATCCCTGCCCCGGGTGTCGACGAGCGCCAGATGATGGACCCGACCCGCAGCCCCGGGGACTACCAGGTCGGCAGCGACGAAGCGATCCGGCAGGCGCGCGACCCGCACGCCTGACGACGGTCGGGATCCGTCGGCGGTCGCCGGAGTCAGTCGGAGTCCTCCCCGGCGCGGGATCGCAACAGGCGGCGCAGACTCTCCAGCCGCTGCGCCAGGTGTGGTTGGGTGCTCGCGTTCCGGGCGACGAATTCGTCCAGGCCGCAGTCGGGTTCGTCGTGGGAGCAGGACCGGGGGCAGTCCCCGGTGCCGACGCTCAACTCGGGGAAGTGGTCGATGATCCGGTCCAGGTCCACGTGTGCCAGGCCGAAGGAGCGCACCCCTGGGGTGTCGATGACCCATCCCGAGTTGTCCGGCAGGCGCAGGGCCACCGCTGAGGTGGAGGTATGCCGTCCTCGCCCGGTCACGACGTTGACCGAGCCGGTGGCCCGGCTGGCATCGGGGACGAGGGCGTTGACGATAGTCGACTTGCCGACGCCGGAGTGGCCGACGAGGACACTCACCTGGTCGGCGAGCGCTGCTCGGACCTCGTCCAGCCCGTCGGTGCCGGCCGAGGTCACCTCGGTGACGAGGACCTGGACGTCGAGGTCGCCGTAGAGCGCGAGCAGGTCGTCCGGGCTGACCAGGTCGGCCTTGGTGAGCAGGAGGATCGGGGTCAGTCCGGCGTCGTAGGCGGCGACGAGGCATCGGTCGATCATCCGGGGCCGCGGCTCCGGGTCGGCGAGGGCCGTGACGATGACGAGCTGGTCGGCGTTGGCGACGATGACCCGTTCGACCGGATCGGTGTCGTCCGCGGTCCGGCGCAGCACGCTGGTGCGGGGGTTCTGGCGCACGATCCGGGCCATCGTGTCCCGTTCGCCGGAGACGTCGCCGACGAGGGCGACGGAGTCACCGACGACGATGCTCTTGCGGCCGAGGTTGCGGGACTTGACCGCGGTGACGAGGGTGTCGTCGACGAGCACCTGGTATCGGCCCCGGTCCACGGCGATGACCCGACCGTCGACGGCGTCCTCGTGTCGGGGCCGGTGCTTGCTCCGGGGCCGGCTGCCCCGGCGTGACGGTCGGACCCGGACGTCGTCCTCGTCGTAGTGGTCGTACCGGGAGGCCCCGCTCATCAGACCCGCACACTCGAGCCGGCAGTGAGCATCTGAGTCCACAACGTGGTGAAGGTGGGCAGCGTCTTGGCGACCGTGCCGACGTCCTCGATGACGATGTCGGGCACCGCCAGTCCGATCACGGCGGCGGCCATGACCATCCGGTGGTCCGCATACGTGCGGAAGCGTCCGCCGTTCAGCCGGCTCGGGCGGATGTGCAGACCGTCCTCGGTCTCGGTGACGTCACCGCCGAGGGCGCTCAGTTCGGCGCTCAGCGCCGCCAACCGGTCGGTCTCGTGGCCGCGGATGTGGGCCACCCCCCGGATCCACGTCGGCGAGTCGGCCAGGACGGCCAGGGCGGCGACGACGGGGGTGAGTTCGGCGGCGTCGCGCAGGTCGATGTCGATGCCGTGCAACCCGCCGACGCCGCACACCTCGAGCCGGTCCCGGTCGAGGTGGACCTCGGCGCCCATGGCGTCGAGGATGGTGCGCATCGCGTCCCCGGCCTGGGTCGTGTGCCCCGGCCAGCCGGGCACCCGGACCCGACCGCCGGTCACGGCGGCGGCGGCGAGGAAGGGTGCCGCATTGGACAGGTCCGGTTCGACGACGACGTCGAGGCCGTTCAACTCCCCGGGAGCGACTCGCCAGGTGTTCGGCTCGGCATCGTCGACGTGGGCGCCGACATCGCGCAGCGTCTCGACGGTCATGGCGATGTGCGGCTGGCTCGGGACCGGCCCGCCCTCGTGGTGGACGGTGATGCCGTCCGGGTAGCGGGCCCCGGCCAGGAGCAGCGCCGAGACGAACTGGGACGAGGCGGAGGCATCCATCGTCACCGAGCCGCCCCGCAGGGCGGAGCCGCCGTGCACGGAGAAGGGCAGGGTGCCGCGGCCGTCGTCGGCGACGGTGGCCCCGAGCGTGGTCAACGCATCGAGGAGCGCGGACATCGGGCGCACCCGCGCGTGGGCGTCACCGTCGAAGCGGACCGGGGCGGTCGCGAGGGCGGCCACGGCCGGCAGGAACCGCATGACGGTGCCGGCCAGTCCGCAGTCGATCGCCCCGCCACCGACGATCGGGCCCGGCTCGATGAGCCAGTCCGGGCCGGCCGGGTCGGTCGTCGGGGTGTCGGTGATCCGGGCGCCGAGGACCCGCAGTGCGTCGACCATCAGGAGGGTGTCCCGGCTCCGGAGCGGTCGACGCAGCCGCGAGGTGTCGCTCGCGAGGGCGGCCAGGACGAGGTATCGGTTCGTCAGCGACTTGCTGCCGGGGAGGCGGACGGTCGCGTCCAGGGGGGAGGTGCCGAACGGCGCCGCCCAATCGCCCGAGGGCGTGAGCGGCGCCGCGGCCGTGGTAGAGGGAGGTTCAGCTGAAGACATTGGTTGCTTGGTTCGCCTTGAGTCGTGCTTCCTTGCCCGCGAGCTTGGCCGCCATTCGGGCCTCGCGACGGGTCGTCCGCGCGGTGCGGCCGATGCTGTCACCGGCCATCTTCGCACGGTAGGCCAGCCCGGGCTTGCCTTCGGTGTCCACCGCTGCGAGCAGCAGACCGCCGAGCAGACCGACATTCTTCAGACTCTGCACGAGCTGGCTGCGCCGTTCCTCGGGATTCTCGGCCGCCCAGAAGGGGTATTCGACGATGGTGCTCGGGACGAGGGTGCCGGCCAACGTGGCCGCGGCGACCCGCGGGAAGCGACCGGTGGCGAGCAGCGCGCCGGCCCCGACCATGAGGGCACCGTTGGCACGGATGAGGAGTTCGGGGTCCTGCGGCAGGCCGAGCGGCTCGGCGGCCCGGTCGACGAGCGGCTGGGCCGCCTCGACTCTCTTGCCGGGGCGGCGCAGGGCCTCGATCCCACCGGCGATGAAGATGGCGGCGAGCATGGGGCGGGCGACACGGCGGACGAGGGACATCGGTTCCTCCTGATTCGGGTGCGTAACCTTGTCTACGTTAGTCGGTTGTTCATGGCCCATCGCCTCTGTTCATGGCCCATCGGCGTCCGGGAAGGAAGATCTGCGATGTGTGGACGGTATGCGGCCAGCGCCAACCCCGACGAACTCATCGAGGCCTTCGAGATCGACGTCGACGCGAGCGCCGAACCGAGCCGGTCGGTCCTCGTCAACCCGCAGCAGCCGCCGGTGGGGGAGCCGGACTACAACATGGCGCCGACCAAACAGGCCCCCGTCGTCCTCACCCGGGCCCCGCGGGCTGCACGTGAGGGCACCGAGCCGGGGGAGGCGGTGCGTCAACTGCGGCACCTGACCTGGGGCCTGGTCCCGTCGTGGTCGCGGGATGTCAAGGCGGGGGTGCGGATGATCAACGCCCGCTCCGAGACCCTCCTGACGAGCCGGGCGTATGCATCCGCCGCCCGGTCCCGACGGTGCCTCGTCCCGGCCCGCGGATGGTACGAATGGCAGGCCTCCCCGGTCGCCACCGACGCCAAGGGCAAACCCCGCAAGCAGCCGTTCTTCATCAGCGACCCGGAGGAGCCGATCATCGCCTTCGCCGGCCTGTACGAATTCTGGCGGGACCGCACCGTTGCCGACAGTGCCGATCCGATGGCGTGGTTGACGACGTTCACGATCATCACCACCGACGCCGACCCGGGGCTGGACCGGATCCATGACCGTCAGCCCCTCGTCCTCGAACCCGCGGACTGGTCGACGTGGCTCGATCCGGCGCTGACCGACGAGTCCGATATCGCCGACCTGCTGGCCTTCTCCAGACCGGGCCGGTTCACCGCATACCCGGTCTCGCGTGCGGTGAGCAGCAACCGCTCCAACGGTCCCCACCTCATCGATCCCGTCGCCGCCGACGAACTCGTCGGGGTCGTCGATCCGGAGACGGGGGAGATCATCGGTGGCTGAACCGGATCCGCAGGTGCGGGTCATCGAGACCCCGCACGGTCCGGGCCGGGTGCGGATCACCTGGCCCCACGGCCCGGCCCGCGGCAGCGTCCTGCTCTCGCACGGAGCAGGAGGGCAGCGCGACGCCCCGGACCTGGCCGCCCTGGCCGCCGCCCTGCCGCAGCACGGCTGGGTGGCCGCTCTCGTCGACCAGCCGTGGCGGGTCGCCGGCCGCC
>DUPF01000022.1 GCA_012838445.1 Intrasporangiaceae bacterium | reverse complement strand
TGGCGATCTGGCGGGCGATGTCGCGGACCACGTCCGGGTCGACCCCGATCCGGCCGCCGCCGAAGACCTCACCGGAGAGTTTGAGCAGGACTCGACGTGGGCGGTTCGGCGCAGGGGTGGTCACCAGAGGTCTCCTGGGGTGCGGTGAAAAAGGGTGGTCGATTGATCCTGCCACATGCGGGGGTGTCGGTCCGTGCGGAGGATCACTGCTGCCCCAGCGACACTTGGCCTCCGCACGAATGCCCCATCCGTGGACGCACTCCCTTGTGATGTCGGTCCACGGCAGATACTATTTTGAGCAGTTGCTCAAAATAGTCGAGGGAGGGCGCTGTGACCGGGGAGGTCGGACCGCGGGATCGCAGGACTCAGCAGCGCGCGCTGCAGACTCGCGCCGCGCTCATCACCGCCGCCGTCGAATCGCTCAAGGACGTCGGCTTCGCGGGAACGACGGCCCGCGGCATCGCCACCCGGGCGAAATGCCACCAGTCCCAGGTCTTCTACCACTTCGACTCGGTGCACGGTCTCCTGCTCGCGGCGCTCGACGACGTCAGTGAGCGCCGGATGACGACCTATCGGGCCCTGCTGGAAGAGGCGACGACATCCGGCGACCTGTTGGCCTCGGCGCATGAGGTCATCCGACAGGACCTGGACTCGGGCGACGTCGCGGTCCTCGTGGAGATGATGGCCGGCGCACGCTCGGTTCCTGGGCTCGGCGCCCAGGTCACGGCACGCCTTGAGCCGTGGCACGAGTTCGCCGCCGACGCCATCCGACTGGCCCTGCGACCTCACCCCTGGGCCGCACCGGCGCCGATCGACGATCTGGCACACGCCCTCGTCGCCGGGGTGCTCGGCCTGGAACTGCTCGCCGAGACGAGCGGCGACCGCGACCGGACCACGTCCCTGTTCGAGAAGTTCGACGGACTCGCCGCCCTCGGCGAGCTCCTGACCCGGAAGGACCAGTCATGGCCGACACCGCACCCTCCACCCTGACATCCCGCGGCCCCGGGACCGGGCAGATCATCGGCTGGTTTGTCGTCGGCGCACTGCTCGCCCTGTCCTTCCTGGCGATGTTCACCATCGGCATGTTCCTCCTCCCCATCGCGCTGCTTCTGGCCGTCGTTCTCGTCTGGGACATGGCGCGCCGCGGCAGCCCGGTCGACCCCCGCCACATCCTCCTGATCCTCGGCGTCCTCATCGCCAGTGCGAGCACCCCGTTCCTCTGGGTGACCTGGATGAACCGCGGCGGACCCGGTGAGCGGTGCTGGCAGACCGCGACCGCTCAGGGCTGCGAGGAACTGCTCAACCCGTGGATCTTCGCGACCCCGGCCCTGGTCCTGCTCGGGCTCGGCCTCGCGCTGATCTGGATTGCCCGCCGCCCGACCCGGTGAGGGCATGCGAAAAGCCGCGTCCCGCATACCTGATGGGTATGCGGGACGCGGCTTCTCGGAGTCGACTCCCGGGGCTCAGACGCCGACCTTGAACCGGGCGAACCCGGTGGCCTTGGCGCCGGCCTCCTCGAGGACCGTGGCGACCGTCTTCTTGGCGTCCTTGGCGAAGGCCTGCTCGAGCAGGACGTTCTCCTTGAAGAACCCGTTGACCCGGCCCTCGATGATCTTCGGCAGGGCGGCCTCGGGCTTGCCCTCCTCGCGGGCGGTGGCCTCGGCGACCCGGCGCTCGTTCTCGACGGTCTCCTCGGAGACCTCGGAGCGGTCGAGCACGGACGGGCTGAACGCGGCGATGTGCATCGCGACGTCGCGGGCGATCGTCTCGTCCCCGCCCTCGGTCGCCACCAGGACACCGATCTGCGCGGGCAGGTCGGGGCTGGTCTTGTGGAGGTAGGACACGACGTTCTCGCCCTCGAGGCGGGCCACGCGCTTGACCTCGATCTTCTCGCCGATGGTCGCGTTGGCCTCGT
>DUPF01000211.1 GCA_012838445.1 Intrasporangiaceae bacterium | reverse complement strand
GGCGCGCTTCTCGGCGAGCAGCTCGGCGCCCCGCTCCGGGGTGATCGTCTCCGGCGAGTCGTCCTTGCGCAGCGTCGCGTTGATCTCCCCGTCGGAGACGTACGGGCCGAACCGGCCGTCCTTGACGACCATCGGCTTGCCGGTGGCCGGGTCGGGGCCGAGTTCCTTGAGCGGGGCGGCAGCCCGGCCGCGGGTCTTCGGCTGGGCGTAGATCGCGAGCGCCTCCTCGAGGGTGATGTCGAAGAGTTGGCTCTCGGAGGTCAGCGAGCGGGAGTCGGTGCCCTTCTTCAGATAGGGGCCGTAGCGGCCGTTCTGCGCGGTGATGGGGACCTCGACCATCGACTCGGTCCCGTCGGCCCCGGTCGTGACCTCGCTGACCGTGCCGACGACCCGCGGCAGGGACAGGAGTCTGAGGGCCGTGTCGAGGTCGATCGTTGCCAGGTCCATGTCCTTGAACAGGGATGCGGTCCGCGGCTTGACCTTCGTCCGGGACTTCGGCGCACCCTCCTCCGGCTCCGGGAGCACCTCGGTGACGTAGGGGCCGTAGCGGCCGGCCTTGGCGACTATGTCGTGCCCGGTCGCCGGATCCTGCCCGAGGACCCGGCCATCGTCGGCCGCGGCCGCGAGGATCTCGCGGGCCTTCTCCGGGGTGAGCTCGTCCGGGGCGATGTCGTCCCCGATCGTGGCCCGCTTCGGCGCGACCTCACTCGCGGCATTCTCGGTCATCTCACCGGTCGCCGGGTCGACGCCTGCGGGCACCACCTCCTCGACATAGGGACCGTAGCGGCCGACCCGCACGACGATCCCGTCGCCGATCTCGATCGTGCTGATCGCCCGGGCGTCGATCTCACCGAGGTCGTCGACGAGGTCGCGCAGCCCTTCCCCGGTGGTCGCCTCGTCGCCGAAATAGAACCTGCGCAGCCACTCGACCCGACCCTCCTGGCCGCGGGCGATGGCGTCGAGACCCTCCTCCATCGTCGCGGTGTAGTTGTAGTCGACGAGCTGGCTGAAGTGCACCTCGAGCAGCCGGGTGACCGCGAACGCCAACCACGTCGGGACGAGCTGGCTGCCCCGGGTGCGGACGTAGCCGCGGTCCTGGATCGTGCCGATCGTCGAGGCATACGTCGACGGGCGCCCGATGTTGTGCTCGACCATCGCCTTGACGAGCGTGGCCTCGGTGTAGCGCGGCGGCGGGGAGGTCTCGTGCCCGTCCGCGTCGGCACGCACCACCTCGAGCGCCACCCCCTCGGAGAGCTTCGGCAGCCGCCGCTCCTGCTCCGCCTCGTCCTTCTTGCCGATATTCCGCCGCTCGTCGCGCCCCTCCTCGTAGGCCGCGAGGAAGCCACGGAAGGTGATGACGGTGCCGCTCGCGGAGTACTCGACCGTCCCGGCCGGGGCCTCCGGATCCAGCGTCGCACCGAGTTTGACGGTCGCAGTCGACCCGACCGCATCGGCCATCTGCGAAGCGACCGTCCGCTTCCAGATCAACTCGTAGAGCGCGAACTCGTCGCCACGCAACTCCCCCGCCACCTGGGCTGGCGTGCGGAACCGGTCCCCGGCCGGCCGGATCGCCTCGTGCGCCTCCTGGGCACCGGAGTCCTTCGTCGCATACCGTCGGGGCGCATCCGGGACGTACTGCGCCCCGTACAGGTCCCGGGCCTGCTGCCGGGCCGCGGTCAACGCCGCCTGGGACAGCGTCGTGCTGTCCGTCCGCATGTACGTGATGTAACCGTTCTCGTAGAGCCGCTGCGCCACCCGCATCGCATTCTTGCTCGACAGCCGCAGCTTACGGCTTGCCTCCTGCTGCATCGTCGACGTCGTGAACGGTGCCGCCGGGCTGCGCCGATAGGGCTTCTCCGAGACCGAGGTGACGGCGACATCGGCGGCGCGAGTCGCATACGCAATCCCCTCGGCCCTGGCCCGATCGAGGTGAACCACCTTGTCGTTCTTGAGAGTCCCGTCATCGGCGAAGTCCCGACCGGTCGCCACCCGGACCCCGTCGACCGCGGTGAGCCGGGCGGTGAACTGGTTGGCCGGCGCATCCGGGGTGACATCGGCGGTGACATCCCAGTAGGACGCGGCACGGAACGCCATCCGCTCGCGCTCCCGCTCCACGACCAGGCGGGTCGTCACCGACTGCACCCGCCCCGCCGACAACTTCGGCTTGACCTTGCGCCACAGCACCGGACTGATCTCGTAGCCGTAGAGCCGGTCGAGGATGCGACGGGTCTCCTGCGCATCGACCAGGGCGGTGTCGATGTCCCGGGTCGCGTTGACGGCCCGCTGGATCGCCTCCTTGGTCACCTCGTTGAACACCATCCGCCGGACCGGCACCTTCGGCTGGAGGGTCTCGAGCAGGTGCCAGGCGATCGCCTCACCCTCGCGGTCCTCATCGGTGGCCAGGTAGACCTCGTCGGCGTCCTTGAGCAGCCGCTTCAGCTCGGCGACCTTCTTCTTCTTGTCCGGGTCGACGACGTAGTACGGCTCGAAATCCGCGTCGATGTCCACCCCGAAGCGGCCGAACGGGCCCTTCTTGACGTCCGCGGGCATCTGACTCGGGGTCGGGATGTCCCGGATGTGCCCCACCGAGGCCTCGACGATGAAGTCGGACCCCAGATAGGAGGAGATGTTCTTCGCCTTCGCGGGCGACTCGACGATGACGAGTTTGCGACTCACCGTGCTCAAACCTCGATCTGCGCTCCCGTGCAGCGGATTCGTCGCTGACGTTCGACAGGAGTGCGTTCGCACCAGAACCTAGCGGACGCTGTCAAGTCCGGCGCAATCGGACGGGCTCCGGACCAGGTCCCGTCGGGCCTCTCTCCTTTCCCGCCATTGGCGGGAAAGAGCAACTGGGCACCGGAACGGTTCCCTTGCTCAGTGGCCGTTTCCCGCCATTGGCGGGAAACGGGAGACGGACAGGGTATGCGGTGCGCCCCGCCGCGCACCGCAGCCCCGTCCGGTGAGGGTCCGGGCCCCTACTTGACTTCGCCGCGGATGACCCGCCAGGACCCGATTGCCAGCGGGACGATGATGCCGACGGCGACGGCGGTGCCGAGTTGGGCCCACTGCTGACCGGTCATCTCCGGGGCGGCGGTCAGGGCACGGGCGGCGGTGTTGAGCTCGAGCCAGGGGGTCAGGTCGGCGATCCGCTGGCTCAATCCTGCTCCGATCTGCCAGACCATCGGCAGGGCGAGGATCGCGACGATCGCCGCCGGGGTGTTGAGGAAGAGGAATCCGAAGGCGATGCCCTGGATGACGCTGAGCAGCAGGAGCACGACGAGCCCGAACAGGGGCCACCCGTCGACGTGGTAGGTCACGTTCAGGCCGGCCAGGTCGGCGATGCCGCCGATGGCCCAGGCTGCGGCGAATGTGGCGATGACGACACCCAGGCCGAGGAACGTGCCGGCGATGACGCGGGCGGCGATGACGCGCCAGCGCCGCGGCTCGAGGGTGAACGTGACCAGGCCGGCGCGCTGGCTCCACTCCGCGGTAGCGGCCATGACGCCAATGACAGGCAGGAGGATGCTGAACGGGAGGGCGACGATCTGGAACAGCTCGACGACGTTGTGCCTCTCGTCGCTGGTGACCCAGAGGAAGCTGCCCATGATGATCACCGCGATCAGGAGGGTGACGATGACGAGCCAGCGGCCGGCGAGCGTGTCGACCATCTTGCGCAGTTCGACGCGCACCGTCCGCAGGAAGGAGACCGGCCGGGGCGCCGGCAGCGCCTCACCGACTCGGGGTCGTTCGGCCGTGGATGCGGGCTGTGGTGTCATGACTGCCTTCTCGGGTGTGCGGGTGGGTGAGGTCAGGGTCGTCGCATTCATGCTGCTGCTCCGTTCGCGCTCGGGCCGGCCGGCTGGGCGGTCCGGTCGCTGTCGGCGGTCAGGCTGAGGAAGAGGTCCTCGAGTCCGGCGCGCTCGTTGCGGCGCAGCTCGAGCAGGACGATGCCGTGCGCCAGGGCGACCCGGCCGATGGCCTCGGGCTCGTCGAGCACGTGCAGACCGGCCGGGGTCACGGTGACGTCGTGCCCGTCCTGGCGCAGCGCGGTGGCCAGCGAGTCGTCGTCGAGGGACCGGACGACGGTGGCGGTGTCGCTGAGCAGGTCATCGAGCGTGCCCCGGGCGATGATCCGGGCCTGGCTGATGACGATGAGCTCGTCGGCGATGGCCTCGACCTCGTGCAGGAGGTGACTGGACAGCAGCACCGTGCCGCCGCGCCGCGCGAAGTCGCGCAGCAGACCGCGCATCCAGTGGATGCCCTGCGGGTCCAGTCCGTTGGCCGGCTCGTCGAGGATGAGGACGTGCGGGTCGCCGAGGAATGCGGCGGCCAGACCGAGCCGCTGCCGCATTCCGAGGGAGTAGTTCCGGACCCGACGCTTGGCCTCCTTCCCGGACAGCCCGACCAGGTCGAGCATCTCGCCGACCCGGGACCGCGGAACGCCGATCTGCAGGGCCGCGAGAGTGAGGGTCTCCAGACCGGTCCGACCCGGGTGCTGGGCGGAGGCGTCGAGCATCGTGCCGACCTGACGGGCCGGGTTGACGAGCTGGGCATAGGGTTTGCCGTCAATGAGGGCGCGGCCCCGCGTCGGGACGGTCAGGCCGGTGATCATCCGCATCGCGGTCGACTTGCCGGCGCCGTTGGGGCCGAGGAAGCCGACCACGCGGCCCGGCTCGACGGTGAAGTTGACGTCGTCGACGGCGGTGAAGGTGCCGTACTTCTTGGTGAGGTGCTCGGTCGTGATCATGTCTCCACTCTTGCCTGCCGGCCGCACCGCGCACATCGACCGACGGTCCCGACCCGGGTCATCCTTTGGTATCGGCTCCGGGCCGGACGCGAGACCTGCGGCTGACTCCCCTGACCGACGTGCTCGCCTAGATTTGCGGTATGCCACACGCACCTCTCCCCGCGACTCGCCTGCCCTGGTGGCAACGGGTGTGGGAGGCGATGGGCCCCGGCCCGGCACCGGCCCCGCTCACGCGGTGGCAGCAGACCTGGCGGCTCGTTCTCGCCGCGCTCATCGGTGCCGCCGGTTGGGTCGTCGTCTGGGTGGTGCTGCCGACCACCATCACGGGGGAGTGGCGGGTGCTGTCCGTGATCGACCTGCTCGTCCTGCCGGTCACGGTGTGGCTGGCCACCCACCGACGCACCCGCCCGGTCCTCATCGCGAGCGTCCTGGCGGTCCTCACCGCCGTCTTCAGCTCCGCCTCGGGAGCCGCCCTGCTCGCGCTGTTCTCACTCGCCGCACGACGTCATCTCCAGGGTCTCCTCCTCGTCCTGCCGCTGACGGTGGGCGCCTCGATCTTCCACAGCCGGGTCGTGACAGGTCCGCTCGATCCGAATCCACCGCATCCGATCGGGGAACTCGTCAGCACCGCGACGCTGACGCTGACCTTCGCCGCCATCGCGTACGCGATCGGGTCCCGACGGGCCGTGAAACAGGCCGCCGAGGAGCGGCTCGCCGCCGCACTGCGCGAGCAGGAGGCTCGTGTCGCCCAGGCCCAGGCCGCCGAACGCACCCGGATCGCCCGCGAGATGCACGACGTCCTCGCCCACCGGATCTCGCTGGTCGCCATGCACGCCAGCGCCCTGAACTACCGCCAGGACCTGTCCGACGACGAGCGCCGCACCGCCGCCGAGACGATCGAACGCAACGCCCGCGACGCGCTGACCGAGTTGCGCGAGATCCTCGGCGTGCTCCGCGATCCGGCCTTCACCCGCGGCGACACCGACCGGCCCGAGGCGCCCCAACCGACCCTCGCGGACCTGCCCGCCCTCGTCGCCGAGACCCGCACCCTCGGCGCTCAGGTCACCCTGAGCGACGACTCCGGCGAGGTTGCCGAACGGACGGCGCGGGCCGCATACAGGATCGTGCAGGAGGCCCTGACCAACGCCCGCAAACACGCCCCCGGCGCCCCGGTCCGGATCACCGTCACCGGTGGCGACGGGCAGGACCTCACCGTCCGGGTGAGCCAACCACAGCGTGACGGTGCCGACGCACCGCCCGGGTCCGGGCTCGGACTGCTCGGGCTGCGGGAACGCGCGGCGCTCGTCGGCGGGACGCTCGAGGCGGGTCCGGACGGTGCCGGGCAGTGGGTGGTCTCGGCCCGGCTGCCCGATCCGGATACCGTGACCCCATGAGTGCTGCCGACCCGATCCGGGTCGTCCTCGTCGACGACGACCCGATGGTGCGCACGGCGCTGCGGATGTTCCTCGGCGGCAACTCGGGGATCACCGTCGTCGGGGAGGCCGAGGACGGGGCCGCCGCGATCGACCTGGTGCGGAGCGAGCGGCCCGATGTCGTGCTCATGGACATCCGCATGCCGGTCCAGGACGGGCTCAGCGCCACCGAGACGATCCGGGGGCTGCCCGACCCGCCGGAGGTCATCGTCCTGACGACGTTCGACGCCGACGAGTACGTCCTGCGCGCCCTGCGCAGCGGGGCGGCCGGATTCCTCCTCAAGGACACGCCCCCGGACCGGCTCGTCGAGGCGGTCCGGCTCGTCGCGAGCGGTGCCCCGATGCTCTCCCCGAGCGTGACCGCCCAGCTCATCGCCGCGGTCGCTGCCCCGCCCGCACCTGAGGACCCCGACCGGGCCCGGGCCAGGGCCGCCCTGGCCGAGTTGACCGAGCGGGAGCGTGAGGTCGCCGAGGCGGTCGCGCGGGGATTGTCCAACGCCGAGATCGCGGCGGAACTGTTCATGGGCGTGCCGACGGTCAAGACCCACGTGGGCCGGCTCTTCGACAAACTCGGGGTTGAGAACCGGGTGCAGATCGCGATCCTCGTCCACGACGCCACCCGCTGAGCCGGCGCCGCCGGTCCGTTCGTCTCGTGCGGAGGCGTGGTGTTGC
>DUPF01000210.1 GCA_012838445.1 Intrasporangiaceae bacterium | reverse complement strand
CCCCGCTCGGGCGAGCCGGCCACCCGATCGAGGTCGCTGCCGCCTTCGTCTTCCTCGCCTCCGACGAGGCGTCCTACGTCTCCGGCACCGTCCTCGGTGTCACCGGTGGCCGCCCGGTGTTCTGAGCGACCCCGTGTTCTGAGCGGCGCAGTGTTCTGACCAGTCGGGCGTTCTGACCAGTCGAGCGCCCTGACCCCGGTGCCCTCCCGCCGCCATAACTTCGCAATCGCGAAGTTATGGCGGCGGTCACTACAGTGTCGGGATGGGGATGAACGAGTTCGTGCCGGCCACGACGGTCGAGGAGGCGATGCGTCGGGCGCCGCGGGCCGACTACCTGCCCGAGTCCGTGCGCATGCTCGCCCACGAGGACCGACCGCTCAGCATCGGCGACGGGGCGACGAACTCCCAACCGTCGACGGTGCGCCTCATGATCGACCTGCTCGACGTCCGGCCGGGACACCGAGTCCTCGATGTCGGCAGCGGGTCCGGGTGGACGACGGCCATCCTCGCCCACCTGGTCGGGCCGACCGGTTCGGTCCTCGGCGTCGAACTCATCGAGCGGCTCGTCCGGGAGAGCAGCGCGGCGCTCGAGGCGGCCGGGCTGCACCACACCTCGGTCCGGGTGGCCCAACTCGGCGCCCTCGGTGCGCCGGACGCGGCCCCCTTCGACCGCATACTCGTCTCGGCCGAGGCGCGCCGACTCCCTCGCGACCTGGTCGACCAACTCGCCGACGGCGGCATCCTCGTCACCCCGGTCAAGGACCGGATGGTCATCGCGACCCGGCGCGGTGACGACGTCGACATCGAGTACGGTCCCGGCCGGTTCCGGTTCGTGCCGCTGCGCTGAGGACTCCGGAACCGCGGCCGCCGGTCAGCCGAAGACGCTGAACGTCAGCCAGAAGCCGACGACCATGAGCAGCGTCATCCCCGGAAGGAGGAGCGGCACGACGGCCCGGGAAGCAATGCTCGGCGCCCTCGGGTCACCCGGAGCCGCGATCAGGTCGTCGTCATCGCGAAGCCCGACCAGCAGGAGGAGCGAGCTGACGGCGAGGAGCGCGACGGAGATGAGTCCGGCCGTGCCTGCGCCGACCGAGAAGAGTTCCTGTCGGAGAAGAAGGAAGATGCCGACGAAGAGGGCGGTGACGACCACGGGCACGCCGAGGACGAAACGGGATACGCCGCTCGGCCGCGAGCCGCAGGAATGCACTCCGGAAGCGGATCACCACCGTCGCGAGCGCCATGAGCAGCACCAGGGCGACCGTGGTCCCGGTCGTCACGCTGAGCCGTTGGCCCTCCTGCCAGGCGCCGGCGGCCGAGACTGCGCCGAACATACCGATGAGCCCGATCAGGGCGCCGAGGATGGCGGACCACGGCATACCAGTGCCGGGTGATCCGGTGCTGGCTGCGGCGGTGTCCCGCGCATACTGCTTGGGGTCTCCGAACGCCTCCTGCGCACTCTCCCCGGACTCCTGGACGTGCGTGTCCGCGGTGACGAGTGCATCGCCGATGGCGCTGCCGTCGACCCCCTGGAGTCGGGCCTCGATGATGAACCGGTCGCGCCAGTCCTTGTCGAGGTGTGGGGCGATGCGTCCCGGGTCGTCGAAGAGCCCGCGTCGGCCGGTCGTGTCCTGCGTGTTGTCGGTCATGATGTCCTCCCGGTGGTGTGGATCGCCCCGTCCGTGAGCGCCCTTGTGGTGGTGGTGAACTGGGCCCAACGAGAAGCGATCTCGTGAGCGTGGTCGCGCCCGGCGGTGGTCAGCGCGAAGAATTTGCGACCCGGGCCGGCTTCACCCGGACGCCACTCGACCTCGACCTGGCCGGCTGCTTCGAGCCGGCCGAGCAGCGGGTAGAGCGTGCCTCCCTTGACGTCACCGAGACCTGCCTCGGCGAGCGCCTGCGTGATTGCGTAGCCATAGCTGGGCCCGTCGAGGAGGATCCGCAGCACGCAGACCTCCAGGACACCGCGGAGCCATTCGCTCGGCCACGACTGTTCTGACTGCATAACTAGATCGTATGCCTGACTAGTCAGTCATGTCAACTAGAGCGAGTAGGTAACTACCCCCGGCCCCCTGCCGCCCCGTTGATGGATGGTTCTGGGCCCGCTTTCGGGCAAAAAGCGGGCCCAGAACCATCTGTCGACGCAGGGCGGCTTTATCGGATACAGTCTGCTGTATCGGATAAAGCCACAACCGCAGGGGTCGGGAGGAGATGTCATGTCGGAACAGTCGGAGCGCACCACCCGCGCCCGGATCCGCGACGCCGCGTTCATCCGCTTCGCCGAGCACGGCTTCGCCCGGACCCACCTGAAGGACATCGCCGCCGACGTCGGCGTCACCACCCCCCTCATCACCCACCACTTCGGCAGCAAGGCCGGCCTGCTCGCCGCCTGCGACGAGCACGTCGCCAAGCTCATCAAGGACCTCAAGACCCGCGCCATGGCCGAAGGAATGGAGGGCAACGTCCTCCACCTGATCCGCGAGACGTATGCGGGACTCCCGATCGGGGCCTACCTCGCCCGCACGATCGCGGACGGATCGAGCGACGTGGACCATATCGTCGACCTCATGGTCGAGGATGCGGTCAACTACACCCGCGACGGCATCGCCTCCGGGGTGATCCGGCCGATGGACCGCCTCGAGGAGAAGGTCGCGGTCCTGACCATGTGGAGCCTCGGGACGCTGGTCCTGCACCGTCACATCGAACGACTCCTCGGCGTCGACATCATCGGTGGCGACCCGGACTCGCTGGCTACCTGGTCCGCCCTGACGACCGACCTGCTCACCCACGGGATCATCAACCCGGATTACACCACCAAGTTGCAGCAGAGCCTGCACACCCTCGCGGCCGACACCTCGAACGCCCAGGCATCCACCGCGAAAACCCCACGTACCACGACAGATTCCACGAAGGAGTCACCATGAGCACAGCCATCTCGACCCAGGGCCTGGTCAAGACCTTCGGCTCCACCGGCGCCCTGAACGGTCTGGACCTGACCGTGCGGGAGGGTGAAGTGCACGGGTTCCTCGGCCCGAACGGGGCAGGGAAGTCGACCACCATCCGGATCCTCCTCGGCATCCTGCGCGCCGACTCCGGCCAGGTCAGCGTCCTCGGGAAGGACCCGTGGGCCGACGCGGTCGACCTGCACCGGCGCCTCGCCTATGTCCCCGGCGACGTCGAGTTGTGGCCGACGCTCACCGGCGGGGAAGCGATCGATGTCCTCGGTCGCCTCCGTGGCGGACTCGACACCACCCGTCGTGACGAACTCATCGAGCGGTTCGATCTGGACCCGACGAAGAAGGGCCGCACCTACTCCAAGGGCAACCGGCAGAAGGTCGCGATCATCGCGGCGCTGTGCTCCAGCGCCGACCTGTTCCTCCTCGATGAGCCGACCGCCGGTCTGGACCCACTCATGGAAGTCGTCTTCCAGGACGTCGTCGGCGAACTGCGCGCCACCGGCAAGACGGTGCTGCTCTCGAGCCACATCCTCGCCCAGGTCGAGAAGCTCTCCGACACGATCAGCATCATCCGGCACGGGCAGATCGTCCAGTCCGGCACCCTCGTCGAGATGCGCCACCTCAACCGCACCCACCTGCAGGTGCGAACCCTGCGCCCGGTCACCGATCTCGCGAACCGGCCCGGGGTGCACGACCTGCGCGACGACGACGGACTCGTCACGTTCGCCGTCGACCCGGAACACCTCGACGCCACGATCCGGCACCTGAGCGAGCACGGGATCGACACCCTGACCTCCAACCCGCCGACGCTCGAGGAACTCATGCTGCGCCACTACGGCGACGAGCTCTCCCGCGAGCACAACAACGTGGACGCGTGATGAACACCTTCACCGGCACCGGCACCCTGCTGCGCTTCGCCCTGCGGCGCGACCGGGTCCGCATCGCGGTCTGGCTCGCCGCCCTGTCCCTCGGGACAGTGTGGATCTCACTGGCCCTCACCGCCGTCTACCCAACCGCCGCCGACCGCCAGACAGCCGCCGCCAGCGTCTCCTCACCGGCCGGCCTGGCCTTCACCGGCCCCGCGCACTACTTCAGCGACTACACCCTCGGCGCGATCATCAGCCACCAGATCCTCGGCTTCGTCGCCATCCTCGTCGGCATCATGAGCGTGCTCATGGTGGTCCGGCACACGCGCACCGAGGAGGAGACCGGTCGGGCCGAACTCGTGCGGGCCGGGATCGTCGGCCGGCACGCACCGCTGACCTCGGCGGTGCTGCTCACCATCCTGGTCAACCTCGCCCTCATGCTGCTGCTCGTCCTCCTGCTCCCGCTCATCGGCGACGAGAGCATCACCTGGAGCGGGTCCCTCCTCTACGGGGCGGCGCACGCCGCAGTCGGGATCACCTTCGCCGGAATCGCAGCGGTCACCACCCAGTTCTCCGCCAGCTCGCGCGGCGCATCCGGTCTGGGTATGGCTCTGGTGGGTGCCGCATACCTCCTGCGGGCCGCCGGGGACGCGGCCGGGTCCGACTCCAGCGAGACCTTGTCATGGCTGTCCCCCATCGGGTGGGCGCAGCGGACCTTCCCCTACCTCGACGACCGGTGGTGGCCGCTGGCGCTCAACCTCGCTGCCGGGATCGTCCTCGCCGGACTCGGCCTGCTCCTGAGCGAACGCCGCGACCTCGGCGCCGGGATGCGGGCGGCCCGTCGCGGCCGGTCCACCGCCACCGCCGGACTGCGGACCCCGATCGGATTCGCCCTGCGGCTGCACCGGGGCATGTTCATCGGGTTCGCGATCGGGCTGGTGCTCCTCGGGATGTCCTACGGCCCCTTCCTCGGCGACATCGAGACCACGTTCCGCGACGTGGAACTCATCGACGACGCCCTCT
>DUPF01000209.1 GCA_012838445.1 Intrasporangiaceae bacterium | reverse complement strand
TGCCGGGTTCTCGATCACCCAGGTGCAGACCCAGCCCGGGTTCGTCTGCCGGATCAACGGCGCCCCGTCCTCGGACCCGTGCGTGCGCACCCCGCCGACGAGTGCGTACTGGTCCTACTGGCACGCCAAACCGGGCGGCTCATGGAGCTACAGCCAGACCGGTGCGTATGCACGCAACCCGGCTCCGGGGACCGTCGAGGGTTGGGCCTACGGGGCCGGCTCCCCGCCGAACATCGCACCCCCCGCTCCGGCACCGGCGCCGAAACCGAGCACGTCGACGACCGCCCCGAAGCCGAAGCCGACGACCTCGACGACCGCGCCCAAGCCGAAGCCGAGCACGTCGAGCACCGCACCGAAGCCGAGTGCGCCGAAGCCCACGGCTCCCCGAGCCACGGCGCCCAAAGCGCCGGCTCCCTCGTCGACCGCTCCGGCGACGAGCGCCTCGACGACGAGCGGGACCGCCACCGAGTCACCGAGTGAGTCCCCGACCGAGTCCGCCACCACGCAGGCACCGACCACGACGACGAGTGCGCCTCCGACGACCGAGTCCAGCAATACCGAGCCCACGACGGCAGCGGCCGCTGCGCCGACCTCCGACGGGACGGCCGGCTCCGGCGGTTCCTCGGCCGGGCCGGCGCTCGCCGGACTCGGCGTCATCGCCGCACTCGGGGGTGCCGCGGCCTGGATGGGGTGGCGGCGACGCAACGCGCAGTGACCCGCGCGTCGGGCCGCTGGACCGACGCCCTGATCGAGACCCTCCCCCGCCCGCTGCACCCCGCGGCGTGGTGGGGGTGGGCTCTCGCGCTGGCCGTCGTCGCGAGCCTGACGACGAACCCGCTGCTCCTGCTCCTCCTCATCAGCGTCCTCGTCCTCGTCGTCACCGCCCGGCGCGGTGACTCACCGTTCGCGCGGGCGTTCAAGTACTACCTCATCCTCGGCGGCGTCATCGTCGTCCTGCGCCTCGTGCTGCACGTGCTCGTCGGGTTGAAGTTCGGGACGGTCGAACTGGTCCGGCTGCCGACGATCGACCTGCCCTCGTGGGCGGCCGGGATCGTCCTCGGCGGGACGATCTACCTCGAAGGTCTGCTGCGCGCCCTCAACGAGGGTCTGCGGCTCGCGACGATCATCGCCTGCATCGGGGCCGCGAACGCCCTGGCGAACCCGAAGCGGTTGCTGCGGGCCTTCCCCGCGGCGCTGCACGACATCGGTACCGCGCTCGTCGTCGCCGTCAGCGTCGCCCCGCAACTCGCCGAGAGCGTCGTGCGGGTCAGCCGGGCCCGCACCCTGCGCGGCGACACCCGGCGCGGACTGCGCGGG
This sequence comes from Intrasporangiaceae bacterium, assembly GCA_012838445.1. GTDB lineage: Bacteria > Actinomycetota > Actinomycetes > Actinomycetales > Dermatophilaceae > F2B08. The sequence goes on along the minus strand of DUPF01000209.1, from coordinate 7,378 downwards.
CTGCGGCACATCGCCATCCCGGTCCTGCACGACACCCTGGAACGCTCCATCCACCTGGCCGCCTCGATGGACGCCCGCGGCTACGGCCGCCGCGACGCGACCAACCCGGGCGCGGAGCGGATCACGACCGCATTGACCTTCGGCGGCCTGTGCGTCGCGATGCTCGGGCTCTACGGCGTCTTCGTCACCCCCGGGTTCGCGCTGACCACGTGGCCGCTCCTCGCGGCCGGCCTGCTCATCAGCGGGGCCGGGCTGCGGCGAGCCGGTGCACAGGTCCGGCGCACCGCATACCGTCCCGATCCGTGGCGGGCCGCCGAATGGGTGACCGTCGGCAGCGGAGTCCTCGCCGCCCTGGCGATGGTGCTCGTGCGCCGGATCTCCCCGGACGGGCTGCTCATGCCGCTCGAGCCGCTCGGCTGGCCGCCGCTGCCGCTCCTCGCCCTCGTCGGGCTGCTCCTCGCGGCCGCCCCCGCGGTCCTCACTCCCCCGCCGCGCACCTCCCGCTCGGCTCCACGGGTCCGGGAGGCCGTCACATGAGCCTGATCCGACTGCAGGACGTCAGCGTCACCTACGGCGACAGTCTCGGCGGCGACCTGGCCGCCGAGCCGACCCTGCGGGACGTGACGCTCGACATCTACGAGGGTGAGTTCGTCCTCGTCATCGGCCCGACCGGCTCGGGCAAGTCGACCCTGCTCGGCCTGCTCAGCGGGCACGTGCCGCACTTCACCGGCGGTCTCGTCACCGGACTGGTCGAGGTGGACCGGCGCGACCTGCGCGAGCACCGGCCCCGGGACCTGGCCGACGTTGTCGGGGTCGTCGGGCAGAACCCGCTCGCCGGATTCGTCACCGACACCGTCGAGGAGGAGCTCGCGTATGCGATGGAACAGATGGGGCTGCCCCCTGCGGTGATGCGCAAACGGGTCGAGGAGACCCTCGACCTGCTCGGCATCGCCGAGCTGCGGCGGGCCAACCTGCACGACCTCTCCGGTGGGCAGCAGCAGCGGGTCGCGATCGGGTCGGTGCTCACCGCGCATCCGCGGATCCTCGTCCTCGACGAGCCGACCTCCGCACTCGACCCGACCGGCGCCGAGGACGTCCTGGCCGCGCTGTCCCGGCTCGTACACGACCTCGGGGTGACCGTCGTCGTCGCCGAGCACCGGATCGAGCGGGTCATCCACCTGGCCGACTCGATCATCGAGGTGCTCCCGTCCGGACAGGTCCGGCACGGCTGGCCGGCCGACATCATGGCCGACGCCCGGGTCGCCCCGCCGATCGTCGAGCTGTCCCGGCTGCTCGACTGGTCGCCGGTGCCGCTGTCGATCCGGGACGCCCGGCGCACCGCACGACGCTCGACCCTGCCACCGGATGTCCTCCCCGCCGCCATAACTTCGCAATCGCGAAGTTATGGCGGGGACGGCGCGGGGGGTCGCGGGGACGGCACGGGTGGTCGGCTGGCGATCAGGGCCACCGGGCTCGTCGTCCGCTACGGCGAGGTCGCTGCCGTCCAGGACGTCTCGGTCGGCTTCGACGCCGGCACGGTCAGTGTCGTCATGGGCCGCAACGGTGCCGGCAAGTCCTCCCTGCTCTGGGCGCTGCAGGGCTCCGGGGTGCGCACCGCCGGGCAGGTGCGGCTCGCCGACGGCACCGACCCGGCCGACCTGCCCGTGTCCCGACGGCGCCGCGCGGTCACCCTCGTCCCGCAGTCGGCCAGTGACCTGCTCTATCTGGAGTCGGTCGCCGAGGAGTGCCGCCAGGCCGACTCCGAGAGCGGCGCCGCGGACGGGACGTGCGCGGGCCTGCTCGCCGCGATGGTGCCGGGGATCGACCCGGACACCCACCCGCGCGACCTGTCCGAGGGGCAACGACTCGCCCTCGTCCTGGCCGTGCAGCTCACCGGCAACCCGGCGGTCGTCATGCTCGACGAACCGACCCGGGGGCTGGACTACGCCGCCAAGGCCGCCCTGACGACCCTGGTCCGTTCCATGGCTGCCGCGGGACAGTGCGTCATCGTCTCCACCCACGACGTCGAGTTCGCCGCCGGCGTCTGCGACCGGGTCCTGGTCATGGCCGAGGGCGAGATCGTCGCCGACGGCCCACCGCACGAGATCCTCGTCTCCTCACCGGCGTTCGCGCCGCAGGTGAGCAAAATCCTCGCCCCGGCACCGTGGTTGACGGTCGCCCAGGTGCGCGGGGCCCTCGCCGCGTCAGGAGCACTGTGATGGCAGGAGCACTGTGATGGCCACCGCCGCTGCGGCGCCGACACCGCACGAGCAGAGCCGGCTCATCCCGATCCGCTCCCGAGCGGCGCTGGCGATCGCGCTGGTCAGTGTCGTCGGACTGGCATCGTTCCTGTGGCCGCTGCTCGTCGTCCCCGGCTCCGGTCTCGACGACGCCACCGTCGCCCCGCTGATCCTCGCCGCCCTGCTGCCGCTGTTCCTCGTCGTCGTCCTCGCCGAGGTCTCCCGGGGCGGGTTCGACGTCAAGGCGATCGCGATGCTCGGGGTGCTGTCCGCGATCGGTGCGGTGCTGCGCCCCCTCGGGGCCGGCACCGCCGGACTCGAGACGGTGTTCTTCCTCCTCATCCTCGCCGCCCGCGTCTACGGGCCCGGGTTCGGCTTCGTCCTCGGCGCCACCACCCTCCTCGGCTCGGCGCTGCTGACCGGCGGGGTCGGGCCGTGGCTGCCGTTCCAGATGATGGCGGCCGCGTGGGTCGGTCTGTTCGCCGGACTGCTGCCCAGGGCTCGCGGGAGGGCGGAGATGGGCCTGCTCGTCGCATACGGGATCGTCGCCGGCCTGGGCTACGGGATCATCATGAACTTCTCGTTCTGGCCATTCGCCGTCGGCCTGGGCACCCAGGTGTCGTATGTGCCGGGCGCCGCCGTGCTCGACAACCTGCACCGGTTCATCGTGTTCAGCGTGAGCACCTCACTCGGCTGGGACCTGGGCCGATCGCTGCTCAACGCCGTCGCGATCCTGCTCATCGGGCCGGCGGTGCTCGCGGCGCTGCGCCGGATCGCGCGACGCGCCGCGTTCGGGCTCGTCATCGACCGGACGCGAGGCGGGCAACCGACCGGTGCGGCTGATAGAACTAGGAGCCATGAGCTTCGGCAATGACGCGTTCTCCGGCGGATCCGGCATCGACCTCGACCGCCGCGAGGCGTGGCTGTCGCGCGAGGAGCTGGAGTCGGTGCGCGGCCGGATGCCGATCCTCTACGTCGACGCCGTCCCGGTGCGGGTCGACGGCTCCGGTCAGGTGATCCGGGTCGGGCTGCTGCTGCGGGCCCGCGCCGACGGGACCATCGCGCGCGAACTGGTCTCCGGGCGGGTGCTCTACCACGAGCTCGTCCGCGATGCACTGCTGCGGCATCTGGAGAAGGACCTCGGCCCGGTCGCGCTGCCGCAGGTGCCGCCGAGTCCGCAGCCGTTCACCGTCGCCGAGTACTTCCCCACCCCCGGGGTGACCCCGTTCCACGACCCGCGCCAGCACGCGGTGTCACTGGCGTTCATCGTCCCCGTCTCCGGGGACTGCGCCCCGCAGCAGGACGCCCTCGACCTGGCCTGGCTCACCCCGGCCGAGGCAACGGCACCCTCGACCCTGGAGGAGATGCCCGGCGGGCACGGGGTGCTGCTGCGCCAGGCCCTCGCGCACCTCGGCTGCGCGATCTGAGCGCCCCGGGCCAGCGGCGCGCAGGTCCGGTCAGCGGCGGGTCAGCCCCACCTGCACCTCGTCGTCGACGATGAGCAGGTTGAGGGCGTAGTCGTCACTCTCCGCGAGAATCGCCCCGGAGGCCACCTCGGTGCTGTAGTGATCGCTGCTGCCCGGCAGGAGCGTGTATCCGGCCTTGGGCAGTTCGGTGGCGTAGAACTCGAACGTCGCCGCCGGGTCCGGGACGGTGAAGGTCACCGCGGACTGGGCGTCGGTGCGACTCGGATCGCCGGTGATCGTCAACTCCTCCGGGATGGGGAACCCCTCGGGGAGGAAGGCGGCCAGTTCGTCGGCACCGCCGCCGGCCGGCGGGGTGTCCGTCGCCCCCGGCCCCTGGGTCGCGGGCGGCGTCGCCGGACTCGGCGACTGGGTGGGCGGCTGGGTCGGTGCCGGTGTCGTCGCGGTCTCGCTCGGTGTCCTGCTCGGAGTCGGAGTCGTCGGCTCGGTCGTCGCCGTCTCGGTCGGAGACGTCGGCCCCGGCTCCGGCTCGTCCCGGGAGCATGCGGAGAGGGTCATCGTCAGCGCCAGGGCGACGGCGAGCGGGGTCGCGAGGACACGCGACCGGACAGGACGGGTCATGCCACCAAAGTTACCGGTGTGGCGGGTGTGATCAAAGGGACGCGCCGGAGGAGGAGCTCCCTCAGCCGCGGCGCCGCCAGCCCTTGCGCCGCTTCCGCCCGGCTGCCCGCTCCTCGGCGGCCTTCTTCTCGGCCTTCTTCTGGTTGAACAGGTCGATCTTGCGGGTCCGGTCGTGCTCCTCCTTGGCCCGGGCCTCCTCCGGAGTCGGGGCCGTCCCGCCGAGGCGAGCCGGCACATACCGCAACTCCGACCCGGTGAGTGGCGGATAGGCGGCCATCTGCTCCTCCAACTGGGCCGCCATGATCGCGTGCAACCGCTCGGTGACCTCGATGACGTCGTCGTCCGGGCCGACGTGGATCGGCTCACCGATGGTGATGTAGATCGGGGTGTTGTTGCGGTTCAACCGCTTCGGCACGTGCTTGGTCCAGACCCGCTGCGAACCCCACAGGGTGCACGGCAGGATCGGCACCCCCGCCTCCTGGGCCATCCGGGCCGCGCCGGTCTTGAACTCCTTGAGCTCGAACGACAGCGACATCGTCGCCTCCGGGAAGACCCCGACGATCTCGCCGGCCTTCAGGGCAGCCACCGCCGCCTGCAGCGAACTCAGTCCGGCGCTGCGGTCGACCGGGATGTGCTTCATCCCACGCATGAGCGGACCGGTGATGTTGTGCTCGAAGACCGACTTCTTCGCCATGAACCGGGCCAGCCGGCGGTGTTTGCGCAACGCGAGCCCGGCGAAGGTGAAGTCGAGATAGCCGAAGTGGTTGATCGCCAGGACCGCACCGCCGGTGCGCGGGACGTGCTCGCGGCCGATCATCCGGAACTTGAGCCCCATCGCGAAGAACACCGTGCGGGCAAGGCCGATGACGGGGCGATACACGGGCTCCATGGGCGCTACCCTACGGGACCGTAAGTTGCCGGGCGGACATCCCACCCTCCGATGTGGTGGGTCTCTCGTTCATCTGGTGAGGTAGACCCATGGAGTGGTCGCCGTGGCGCAACTGAACGAGATGCTCGAAGCCCATATCCGCTTCGAGGTGGACCGGTGGGGGCCGGAGCGGGTGGCCGCGACCCTGGCCGAGGAGGTCGACGCGGTCCTCGATGCGCTGGCGCCCCTGACGGTGGGCGAGGTGCTGCCCGCGGCCGAGACCGCCGCCGGCGTCGCTGCCGCGATCGGCGATGTCGAGGTCACCGACGCCCTCCTCGGGCTGACCGTCGACATCCTCCTCGCCGCCCGGGCCGCCGTCGCGGCGGACCCGGCGACCGTCGCCGACACCGTCCGGGCCGAGGATCTGCACGCGATCGTCGACCTGCTCTCCGAACTCGACGACCTGCGCGGGGCGCTCGTGCGGGCGGTGACGGACAACCCCGCCTACCACGAGCTCATCGCCCATGTCCTCTATCAGGGCGTCAAGGCGTTCATGCTCACCGAGAACGTCGTCGCCCGCCGACTGCCCGGCGCCCAGTCCCTCATCCGCCTCGGCCAGCGCGGCCTGAGCAGCGCCGCCCCCGGGCTGGAGAGCACCGTCGACCGGCAGTTGAGCCGCTTCGTCCAGAACCAGATCGGGGCGACCCTCAACGACAGCCGGGAGTTCCTCGAGGAGACCCTCGCCGGTGAGCCGGCCCACGAACTCGTCGACACGATGCTGCGCACCTCCGGCCGGACCCGCCTCGCCGAGGCCGCCGACATCGTCAGCGACGCCGACGTCCAGGCCCTGACCGAGCACGCCGAGCCGCTGCTGCGGCACGTGCTGAGCACCGGTCTGCTCGCCCGGCTCCTCACCCCGACGATCGACCAGGTCCTCACCGTGTATGCGCCGGAACCGGTCACCGGTCTGCTCGAAGAACTCGGACTGGAACGCGACGTCCTCATCGAGCATCTCGTCACCCTCGCCAACCCGGCGATCACCGCGGCCCGGGAGTCCGGGGCCATCGAGGAGTGGGCCCGGGCCCGGCTGACACCCTTCTACACCGCGTGGGCGGCCGAGCACTGAATCCGGATTGGGTCCACCTCGGGCGGTCTGGGAAGATGGCCCGCATGACCCACCACCTCTCGTCGTCTCGTGCTGCCTCGATCCCCGAGCGGCCCTCCCTGGAGGGCCTCGAGGACAAGTGGACGCAGGTATGGCGCGAGGAGCAGACCTACGCCTTCGACCGGGAGCGGGCGCTCGCCAACGGCCGCGAGGACGTGTTCTCGATCGACACTCCCCCGCCGACGGCGTCCGGGTCGCTGCACATGGGCCACGTGTTCTCCTACACCCACACCGACTGCATGGCCCGCTACAAGCGGATGGCCGGCTTCAACGTGTTCTACCCGATCGGCTGGGACGACAACGGTCTGCCGACCGAGAAGCGGGTGCAGAACTTCTACGGCGTGCGCGGTGACGCGACGATGCACTACGACCCGGACTTCACCCCGCCGTTCGAGGGCAACCGGACCTCGAGCAAGGCCGCGACCGAGGTCCCGATCAGTCGCCAGAACTTCATCGAGCTGTGCGACGTGCTCACCGTCAAGGACGAGGAGGCCTTCGAATCCCTTTTCCGCAGAATGGGGTTCAGCCTCGACTGGAACATCCAGTACCGCACCATCGACGACAACTCCCGGGCGACCAGCCAGCTCGCGTTCCTCAACAACATCAGGCGCGGGGAGGCATACCAGGCCGAGGCCCCCGGCCTGTGGGACGTGACCTTCCAGACCGCCGTCGCCCAGGCCGAGCTCGAGGCGCGCGACTATCCGGGCCACTACCACCGGGTCGCATTCCATGGTGCGGATGGGCCCGTCTACATCGAGACCACCCGTCCGGAGCTCATCTGTTCGGTCGTCGCCCTGATCCACCACCCGGATGACGAGCGGTATGCGTCGCTCACCGGATCGACGGTCCGCTCCCCCCTGTTCGGGGTCGAGATCCCGGTCCTGGCGCACCCGCTCGCGGAGATCGACAAGGGTGCCGGCATCGCGATGTGCTGCACCTTCGGCGACCTGACCGACGTGCTGTGGTGGCGGGAACTGCAACTGCCGACCCGCTCGGTCATCACCCGCAACGGCCGGATCCAGCAGGAGGTGCCGGAGTGGATCGCCGACGGCCCGGGCGC
>DUPF01000208.1 GCA_012838445.1 Intrasporangiaceae bacterium | reverse complement strand
CAGGCTCTCGCCGTGGCGGGAAGCGTTCGTGACCGCCTCCCGGGCGGCGCCCTGCTGGCGCTCCATCTCGGCGCTCACCCGTGCCAATGCCGACTCGTTGCCGAGCGCTGCGTCCGTCACGAGCTGCAGGGACAGGCCGAGAGTGCGGGCGGCATCGAAGGCCCCTGCGTCCGCGAGCTGCTTGGCGGCGACCGCGCGCACGTTCTCGTTGAGGGCATCCGTCTGGCCCTGCATGGCGGACGTGAAGGCCTCGACCCGCGACTTCGCCTCGGCCTGCTGCTGCTGGATCGAGCCCATCGACAGGGCCACCGCAGCAGCCGCGATGCCGATCGCACCGAAGGCGGCCAGCGTCCCCGCGCCGAGCAGGCGCATACCCATCGACAGTGCGGGAACCGCGGCGCTCAGTTCACGGAAGGCGCGGACGGTCTCCAGGATGCGCGGCAGCCCCATCGCGAAGGCACCGAAGGCCGTCAGCCCCACGCCCGACAGGGCGGTGAGGGCAGCCCCGGAGTCACGGATCGGGGCGGGCATCTTCTCGATCACCCGCAGGAAGTCGGCGACGCCATTGGCGGCGCCCACAAGGAAGCCACCACCCTCCCTGCCGACCGCGGGCTCCATGACTGCCGACGACAGGTCGCGCCAAGCGGCCTTGATCCGGTCGATGGCGCCCGACATGGTGTTCTTCACGCCAGCCGAGGCGCCCTCGAATCGCTGCTGCATCCCGGCCGCGAGGGCGTCGAGCGCCTCGTCCGCGCCGAGTGTGCCCGCGGTGATCTCGTCGCGGATCTGGGCGCCCGTCTTGCCCATCTGGGAGCCGATCAGGGCCGCGGCGTCCACGCCACGCTGCCCGAACTGCATCAAGTCGGTCGCCGTGATCTTCGAGGCGGCCCGCACCTGCGAGAAGATGCGCGTCAGCTCGGCAATGTCCTGATTGCTGCCACCCGTCGCGGCCACGGCCTCATTGATCGCGCTGAGGTAGGGCACGACCTTCCGTGCCTCGATACCAAAGCCGAGCATCTGCTGCTGCGCCTGGATGAATACAGACTTGGAGAACGGCGAGGTTCGCGCGAAAGCGTCGAGCTTGTCCATCTGCGCGTTCGCCTGCTCGGCGCCGCCAAGAATCGCGCGCAGGGCGGCTCGGGACGTCTGCTGCAGCGTGTTGTACTCGATGCCCGTCTTCGCGACGGCGATCGACATGCCCGAGAGTGCCGCGCCGGCCCCGAGCATCGTAGAGCCGACCTGGCCCCAAGCGTCGGCCTGCAGGCGGGCCGACTGGACGATTCGGCCCGCGGTCGACTGGGCGACCGTGCCGTGCTTGTCCTCCTTGCGGACGAGCTCGTCGAGCGACTTGGACGCCTTGCCCATTTCGCGGGCGAAGTCGTCGGTCTGCGCGCGCAGGATGACGGAGATGGTTCGCCGCTCAGACACCGGTCACCTCCGATACAGTTGGGTCATGGAGCTACTGATCGGCATCGCCGTCGTCGCTGTGATCGGCCTCGCCGTCTTCGGCGTCTTCGGCGTCCTCGTGGGCGGCGCGGTCGTGGCCGAGGACAAGGGGCGCGCCAAGGCGACCCGGGGGGCCGACGAGACCCTCGACAGGCTGTTCGCCACCGCCGAACCGACCGCCACCTACGACTCGCGCCCCTTCAATGCCATCCCCCAGACGACAGTGATCGAGGGGGCCATCGAGCGCGACTGGGAGCTGGTGAACAACGAGCGCGGCCTGCTGATCTTCAAGCGGTCTTCCTGACCCACCGCAGCTCGCCGGGCTGCGGCTGATCCTGACTCTCATCCCGCGCGCGGCAGGCATCGCAGACGGTGTGCTGCACCTCGTGCCAGCCGTCCATCTCCGACGTCTCGTCGAGGTAGTGGCCGCACCCACCCGGGCACAGGTCCCGGTCGTGCAAGGTGAGGGCCATGGCGAGAAATCGGTCGGCCTCCGACCAGTCCGCAGCAGGGACGCCCAGCATTGTCGTCGGCTGTGCGCCCCACTCGCGGGCAGCGGTGAGCGCATCGCGCACCCACCGGTTTCGGTTCAGTCGGAGGCAGCGGGCAAAAAACGCGGATCCAGGGCGACCGGGCGCGAGTTCGCGTCCGCGGCGACGCTGGCCAGACGCAGCACATCCGCCTCACGCTTGGCGCGCAAGTCGCGGAGCTGCTCGAGGGTCACCTGCGGGGCTACGATCTGCGCAGCGAGCAGCCCGAGGTCGATGTCCTCGTCCGGGACGCCCCCATCCCTGAGCGCCTTCGCCACCGTCGTGACGGCGGTCGAGGTCCGGCCCTCGATCTCGAACACCACGCCCGAGTCCTGCAGCTCGGCGGTCAGCTCGACCAGCCGCTCCTCCAGTCGCTTGCGGTCGGCGCCGCGGGCCAGCGCCTCGGCTCGGGAAAGCTCGTCGATCTCCGCCTGCAGGTCGCCACGGCCGTAGACGGTGACGCGCCGACGGACCGGCTGGACGCCACTGATCCATGCGGCCAGGTCGAAGCCTTTGGGGTCGAGGTCGGAGTTCTTGTCCGGGTCGATCGGGTCGCCAAAGCTTGGGTCGTATTTCTTGGTCACGGGATTCTCCTTCGCGGGATTGCGGGATCGTGCGGGAAGGCCCGCCCGGCATGCTCCCGCGTGCACGCCGGGCGGGGGTCGGGGTCAGGTGGCGGCGACGACGCCGTGCAACTCGGCGTGCTGGACGGCCAGCGGGATGTTCCGCTTCACCCAGCCGCCGGTCTCGGTCGGCCGCTGCGGGTTGTCGGTGATGACCTCGAAGGCCTCGTAGGCGTCACCGGCGGCCCAGGCCACGTCGTAGCGGGGCCCCTCGCGCAACACGAAGACCACGCGGCTGCCCTTCTGGCGCAGCGCCTCGTACGCGACGTTGTCGTCCGCGTCGTACTGGCCCGTGGTCGCGTCGAGGTACCAGAACGGCGAGGCGGAAGCCTCGTAGTTGCTGGCGCCGAACACCTGAGTGTTCGCCGACTCGCACAGGGCAGCGTCGGCGATCGTCTCCGAGGCGGTCGCCGAGAATCGGGTGCCCGAGGCCGCCAGCAGGCAGGACACGTCCTCGGCGGCGGTCAGCGACGCCAGCGGAATCGCCGAGAGGTCCTCGGGGACGCTGGTCAGCATCGCGATCTTGATGTTCTGGTCTGCGAGGGTCTTGACTCCGGCCATCGCTCACTCCTTCTTGTCGGTGGCCGAATCGGCCGGCTTCCTGACCGCGCCCTTGTCGGCGCGGGGCTTTTCGGTGGACCACTGGCGGGCGAACGGCTGCCCCAGCCAGCGCTGCGGAATCGCGCGCGGCGCACTGCCGGGCTGCGAATGGTCATAGGCGAGCACGAACTCGGACATCAGGCCTCCATCGGGATCGGGGTCGAGTGCAGGTTGAAAAGCAGCACCACCGAGGCGGGGTGCGAATCGGGCTCGGGCAGCGTCACGGCGCGCTCGACCTGCTGGGTGCGCTGCTCGAAGAACGACAGCCACAGGACGTGGCCGGGGATCACGTGGGCCGCCGACGTGCGGCCCGGCGTCAGCAGCTCGACGCACTCGCCGGACAGGTCGGCGGCGATCTCCAGGGTGTCGGCGGTGATCGTCACGCCCACCTGCGCCGACCACGACCCACACGAGGCAGCCCCGGCGTCACGGTCGCGGCCGAGCTGCGGGGACCACAGGACGGCAAAGGGAGGCAGGGTGCCCGTCGCGTCACCGATGTGCACGCGACCGGGCAGGGTCGGATGGCCCTCCAGCACTTGACTGAGGGCCTTGAGGGTGGTGATCATCGGCCCAGCAACCGCGCCACGATGTCGAGCACTTCGCGCTCCACGTTGGGGGCTTCGGCCTCCAGCGCGCCGCGAGGGTCGGGGACCGTGCCACCACCACCGGGACCCGACTGCCAGCCGCGCCCCGGCTTCTTGCGACCGCTCCACGCCCCACCGCCGAAGTACGCGATGTTCGCGATCGCGCCGCCGGCCCGCTTGTCGGGGCCGATCTCGGCCAGCGTGCCGCCGTCATGCATGCTGTAGGAGATTGAGGACGCAGCGCCCGAGAAGTGCGTCGACGCGGCCATTTCCGCGCGCATCTGCTCCTTGATGGCGACCGCACCCTTCTCGAGCACGCGCGGCACCTCGCGGACCACCCGGGCGGGCGTCTCGCGCAGGTCGGCCGAGAGCTCGCGGACCTCGCTCATGTCGAAGGTGACCATCAGCCCTCCACCAGCTCGTCCACGAAGACCCTGTACGCGGTCGCGTGCTCCTTGAATGGCGCGGCCTGCACCACGCGGACGCGCTTGCCGACCATCAGCGGGTCGGTCGACGCGAGGCAGGTGGCGATGTCACCCGGCAGCGGACGGACGGCGTGGGCCGGCAGGTGCAGCGCCATCCGCTGCTGCACCACCGTCGACGGACCGGCCGGCAGCGCGACCTCGTGGCCCTCGTACGTCTGCAGCTTGGCCCGGCCCTCATAGATCACGTCACGCACCGGGAGCGACTTGTGGTTGACCACGGCCACCACGGGGCGCCCGTCTTCGACGCGCTGGCGCTCGATCTGCCAGGTGGCGGTCATCAGCGACTCGGCCGCGGCGCGCATGTCCGGAAGGGCCGCAGCCACGTCATCGCCAAGCATCGGGGCTCGCATCCGGTGCACCGTAGGGGGTCACAGAGAAGGCGCCCGACTCGACCCAGCCGAGGGCCGCCCACCACTCGGGCAGGATGTCGATGAGGCCGGTGGCCTTCTGGTAGGTCTTGTTGACGTTCGCGTCGTCCACGGACACGCTCACCTGAGTGACAGGCTCCGGCATCCGCAGTCGGCGCGACACCGCCTCAACAATCACCATGTTGAGGGTGTCGGGGTCCAGCGAGCCAAGGTCGCCCAAGCGACGCTGGATGGTGGACTCAGCCCACCCGACCCACTGCGCCGCCTGAGCTTCCTCCGCTTGGGTGAGGGAGCGACCCAAGTTGGTCGCCACGTCAGACGCGGTTGCGTACATGGGCACCTCCCCTCGGGTATGCCGGCGGTTCGTAGTCGGCCGGGGTGCCCACGTAGCCCAGATCGGACGACATGAACACCCGGCCCGACTTCTCGGAAACGATCGGCAGACCGAGCGGCACATGCACCGTCGTCAGGTCGCTTGCCAGCGGGAACGGGTAGCGCGCGCGCCGCATCGGTCTGCCTCCTGTCACTTCTTGGCGGGCTCCCGCTTGGTCGTGGCGGCCTCAGCCTTCGCCTTCGGCTGCCACTTCTTGACCAGCGGGGAATCGCCTCGCACCTCGACCGTCGCCCCCGAGTAGGGGTCGGTCACCTTCACCCGGTCAGCCATCGCGATCAGGCGGTGACGCGGACGTGCCGGTCGACGTCGAGGGTGCGGACGCCCACCTCCACCTCGCAGATGACCGAGAACATGTTGTCCTGACGGCCTGCGTGGATGAGGGTGCCGGTCGGGCCGTAGATCGGGCCGCCGTACTCCTCGTACTTGACGCCCTCGACCAGGCCGTAGAACACGGAGTCCCAGTCCATCGCGAACCCGAGGGTGTCGGTGTCGTCGTCCTTGTAGACGTTCTTGGAGACGACGACGGGACGGCCGAGGACCGTGCCGACGGTGCCCTGGGAGACGGTCGCGCCGGGGGTGAACAAGGGGTACCCGTTGGCGTCCTTCTGCCCGAGCAGGGACACCTCGCCCTGCGTGGCGAGGTCGAACTCGGTGATGTTGCCGCCGGCCGCGGCCGACGTGGACAGGGTGCCCAGGAGCGCCGTGTACGGGTCCGCGCCGAGGGAGGCGGTGGGCGCGGCGGCGAGGGTGTCGAAGTCGCCCACGGGGGCGCCCTCACCGAAGAAGAAGGCCCGGTCGAGCGTCCACGCCAGATCCTTCGGCATGTCCTGCACGATGGCCCGGTAGAGCGCGGAACGGTCGCGGCGGAACTCGTCCGAGAACGACAGCGTGAGCGCGATCTTGTAGGCGCGGAGCACCTTCTCGGAGTAGGCCGCGGTGCCCTCGGGCTTGCGCGCCGTCTCCGCGACGAACTTGGAGCCGGTCACGCCGCCGGAGATTCCGACGGTCGTGGTGCCGTTGGGGAGCTGCTTGCGCTGCGCCTTGCGCATGACCAGCGACTCCTCGCGGGCCTGCGCGATGATCTCGGACGCGATGTTGGTGGGGAGGGACAGCCCGAAGGAAGTCCGGTTGATGTCGATGCCAGCCATCGGGCTAGCCCCTTTCTATGTCAGAGGTTCGATGTGAACGCCACGAACTCTTGTTCGGGCGTCGTGGGCGCCCCGCCCTGCGGCCCCTGCGTGGGGTCCGGGCTCGGCGTCCGGGGTGCGTTCACCAGTGCCATGAGGGCGTCGGCGTCCGCTGCGATGTCCTGCTCGGTGTCACCACGGAGGCGGTCAACGAGGTTCAGGGGGAGCCCCTTCTCCAACGCGATGCGCTGGCGAAGGTTTGCCGACTGCACGGCGAGAAGTTCCGCCTTGTAGGTGTCGGCTTCCTTCTTGGCGCGCTCCAGCTCGGAGAGCTGCGCGGCCTCGTGCTCCTCCAGGCGGGTGCGAAGTTCCTTCGCCTCCCGCTCGGCTGCGGTTCGGGCACGACGTTCGGCCTCGAGCGCCTTCTTGCCGGCGTCTCCGAGGTCGTCGGGCGCCGTCGCGGCGCTCGTGGTCGGCTCGGCCGGGGTGGTGGTCGTTTCGGACATTGCTTCCTCCATCGCGTGAGGTTGGCCCCGGTCGGGCGTCGCGCCTGCCGGGGTAGTAGTTGGGGCTACCTCAGGTAGCCGTACTGGCGCAGCAACTCGACCGCCTTCTCGCGGTCGTCTCCGGCCTGCCGGTAGATGCCCTTGGGGGTGAGGCGGACCTTGCCGCGCGCACCCACGAGGGTTTGCGTGCCACGCTCACGTAGCGGGGAGCCACCAAGGCGGCCACCACGCGGTGCCGTGTTCGCGTTCACAACCTGATTGAAGTCCGCGCCCTCATCGAGCGCCGCACGCTGCCAGCGGTTCAGGTCGGTCACCTGCTCGGGTGTGACGGTGGGTAGCTCCTCGCGGTCCCGCTCCGACATGATGCGAACCATGCCGTCACAGCGGGGGTGCCGGACGAACTGCGTCGTCGGCTTTACGCGCTTGCCGATCAGGACCGCGCAACGCTGGCAGTAGGGGGCCGGTTCGTACCAGGTGGCGACCGTCCGCGTCGTGGCGACCGCCTGCACGCCGGACGCCCATCGGGCAGCGTCCGCGACAGCCGCCTGGGTCAACGCCTCAAGCGAGGCACGCCCTGCGGCCAGCATGGTGGCCGGGACGCCCACACCCTGACGTGCCCGAACGATCGGCGAGT
>DUPF01000021.1 GCA_012838445.1 Intrasporangiaceae bacterium | reverse complement strand
TTGACGGATCGGGTGAGCACGGCATACTGACTCCCATGGGTCACACCCTCCTCCTTCGTCGCCGCGGCGAGGCCTGACTATCGGCCGTCCTCGTCGCGGAGTCCGCTGTGCAGGCTGAGCACCAGCAACAAGACGAGAGACGAAGAGAGTCGAGACCGTGATTCACCCCCAACAGCCCTCCGGGATGCCCATCGCGAAGTACATCCCGTTCCAGGACCAGATCAAGGTCCACCTGCCCGACCGCACCTGGCCGGACCAGGTCATGACCAAGGCGCCCCGCTGGTGCGCCGTCGACCTGCGCGACGGCAACCAGGCCCTCATCGACCCGATGGACTCCGAACGCAAGATGCGGATGTTCAAACTGCTCGTGAAGATGGGGTACAAGGAGATCGAGGTCGGCTTCCCGAGCGCGAGCCAGACCGACTACGACTTCTGCCGGGAGCTCATCGAGGGCGGGCACATCCCCGATGACGTGACGATCCAGGTGCTGACCCAGTGCCGGGACCACCTCATCGAGCGGACCTTCGACGCGATCACCGGGGCCAAGCAGGCGATCGTCCACTTCTACAACTCGACCTCGGTGCTGCAACGGCGCGTCGTGTTCGGGATGGACCAGGACGGGATCGTCGACATCGCCCTGCAGGGCGCCCGGCTGTGCAAGAAACTCGAGGAGACCATCCCGGACACGCAGGTGTACTACCAGTACTCACCGGAGTCCTACACCGGGACCGAACTCGAGTTCGCCGCCCGGATCTGCAACGAGGTCATCGACGTCATCGACCCGACCCCGGACCGGAAGATGATCATCAACCTGCCCGCCACGGTCGAGATGTCCACCCCGAACGTCTATGCCGACAGCATCGAGTGGATGCACCGGAACCTGAACCGGCGCGAGTCGATCGTGCTGTCGCTGCACCCGCACAACGACCGCGGCGAAGGTGTCGCGGCCGCCGAACTGGGCTACCTGGCCGGTGCCGACCGCATCGAGGGCTGCCTGTTCGGCAACGGCGAACGGACCGGGAACGTCTGCCTGGTGACCCTGGGCATGAACCTGTTCAGCCAGGGGATCGACCCCGAGATCGACTTCTCCGACATGGCCGAGATCCGGCGCACCGTCGAGTACTGCAACCAGCTGCCCGTCCACGAGCGACACCCGTGGGGCGGCGACCTCGTCTACACGGCCTTCTCCGGCTCCCACCAGGACGCCATCAAGAAGGGCTTCGAGGACATGGACCAGCGCACCGCCGCCGCCGGGGTCACGGTCAACGAGATCGACTGGGGGGTGCCCTATCTGCCGATCGATCCGCACGACATCGGCCGCTCCTACGAGGCGGTCGTGCGGGTCAACAGCCAGTCCGGCAAGGGCGGGGTGTCCTACCTGCTCAAGACCGAGCACGGCCTGGACCTGCCGCGCCGCCTGCAGATCGAGTTCAGCCACGTCGTCCAGGCCCAGACCGACGAGCACGGCGGGGAGATGAGCGCCGAGGAGATCTGGGACCTGTTCGCCGACGAGTACCTCCACTCGGCCGAGGAGGACCAGCGCTGGGGCCGGTTCTACCCGGTCAGTTCGACGATCACCAGCGCCGACGAGGGCCACGACGTCATCGAGTCGGTCATCCGCGTCGACGGGGAGGAGACCACCGTCGTCGGGCGCGGCAACGGCCCGATCGCCGCGTTCATCAACGCGCTCGAACCGCTCGGTGTCGACGTGCGCGTCCTGGACTATGCCGAACACGCACTCTCCGCGGGTGGCGACGCCCGGGCCGCCGCATACATCGAATGCGCGGTCGGTGAGCGAGTGCTGTGGGGTGTCGGGCTGCACGAGTCGATCGTCAAGGCGTCGCTGCGGGCGATCATGTCGGCCCTGAACCGGGCCGATCGGGACGCCGCGCAGGCCGCCGCCGAGGAGGAGCCGGTCGGCGCACCCTGGCCGTGACCGCAAACCCGCTGTCGCGGCACAGCCCGGATTAGCCGCTCCCGCGGCCCGGGCTGT
>DUPF01000207.1 GCA_012838445.1 Intrasporangiaceae bacterium | reverse complement strand
GGCCCCCGCGGCCGCCTCAGACCAGGAGCCGGCCGAGCGTCCGGCCGCGGCCCAGGCCCCGCCGCAGCAGGTGCCCAAGACGGTGACCTTCGACGACGACGAGGACCTGGACGTCCCCGACTTCCTCAAGTAGACCCGCGGCGGCGCACTAGCCATGTGGTGGTGGTCGCAGCGGCGGGATCGTGCCGTGCTCGGCTTCACCCGCCGCGGTCACGGCGGATCGACGGGTCGCTACCGCGGCTGCAACCTCGGCGCCCACGTCGAGGACGATCCGGCGACGGTGACACGCAACCGCACCGCCGTCGTGGACGCGGTCAGTTCCCTGGCCGGTGTCGAATCCACACGCGTGACACCGGTGTTCATGCAGCAGGTGCACGGTGCCAGCGTCCGGGTCATCGAGGACCTGAGCCAGGTCGCCCCGGCCGGTCCGGGTGCGGACCCGTGCGACGCGGTGGTGACGACGCTGCCGCACGTCGCCCTGTTCAGCCTCGTCGCCGACTGCACCCCGGTGCTATTCACCGACGCCGGTGCCGGTGTCGTCGCCGCCGCCCACGCGGGACGTCCCGGCATGCTCGCCGGGATCATCCCCGAGACGGTCGCGGCCATGCGGGACCTCGGAGCCGAACGGATCCAGGCCGTGGTCGGCCCGTCGGTGTGCCCCCGGTGCTACGAGGTTCCCGAGACGATGCGCGCCCAGGCGATGACGGTGGAGCCGGTCAGCGGCAGCGTCACCTGGACCGGCACACCCGCGATCGACGTAGCGGCGGGGGTGGTGGCCCAACTGCGCCGCGACGGGATCGAGGTGACCTGGGTGCCCGGCTGCACCCGGGAGAGCGACGACCTCTACTCCTATCGACGCGACGGTCCCACCGGGCGGTTCGCCGGGGTCGTCATGCGCGCACCTGATCTGATGGGAACTGATCCCGATCCCACGGGTCCGGGAGCCGGAGCGAGGAGTGCCCATGAGTGAGTCGAGGAGCCCAGCGAGTCGTCGCGACGAGATCGCGACAGCCCTGACCGCCACCCGCGAGCGCATCGCGGCAGCATGTGCCGCCGCCGGACGATCCCCCCAGGACGTGACCCTCATCGTCGTCACGAAGTTCCACCCCGCCGACGACATCGTCCTGCTCGGCGAACTCGGGGTCCGGGACATCGGGGAGAACCGGCACCAGGAGGCCGAGGCCAAGCTCGCCGATCTGGCCGAGGTGCTCCCCGCCGGACAACCACGGCCGACGATGCACTTCATCGGGCAGGCCCAGCGCAACAAGGCCGCCGCCATCGCCCGGTATGCCGATGTCGTCCACTCGGTCGACCGCGACCGACTCGCGGTGGCCCTCGACCGGGGTGCCGAACGGGCCGGCCGGCGTCTCGACGTGCTCCTCCAGGTCGACCTCGACCCCGAACCGGATCCGGGTCGAGGCGGGGTGCTCCCGGCCGACGTCGCGAGTCTGGCCGATGCGGTGGCCGCCCTGGAGCATCTGCGGTTGCGTGGGGTGATGACGGTCGCGCCGCTCGGGATGGATCCGGAGGCGGCCTTCGCCGCGCTCGCCGACGTCGTGGATCGGCTGCGCAGTGCCCATCCGGAGGCCACCTGGGTCTCGGCGGGGATGAGCGGGGATCTGGAGGCTGCGGTGGCTTATGGCGCGACACACCTGCGTGTCGGGACCGCAATCCTCGGTTCTCGCCCGCCACACCGGTAACTTCAATCACGAACTGCTTCGCGCGATCACCCGGACGTCGGCACGGCGTAGACACAACACAGGAGCTTTCATGAGCGGCGCACTGCACAAGACGATGGTCTACCTCGGCCTCAAGGACGAGGGAGAGCGCTTCGACGACGAGTACTACGACGACGAGTACTCCCAGGACGGGTATGCGCCCGCCGACCCGGAGGGTGTCGAGGAGGAGCCCCCGGCCCCGGTGACGCCGCTGCGCGGGAACACCTCCAACGTCCGACTCGTCCAGAACCGCGACCTCGGCGCGATCCGGCGGATCACGACGATCCACCCCCGCACCTACAACGAGGCCCGGATCATCGGCGAGAGCTTCCGGGACGGCACCCCGGTCATCATGAACCTCACCGAGATGGACGACGCCGACGCCAAGCGGCTCGTCGACTTCGGAGCCGGTCTGGTGTTCGGACTGCGCGGCAGCATCGAGCGGGTCACCGCGAAGGTGTTCCTTCTCTCACCGCACGGCATCGAGGTCGGCAGCGGAGAGCAGTCGGGAACTCCCGCCCGCACCAGCCCGTTCAACCAGAGCTGAGCCGCCCCGCAGCGCGCCCCGGTAGGGACGCGCCCACAATTCCTTAGGATCTACGTCCGTGAACACCATTCGCAGTGTCGTCGGACTCGTCCTCTACCTCTATCTTCTCGTGCTGTTCGCTCGGCTCGTGCTCAGTTGGGTCCAGGTGTTCTCCCGGGACTGGCGTCCGACCGGGCCCCTGCTCGTCGTCGCCGAGGGGGTCTACACCCTGACCGATCCACCGTTGCATGCGCTGCGCAAGGTGTTGCCGCCGCTGCGCATCGGGGGAGTGGCCCTGGACCTGGCGTTCTTCGTCCTGATCCTCATCGTCTACCTGCTGCTGGCTTTCGTCTAGCGCACGGCTCCTGCCGCCCCGTTGTGGCTCAGGGCCCGCGATGGCCCTAGAGTGTTCAGGGTGTCTGGCGTGCGGGTGCGACGAATGCACCGGACATGCCAAGCCCATCCATTGACGCTGCGTGTGCGCGTCAGACCGAGAGAGGTGACTTAATGGCGTTGACGCCGGAGGACGTCCTCAACAAGACGTTCACGCAGACTCAGTTCCGCAAGGGCTACGACGAGCGTGAGGTTGACGACTTCCTGGACGAGATCGTCGCGGACATGCGCAAAAGCGCGCAGACCATGCAGGAGGTCCGCAACCAGTTGGAGGAGTGCCGTGCCGGACGCGGCGAGGTCGTCGTCGACGGCGACCACTCCGAGGCCGCCGCCCAGTTGGCGGCGCTGCGCACCTCGTACGAGGACCTGCAGAACCGCTTCACCGCCGTCAACGGTGACCTGGAGTCCCTGACGGCCGAGAACGATTCGCTCACCTCCCGGGTCGCCGAACTGGAGGGTCAGCTCACCGACGCCGGCCAGCAGGCCGCCGGAGGTGCCGACGAGATCGCCTCCCTCCAGGAGCAACTGCGTGCCGCCCAGGAGAGTGCGAACAGCGCGCAGGCCCGGGTCGAGCAGCTCGAGCAGGGTGCCGCGGACGCCGCGACGACGATCTCCGGCTACGAGAACCGGATCGCCGAGCTCGAGCAGCGGGCCGGGGACGCCGAGCGCCGCGCCGACGAGGCCGACCAGCGCGTCGCTGCCGCCGCCGCCTCGGCGGACG
>DUPF01000206.1 GCA_012838445.1 Intrasporangiaceae bacterium | reverse complement strand
GTCGATTTAAGAACGCCCGGGTTTCCGGGCGTTCTTAAATCGACCCGCGTGGGGGGCGTGGGTCGGTGGGGTGACACCCCCGACACCCGCCCAGCACGGGAGAATGGGTGCGGACGCGTCCGTCCGGCACCGATCTCCGCCAGGAGGAGCCATGCAGATCACCGACAACGTCTTCGTCGTCACCGGCGGTGGCAACGGGATCGGGCGGGAGGTGGTGCTGGCACTGCTCGCCAGGGGCGCCCGGGTCGCCGCGCTCGACCTGCGGGCCGAGTCCCTCGAGGAGGTCGCCGAGGCCGCGAATGCGCCGGAGGGGCACCTGACGTTGCACGCGGTGGATGTCAGCAGCGTCGATGAGGTCACCCGCGCCTTCGCCGAGGTGATGTCCGAACACGGCCGCGTCGACGGTCTGCTCAACGTCGCCGGCATCATCCAGCACTTCGTCCCGATCGCCGACCTCGACCTCGCCGAGATGCACAAGGTCATGGGCGTCAACTTCTGGGGCGTGGTCCACACGACCAAGGCGGTGCTGCCGCACCTGCTCACCCGACCCGAGGCCTGCATCATCAACGTCTCGAGCATGGGTGGCTTCATCCCTGTCCCGGGACAGTCCGCCTACGGCGCGAGCAAGGCCGCGGTCAAACTCTTCACCGAGGGCCTCTACGCCGAGGTGCGGGACACCGACGTCGCCGTGACGATCGTCTATCCCGGCGCGATCGCCACCGACATCACGACCAACTCGGGAGTGGCCACGCCCCAGCAAGCGGCCGCCGACGACAAGGGCTCGTCGTTCCCGACGACGTCGGCGTCGGACGCCGCGGCCCAGATCATCGATGCGGTCGAGAAGGGCCCATACCGGATGACCATCGGCCGCGATGCCGCCATGCTGGACCGTCTGTCCCGCCTCGCACCCCAGCGGGCGACCGAGATGATCGCCAAGAAGATGGCCGGCCTGCTGCAGAAGTAGTGTCGACACCGTGACCAAGGTCCTCATCGCCGGCTTCGGGTCCGAGGGAGACACCCGCCCGTTCACCGCGCTCGCGGCCGGCCTGCTCCGACACGGCATGACGGTCCGGGTCTGTGGTGAGGCGAGCGGAGCCGAGCTCGCCGCGCGGCACGACGTCCCCTACGAAGTCCTCGACGGTGACCTGCGCGGGAGCATGGCCACGGGGGAGTTGGGGGCCGAGGCGGTCCGGCGCCGGGACGGTGGCATCACCGGCCTGGCCCTGTTCCGTCGCCTCGCCCGTCGCCACTCCCGTTCCTGGATCGAGACGCTGGCCGCTGCGGGGGAGCAGGCGGACATCATCATTGGCAGCGGACTGGTCACGTATGCGACGGTCGCGGCCGCGGACCTGATCGGCCGGCCGTTCGTGGGGGCCAGTCCGGTCCCGATCACCCCGACCCGAGCCTTCCCGAGCGTCTTCGCCGTCCCGGGCACGGTGCCGCGCCGGTTCAACCGGTTCAGCCACGAGATCGGTGCCCGCGCCCTGTGGGCGGCGTTCCGTGGGGCCACGAACTCCGCCCGCGCCGACCTCGGGCTGGGGCCGATGGCCTTCGAGTGGTCCGAGGTCCCGGTCCTCTACGGCTTCTCCCCGTCACTGTTGCCGGCGCCACCGGACTGGGGCACAGGCCTGGTGGTATGCGGTGACTGGGCTCTCCCTCCGTCTCGCGACTACGTGCCCCCACCTGATCTGGTCGACTTCCTCGCAGCCGGGGAGCCGCCGGTGTACGTCGGCTTCGGCAGCATGACGGGCTTCGACTCCGGCCGTCTCGTCGACACGGTCGTCGAAGGACTCGATGGACGCCGTGCCGTGCTTGCCGGAGGGTGGAGCGGTGCCCAGACCGCGACCCTGCCCGAGGCGGTGTTCCCGATCGAGCGAGCACCGCATACCTGGTTGTTGCCGCAGTGCTCCCTGGCGATCCACCACTGCGGGGCCGGCACAACCCATGCCGTGGCGCGCGCCGGGATCCCTTCGGTGCCAATGCCGTTCGTCGCCGACCAGCCGTTCTGGGCCCGGATGCTGCACGAGCGTGGTCTCGCACCGGAACCGTTGCGGTGGCGACGGCTGACCGCAGCCGACGTCGCGTCGGGGGTTGCCGAGGCGCTGTCCCCGGGGATGCGTGCCGTCGCCGAGTCGATGTCGCTGGAGATGGCGCAGGAGGACGGCGTCGCTGCGGCCCGTCACGCGATCGAGCAGGTCCTGATCGAACACGCCGGCTGAGTGCAGCACATTCGCGCTGCGGTCAGCGCTGCACACGCATCTACGGTGGAGTATGCCTCGGCTGCCGCTCTTCCCACTCGGGACTGTGCTCTTCCCCGGCGCCCGGCTGCCGTTGCGGATCTTCGAGCCGCGCTATCTCGCTCTGCTGCGTCATCTGGTCGAACTGCCGCCCGCCGAACGGCAGTTCGGTGTCGTGTCGCTGCAGCGCGGCCATGAGGTCGGTGCGGGAACACCCGTGCAACTGGCCCGGACCGGGACGACGGCTCAGGTGATCACCATCCGGCGCGGCCTGGGCGGACCGGCCGAAGCGATCTTCGCTGTCGAGACCGTCGGACGGCGCCGGTTCCGGCTCGAGTCGTATGCGGCGGACGACTCTCCCTACTACGTCGGCTCGGTCACGTGGCTCAGTGACGAGCCGTGCGACCCGGACGAGTTGCGCGAGGCCGCCGGCGAGGCGCGCGCGGCGTTCGAGGCATTCCAGGTGGCGGCCGGTGGCGGCCCGGAGATCGGCGACCCGGCGCCGGAGGAACTGGCCTATGCCATCGCCCAGGCCGTGGCTCTGCCCCTGCCCGACCGCCAGGCCCTGCTCGACACCGACAACCCGCTCGCGCGACTGCGACTCCTAGTACGGCTGCTCCGCCGGGAAGCGGTGCTCTTCGGCGGGCTGCGCCTGGCTCCCGCGGAGCGGAGCAGCTTCGGGTCGCCGAGCCAGAACTAGGACCCGTCCGACGGTGGCGTTCACGAGGGCTCAGTTGTGGTGTCGAACGATGTTGACGAGGGTGCCGTCGGGCGCGCGGACGACGAAGCGACTTGCACCCCACTCCTCGTCCCGCAGCGGTACGACGATCTGGTACCCACGTGTCTGAGCTTCAGTGAAGGCAGTCTCGATATCTCTGACCTTGACTGAGATCGCGGGATTCTCCGGCCCGCTGGCGTCGCGGGTGATGACCTGCAGGTGGGCGCCGGTCGTCGGCGACGTGAACCGAGCGACCCACCCCAGGTTGAACTCCTCGACGCTCAAGCCGAGGTAGTCCTGGTAGAACTCGCGGGCTCCCTCGATGTCCGGCACGGAGAGGTCGGGGATGACATCGACGACCGTGACCCGGGGCAGCTCGCCTACCCGACCCTGGCGGTCCCGCCACGACGAAGCGCTCATCGCATACACCATGTTGTCGTCCCACCGCCCACGCCACCAGAACGACTTCGGGGCCAAGGACTCCAGCGTCATTCCGAGCCGTTCCAGCACACGCTTGGAGGCGTCGTTCTGGGGTGAGAGTTGGGCGAAGATCCGATGGCAGCCGAGGCGCTCGATGAGGTCCTTGACGACGGCTCGGGCCGCTTCCACCGCATACCCGCGACCCTGGTACTCGGTGCGCAGGGTGAAGCCGATCTCAGCGATCCCGCCGTGCTCGTCCAGGCCGACATAGAGATCACCGATGAGCTCCCCGTCGCGCTCGACGCCGATCTGTCGCGACTGACCGGGCTCGATGTCCGACCAGGTGCGCGCGACCTGCTCTGCGACACGCTCCCGGCTCACCGGCAGATCCCAGTCCTGGAGCGCGGCGACGGCGGGATCGTTGCGATATCCGACGACGATGTCGATGTCGTCCTCGCGCAACGGCCGCAGGAGCAGCCGCTCGGTCCGGAGGAGGTATGCGCTGCTCACCCGGTCAGTATTCGCGCCTCGGGCGGATCCGGGCAACGGGTTTCCCCGACCGCCGTCGCGGCGGCACACGGTGGTGGAAGGATGGAGGCGAGAGCCGCCACGAGCCCAAAGGAGAGGTCATGACCCAGAAGATGGCCCTGCGTGAGTACATCGACTCCCTCAAGGACCAGGGATACACCGTCGGCAACCGCGAGGGGGAGGACGCCGAGCTCCTCCAGCCGGACGGCAAGGCGGTCGAGACGTGGCGGGAGGACTACCCCTACGACGAGCTTCTCGACCGGGATGTCTACGAGATCGAGAAGTACCACCTCCAGGTCGAGTTGCTGAAGTTCCAGTACTGGAGCCAGGACGAGGGCCTCAAGCACGTCCTCGTCTTCGAGGGTCGTGACGCCGCCGGCAAGGGAGGCACGATCAAGCGCTTCATGGAGCACCTCAACCCCCGGGCCGCCCGGGTCGTCGCCCTCGACAAGCCGTCGAACACCGAGTCGGGTCAGTGGTACTTCCAGCGGTATGTCCAGCGCCTCCCCACCGCCGGTGAGATCGTCCTGTTCGACCGCTCCTGGTACAACCGGGCCGGGGTGGAGCGGGTCATGGGCTTCTGCACCGACGACGAGTACGAAGTGTTCATGCGTCAGGCGCCGGCGTTCGAGCGGATGCTCATCGAGTCGGGGACGACGGTGACGAAGCTGTGGTTCTCGGTGACCCAGGACGAGCAGCGGACCCGGTTCGCGATCCGCCAGCTCGACCCAGTCCGGCGGTGGAAGCTCTCGCCGATGGATCTGGAGTCGCTCGACAAGTGGGCGGACTACACGGCGGCGAAGGAGGCGATGTTCGAACGCACCGACAAGAAGTACGCGCCGTGGTTGACGATCAAGTCCAACGACAAGAAGCGCGGCCGGATCAACGCGATGCGGGCCTTCCTCAACCAGTTCGACTACGCGGGCAAGGACACCTCGGTCGTCTACCCGCCCGACGACCTCATCGTCAAGCGCGCCAAGATCGCCGAGGGCGACTGACGCCTGCGGGGATCAGGGACGGAGGCGGACCGCCGCCGGGAGCCGGCCCGGGTCGGCGGACGGCCAGTATGCCGGACCCGCCCCGAGCTCGAGGAGT
Organism: Intrasporangiaceae bacterium; assembly: GCA_012838445.1. Classification (GTDB taxonomy): domain Bacteria; phylum Actinomycetota; class Actinomycetes; order Actinomycetales; family Dermatophilaceae; genus F2B08. Next base: position 8,630 of record DUPF01000206.1, on the reverse strand, counting down.
TGCCTGATCTGGACCTCGGCCCACGGGGAGATCTCCCGCTCCCCGGCGAGGACGGCCGCGGTGAACTCGTCCCAGTCGACCCATTCGGCGGCGTCGACCTCGGTCGGGTCGAGGTCGAGGTCGGTGGTGGTGGCCCGCGCGGTGAACACCGGGCACATCTCGTTCTCGAGCAACCCGCTCGAGGACGTGGCCTGATAGCGGAACTCGGGCAGCACGAGGCGCACGTCGGTGACGTCGACGCCGATCTCGGCCCGGCCTCGCCGCCGGATCGCGTCGAGGATCGGCTCGCCCGGCCGTGGGTGACCGCAGAACGAATTCGTCACGACCCCACCGAAACTCGGCTTGCCGGCAGCGCGCTTCGTGATGAGGAACCGGCCCGCGTCGTCGAAGAGATAGCAGGAGAACGCCAGGTGCAGCGGGGTGTCCTCGTGGTGGATCTGCGACTTGATCCCGACCCCGGCGTCCGCGCCGTCCTCGGTGAGGAGGACGATCTCGTCGTCGTTCCACTCCAGCGGCTGCACGTCGGACCGCCCGGCGCCGCTCATGCCGCCCCGCCCAGGTCGAAGCGGACGCCGGTGAGGTCCTCACTGAGCGACCACAACTGGTCCGCGAGCTGCTCGTCCCGGGCCGTCTCGCTCATCCCGGCCGGCCCGACCGGTCCGCGCGACCCGAAGAGCTGGGTGGGCCCGGTGTAGGACCCGGGTGGCGCGACCGTCGCGGCATACAGCGTTGCTTCGGCCCCGGCTGCGGCGTCGGGGAACAGCAGCCCCATGACCGGGCGGCTGACCAGACCGAGCAGCGGGATCCCGCCGATGCCGTCCTTGCTGGCGAACAGGTTCGTGTTCGAGACCCCCGGGTGGGCTGCCGTCGAGGTGAGCGGGACACCGGCCGCCTCCGCCCGCCGCTGCAGTTCCATGGCGAACAGCAGGTTCGCCAGCTTGCTCTGCCCATAGGCGACATCCGGCGAATAGCGCACTCCCTCAGCCTGATTGGCCTGCAACACCTGCCGGGAGCCGCGCCGGTGCGCGATCGAGGAGACGGTCGTCACGCGCGGCGCCGGCGCGTCGAGCAGCCGGGGCAGCAGCAGCCCGGTCAACGCGAAGTGCCCCAGATGGTTGGTCTGGAACTGCAACTCCTGCCCGTCCTCGGTGATCCGCAGCCGCGGCGGGGCCATCACCCCTGCGTTGTTGACGAGCAGGTCGATCGGCTCATCGACGGTGGCCGCCGCCCGGTGCACCGACTCCAGCGAGGCCAGGTCGACCGGCAGGACACTGGCCGAGCCGGCGAGCTCGTCGGCGAGGTCGGCACCGGCCCGCGGGTTGCGCACCGCGAGGATGACCCGGGCGCCGTGCCGGGCCAGCTCGGTCGCCGTGACCCGCCCGATCCCGGACGTCGCGCCGGTGACCAGGGCGGTCCGCCCGCTCAGGTCGGGCAGGTCGTCGGCGGTCCAGCGCGGGGTACTCATGACCATGGACGCTAACACCGCCACCTATCCTTGACCCGTATGCCTTCCTCGCCTCGCCCTGTCCGCCCGCGGGTGCCCGTGCTCGGGTCCGCGGTGCTGGGTCCTGCAACCCGGGTCACCGAGGCCGTCGGGAAGGTCGCCCGCCAGGTCACCGGACGGCGCATCGAACGCACCTACGCCGGCTGGACCGGCACCGAGGTGCTCCGCGACCTCCGCTCCGGGGACCCGACGAAACCACCCCTGCGGCGGGCCGGTCACGAGGTCGTCGCCCGGATCAACGCCCTGTCCGGGTCGCTGCCGAGCGAGGCGGTCGTCCTCGGGCGGGCCATCACCGACACCGCACCCCCACTCGGGGACCGGATCAGCCCGGCCCTGCGGGACCTGCTCGGCAAGTATGTCCCCGAGAGCCTCGACGCCTATGTCGCCTCCACCCGGCGCGGTCCGCACGCCCCCGCCCAGGAGTTGCTGCTGACCCAGTTGCGGCTGCTCTTCGACGTCGCCCACCACATCGAGCGGGCCGAGAACGAGCACGACGAGCAGGCCCTCGTCATCCAGGCCCGGTTCCTGCGGGAACGCTTCGCCGAGATCAGCCGCACCAACGACCTCGACGTCGACGGCCACACCCGACCCGCTCCGCGGCGACCGGTCAGTGCCCGCCCGGTCCCGGCCGGACCCGCATACGAGCATGGGCGCTCCTTCCTCGCCCCGCACCAGGACCCGGTCGTCCTCATCCCGCTCCAGGACGGCGCCGGCCCCCGCCTCAAGGTGCGCCTCGCCCTCCCCCGCGGGTACGTCGCCCGGCTCGGCATCGTCACCGAACAACCGAGCGGCACCACCGCCTTCACCGACCGCAAGAGCCGCAAGGTGCTCGCCCCGACCCGCTCCACCGGCTTCACCGCCAAGCAGACCGACCTACGCCTCAGCGTCGATCTGGCGGGGGAGCGGCGGGTGCTGCTCTACGCCTACGGGCTCTCCCCGCGACTGTTGGAGACGACGACGTTCGTCACCACCGGCGCAGGGGCCTCCATCGAACTGGCGACGGTGCTCCTCGGCCGCAAACTCCTCGGCCGCCGCCCGCACCACATCACCCTCATCGGCAGCGGCCTGCTCACCCCCGACGGTCTCGTGCTGCGCAACGAGGGGACCGTCTGGCCGGATCTGCGGGCGGCGTGCGAGGCATACGACCTGCGGCGGATCAGTTGGATGGACGCCAACACTCCCTTCGTCTAGTGGGCCGGTTCTCTCGGTACAGTGATCGCGTGGGTCATCCCGTCAGGTCGGCCAGATACATCTCGCTGACCACCTTCAAACGCAACGGCCAGCCCGTCGCGACTCCGGTCTGGATCGCGCCTGCGCTCCCCGGCGAGCCCTTCCGCCCCGGGGAGCTCGTCTTTGTCTCCCTCGCCGATGCCTGGAAGGTCAAGCGGCTGCGGCGTGACCCCCGCGTGGAGGTCCAGGTCTGCGACGTGCGCGGTCGGGTGGAGCCGGATGCGGTGCGGTATGCGGGACTCGGCCGGGTGCTCGACGCACCGGAGGATGTGCGAGCCGTCAAACGGGCCCTGGGGAACAAGTACGGCTGGTGGTACCACGGATTCGCCGCCGCCGAGTCGGTCATCATGAAGGTCTACCCGGGCTATGCCAGGCGGGTCGGCATCGGACTGACCCTCGAAGGGTCGGCTGCGGACTAATCCATGAGCATTGCCACGTCGATCGCCGTCGGCGTCCTCGTCGTCTTCGCCATCACGGTGCTCACCGGGTACTTCGTGGCCCAGGAGTTTGCCTTCCTCGCCGTCGACCGGACCCGGCTGAACGCCCGCGCCGCGGCCGGCGGTCCGGACGCCGAGGCCGCCGCCTCCGTGCTCGCGGTCACGAAACGCACCTCGTTCATGCTCTCGGGGGCCCAACTCGGCATCACCGTGACCGGGCTGCTCGTCGGATACGTCGCCGAACCGCTCATCGGGTCCGCCTTCGGGGAACTGCTCGACGGACCGGTCTCCACCGGCGTCGCGGTCGCGATCGGGGGGATCCTCGCCCTCGGCTTCTCCACCCTCGTCCAGATGCTCTTCGGCGAGCTCTACCCGAAGAACTACGCCATCGCCGAACCGGACAAGGTCTCCCGCTGGCTGGCCCGCTCCACCCGGATCTACCTCAAGGTCTTCGGACCCCTGATCTGGGTCTTCGACCGGGCCGCCGAGGCGATCCTGCGGATCTTCGGGCAGGAGCCGGTCCACGACGTCGAACAGGCCGCGAGCGCCGCCGACCTGGTCCACGTCGTCACCCAATCCGCCGAACAGGGCGAACTCGACGAGGAACTGGCCGAACTGCTCGAACGCATCATCGACTTCCCACAGCGGGACGTCGACCACGCGATGATCCCCCGCAGCCGCGTCGACGCCGTGCGCACCGACGAGACGGTCCGTGCCGTGCGCGACATGATGGCCCACGACCACACCCGCTACCCCGTCCTCGACGACGACGACCGGATCGTCGGGGTGGCCCACCTGGTCGACATCCTGCGCCTGGCGCCGGACTGCGAGGAGCCGATCACCGCATACATGCGCGAGCCGCTCGTCCTCTCCGACGTGACCTCCCTGCCGGACGCCGCCCGGGAGATGCAGGGCCGCTCCCGGCTCGCGTGCGTCGTCGACGAGTACGGCACCTTCATCGGGATCGTCACCATGGAGGACCTCGCGGAGGAGATCGTCGGCGAGATCGAGGACGAGCACGACGACGGCGAGCCGGACCACATCATCCGGGCCACCGAGGACGGCTGGATCCTCGCCGCCGACCTGCACATCGACGAGATCGACGAGGAACTCGACATCGAGTTGCCGCAGGGGGAGAAGGAGACCATCGGCGGACTCGTCATCGAACGCTTCGGCGGCCTGCCCGAGGTCGGGGACCGGATCGAGATCGACCTGCCCGACGACCCGGACGACCTCGTCGCCCTCGAGGTGCCACCGCGGCGGTTCGTCGTCGCCGAGATCCTCGCGCTGGAGAACTATGTGCCGTCCCGGCTGCGGCTCTCCCTCCACGAGGAGGAACGCGACGAGGACGACGACGATGACGGTCCGGACCGACCCGGACGGGGTGGTCGCGAGTGACCATCCTGCTGATCACCGTGGCGCTCATCGCCGGCAGTGCCTTCTTCGTCATGGTCGAGTTCTCCCTCATGGCCTCCCGCCGCTACCGCCTCGAGGAGTCCGCCCGCACCTCCCGCTCCGGGCGGGCCGCGCTGCGCAACGCCAGCGACCTGACCCTCATGCTCGCCGGTGCCCAACTCGGGATCACACTGTGCACCCTCGCCCTCGGCGCCTTCACCAAACCGGCCGTCCACGACGCGCTGCACCCGCTCCTCGACGCGATCGGGCTGCCGACCGGGGCCGCCTCGGCCGCCTCCTTCGTCCTCGCCCTGGCTCTGGTGACGTTCCTGCACCTCGTCGTCGGCGAGATGGCACCGAAGTCGTTCTCCCTCGCCCACCCTGAGCGGATCGCGATCTGGCTGGCCCTGCCGATGCGTGGATTCCTCTGGATCACCCGGCCCGTGCTGCACGCCCTGAACCAGTCCGCGAACTGGCTGGTCCGCAAGAGCGGGGCGACCCCCGCCGACGAGGTCGGCAGCGCCCAGGACGCAGCCAGCCTGCGCCACCTCGTCGAACACTCCGCGAGCGTCGGGGCGCTCGCCATGCACTACCACCGTGGCGTCGTCGGGGCGCTCGACTTCTCGGAGACCCGGCTCGAGGAGATCACCACCCCGGACGAGGAGATCGTCTGGGTCCCCGTCGAGGCCACCGTCGCCGACGTCCAGGCCGCCACCGTCGCCTCCGGGCACCTGCGCATCCTCGTCATGGCCGGGGACCGGATCACCGGCATCGTCCACGTCCGCGACACCATGGACGCCGACCCCGCCCAGGACCTCGACGCGTTCATCCGCCGGGTCCTCGTCCTCGACGCCCGCACCACCGTCTATGAGGCACTCGCCCGGATGCAGCGGCAACGGATCCACGTCGCCGTCGTCACCCAGGGCGGCAAACGGCTCGGCATCGTCACCCTCCAGGACGTCCTGCCCCAGGTGCTGCCGAAGGAACGGATCCTGCCCGAGGAGCCCGGCGCGAGCCCCTGATCTGCCGCGCGGTCGATAGCCTTCGATCGTGAGTCCCACGAAGCAGGCGCGTGCCCGCCGCGCCGCAGAACGCACCCTCGTCATCCTCGGCGCCAGCGGGGACCTGACGACCCGACTGCTGCTGCCCGGGCTGGCCACCCTCCTGGAGAGTGAACCCGAGCGCAACGTCCGCGTCCTCGGTGCCGCCATGGAGCCCTACACCCCGGCACAGTGGACCAAGCGGGTGCGCACGTCGCTGACCAAGGCCAAGGCCGCTCCCGCGGTGCGGGACACGATCCTGGCGAGCACCGCATACCGGAAGACGAACGTGCTCGACAAGGCCGCCCTCGTCGACCTCCTGGAGGACCTGCCCCCCGAGTCCGTCCTGTACTTCGCGCTGCCGCCGCAGGTGACGATCCAGGCATGCGCTCTCCTCGCCGAGATCGACCCGCTGCCCAAGGGGCTCAAACTCGCCCTCGAGAAGCCGTTCGGGTTCGACAAGGCCAGCGCCGCGAAGTTCAACCGGTTGCTCACCCGCATCGTGCCCGAGGAACAGACCTTCCGGATCGACCACTTCCTCGGCAAGTCGGCCGTGCTCAACCTGCTCGGGCTGCGCTTCGGCAACCGCGTCTTCGAGCCGATCTGGAACAACGTCAACATCAGCCACGTCGACATCGTCGCCGACGAGACCCTCGCGCTCGAGGGGCGGGCCGGGTACTACGACGGCAACGGGGCGCTGAAGGACATGATCCAGAGCCACCTGCTCCTCATCATGGCCATGGTCGCCATGGAGGAGATCGCCTCGGTCGACGAGGTCGAACTGCGGGACCTGATGGCGCACGTACTTCGCTCCACGCACCTCGTCGGGCCGGCGAAGAAGGCCTCCCGCCGGGCCCGCTACACCGCCGGGAAGGTCGGTCGCCGCGAGATCCCCGCCTATGTCGACGAGCCCGGCGTCGACCCGGACCGGCGGACCGAGACCCTCGCCGAGATCACCGTCGAGGTGCGCAACTCCAGATGGGCCGGTGTGCCCTTCCGGCTGCGCAGCGGCAAGGCCCTCGGCGCGGACCGGCGCGGGATCTACCTGCACTTCAAACCGGTCGCCCACTCCATGACCGGCCTGGTCGACTCGGCCACCCCGAACTGCCTCAAACTCGGCATGTCCCCGGAGACGATCGAACTCACCGTCACCACCAACGGCGAGGGCGACCCGTTCGAACTCGAGAACACCACCCTCGCCGCGACGATCGGCGACAGCCATATCCGCCCCTACGGCGAGATCCTCGCCGGGATCCTCGACGGCGTCCCCCTGCTGTCCGTGCGCGGCGACATCGCCGAGGAGTGCTGGCGGATCGTCGACCCGGTCCTGAAGGCCTGGGCCAAGGACGAGGTGCCGTTGCAGACGTATCCGGCCGGCAGCGCCGGTCCGCGCGGCTGGCCCGCCTGAGGCGGTCCCCGCTCAGTCCGGCGTGAGCCAGCGCCGGATGTGGCCGTACGTCACGTCGTCGTTGAGCAGCCCGAGGTGGGTCAGGCCGCTGACGACGGCGATCCGGTCATCGGCGAAGCGGGTCGTCACCGCCTCGGTCGAGGCGTGGCGCGCGGAGTCGACGGGCACGAGCAGGTCGCCGACGAGTTGCCGGAGCGGCTCCGGCAGGCGGGGTCCCACGATCGCGACGACCGCGTGGTGGCGGATGCCGTCGGGGACCGGTGGGTGGGTGCGGCGGTCGGTGAGATCCTCCGGATCGTGACCGTCCCAGTCCGCGTCGGCGATGTTGCCGTGCGCCAGATCCCGGATGCCGACGCTGCGCAGTTGGAGGACCTCGCTGAGCCACTCGCCGCGCCGCCGCTCGGACAGCCCCTGCGCAGCCCGGTGCACCCCGCGCGCAGCAGGAGCGCCATGGTGCGGGGTGCCGAGCGTGATCGTGTCGGAGACGTGCTGCACCCATGCGTCCTCCGGCGCAGCGGTCGCCAGCGCGCTGTGGATGACGAGCCCACCCATCGAGTGCCCGACGAGGACGAGCCGGCGGACCGGGACCGGCCAGCCGCGGACGAGATCATCGAGCAGCGCCGCGAGGGACCGGCCGTTGCGGGAGATCCGCAACCCGGTGTTGTAGCGCACGAACACCGGCGTCAACCCCAGATCGGCGCTCAACCGTCGTGAATACGGCAGCCGCTGTCCCCGGCCCAACCCCCAGGCGGCCTCGGTCTCGAACAGGCCGTGGAGGAAGACGACGAGATCCGGGGTTGCCTCCTCGTAGGCCTGCGCGATCCCCTCTCGCGACAGCAGCACCCGAGCACCGCGCCGCCGGACCTGCATCTCGGGGGCGACGAGCGGCGCCCGGTCCGCGAAGACGTCCCCGCGCAATCCGGCACCGACGGCGAGCATGTGGTGCGCGCCGGGCCGGTCGTGCAACCCCGGCAGATGATCGCCGACCCACGCCGAGTTGCGTTCGACGAGCAGGCCGACCACCCGGGCACCGGCGTCGAGACCACGCTCGGTCGCCGCATACACCCCCGTCGCAACCGCGTCCGAAGTCGCAAGGACCGGCCGGGCCACCGGCCCGAGGGCGGCATCCAGGGCGGAGTGGACCGTGTCGGTGACGGCGAGATGGACCCCCCGGACGAGCCGGGTCAACTGGCGCAGGGTGTCGCCGGCGGCGCGGCCGGCGTCCCGCGCCTCACCCGGCTTCACGAGAAGGCCTGGTCGAGCGTCATACCTCACCCTCCCACACGGGACGGCCCACCTGCCCCGGAGGAGGAACCTCAAGGGATGAGGTTGAGCTGCTTCGCCGCGAAGGTCAGCTCCGCGCGGAAGTCGGGATGGGCGATCGCGATGAGCGCCCGGGCCCGCTCGCCGAGGGTCTTGCCACGCAGGAACGCCACGCCGTACTCGGTGACGACGATGTCGGTGTCGTTCTTCGACGTCGTGACGTGCGTGCCGGGGGAGAGGACCGGCGCGATCCGCGAGATCGTGCCGTCCTTGGCGGTCGACGGCAGCACGATGAACGACTTCCCGCCACGGGACCGGTTCGCGGCCCGGACGAAGTCGGTCTGGCCACCGGT
>DUPF01000020.1 GCA_012838445.1 Intrasporangiaceae bacterium | reverse complement strand
TGGGGGTGATCGGTTTCGACAGTGGTCGGCTGATCAGGGGAAGCGGGTCGAGGACGTACGGTTATCTCGTTAACGCTCCGTGCAAACCAATAGGTGCCGATTCCAAGCGCACCGACTTCGCCCTCGCTGCCTGAGCGAGCCCGAAGTCCGTTGGCCTAAGTGTGATCTCGGCTTAGTCACCAGCGTCATCTAGAGATCTTGCTGCACCGGCTGGTCGGGGGTCGGTGCGGGACTGCTACTCGACTGGGCCTGTGTCAGGGAACGTGTGCGTGCGAGCCCTGAGGCCGAGAAACTCCACAGCGCACTGCACCCGGAGAAGCCCTGGTTTCCCGTCATTGGACGCGGGTTCAATTCCCGCCACCTCCACCAATCACGGACTGTTGTCCCCACTTTTCAGTTCACGAAGGCCCTCTGACCAGCACAAACGTGCAGGTCAGAGGGTCTTCGTCATGTGGGCACGCGGCGTGGCCAGCCTGGGCGACTGTTGCGCGCTCCGGATCGTTATGGCTCTCGGACTGCAGAGACGGGACCTGCAACCCTCTCCCGTGATCGATTCGTGACGTCGGTGTCAGCGTCCCCCGGGTGTACACCGACCTAGGGTTGGGCTGGATCCGAGGGTGGAGGTGGCGGTATGACCGGCGTGCCGGTGTCGCTGGAGAACGTGACCAAGACATACCGGCTGGGCGACGGCTCCCGGCTGGCCGCAGCCGACGAGGTGTCGCTGGAGCTGCCCGCCGGCGCGCGGATCGCCATCGTCGGCCCGTCCGGTTCTGGCAAGTCCACCCTGCTGCACCTCATCGGCGCGATCGACCGGCCCGACGAGGGCACGATCACGGTCGGCGACACCGAGGTCACCCGCCTCTCGGGCCGACGGCTCGCCGACTACCGCGCGAGAGTGGGCTTCATCTTCCAGCAGTTCCATCTCGTGCCGTCACTGACCGCACTCGACAATGTGACCACTCCGCTCGTCGGCCGGAAGTTCGCCGGTGACAAGCGGGCCCGCGGCCGGGAACTGCTCGCGGCTGTCGGCCTCGCTGGGCGCGAGGACGCGCTCAGTGGTCAGCTCTCCGGTGGCCAGCAGCAACGGGTGGCCATCGCGAGGGCCCTCATCGCCGATCCCGCGCTGATCCTCGCCGATGAGCCGACCGGCAACCTCGACTCGACCACGGCCGGAGAGATCCTTGAACTCCTCGGCGACCTGCATGAGCGGCTCGGGGTAACCATGCTCATCGCCACCCACGACGAGTCGGTCGCGGCCCTGTGCGACCACGAGATCCGGGTCGTCGACGGCCGCGCGACTCTCACCGAGACCGCCGGCGCGAGCTCGCTGTACATCGGCCGGCGCCGCAAGGGCGCCTGATCCGTGGAGCTGGTGCGGCGGGCACTGCGTCGGGCCCGGGGTGACCGGGCCCGGTCGGTGGCCACCCTGCTTGCGATCTTCGCTGCCGTCACGAGTTTCGTCGTGCTCACCGGGCACGCGAGCACCCAGCGGCTGGAGGTCACCAGGACAGCCGAGGAGAACTATCGGGCCTCCTACGACATCCTCGTCCGCCCCACGGGCAGCACCCTGGGCCTAGAGGCCAGCGAGGGGCTGGTGCGCACGAACTTCCTGTCCGGGCAGTACGGCGGCATCACCGTCGATCAAGTCGAACAGGTCAGGGCGCTACCCGGTGTGCAGATCGCTGCTCCCATCGCGATGGTCGGCTACTACTACCAGACGCTGCCGATCACCCAACAGATCGCCGACCTACTGCCGCAGGGCGAGCGCGGACTGGTCCGGTACCGCACCGAGATCACTGCCCGCAATGGCACCGCGACGACGTCCGGTCCCGCCGGTTACTACTACCGCACCGCGACCGAGTGGGAACCCGTCCCGACCACATGGCCCGCGACGAGTGGCCGGATACGCATCTCGAGAAGCTCGGCGAGGAGGAGCTCAACCCCTGCGCCGGGATGATGGCGGCGAGGCAGCTGTTCAGGGGCGGCAGCATCCATGACGAGTTCGAGCCGCTCAGCCCGCTCGACCCGGAGGTGCTCTGGGAGTTCCAGTGCCACAGCGACGTCCCGTTCCGCAACGAGCAGGGTGAACTCGACGACGGGCCGCACTTGCCCATCCCCCTGCGCGTGCGCGTCGGCTACCCCATGCTGGTCGCCGCGATCGACCCCGCCGCCGAGGCGGCCCTCGTCGGACTCGACGAAGCGGTCTTCGAGGGCCGCTACCTCACCACCGAGGACACTGACGCGTCGGCGGTCCCATCCGAGGAGGGCATCGGGAAACCCTGGCGCACCCCCGCGCTCCTCGCCGGGGCCCAGGAGGTCGACTATCAGGTTCGGATCGTGATCGAGGAACTCGACGAGTCCGTCGCCCTGCAGATCGGCCGGACCGGTGAGCGCACGGCGAACCGGGAGATCATCCAGTCCGCGACCCCGATCCGCACGGTGTTCGACCAGACCTATGAGGCGGCCGACCTCTACGCGGAGAAGTTCGCTGCTCAGGAGGTCGGCACGTTCCTCGACGACGTCGTGTTCGACGGCGCCGACTACGTGCCCGGGCTCGATGCGATGGACAGCCGCCCGGTGACCTCGGCGCTGTGGCGTCCAGGCGATGTCACCTACATCGGTGCCGACCCGCTCCGTGCGCAGACCCGGGAGATTCCGCCGCGGGTCTGGCGGGCGCCCTACTTCAGCAGCAACTGGGGCAACGAACTCGTGCCCCTCACCATCGGCGACACCTCCTACCGCGAGATCACCGCATACACCCAGGGGCGGGTGTTCGGAGGTAGCGAGGAAGGCAGCGAGATCGGCTTCGACATCGTCGGCAAGTACGACCCGGAGCAGCTGACCAAGTTCTCCGAGCTGTCCGAGCTGCCGCTGGAAACCTACTGGTCCGCGAAGGTCGTCGGTGGTGACGAGGCCTCCCGCGCTGCCCTCGGCAACACCGAGATGCTCAGCGACCTCAATATCGGCGGCTATCTGCAGCAGGCCCCCGCCATCCTCATCCCGATGAACTCCCTCGACATCGTCGGCTCCCGCTCCTTCATCGACATGCCCGACGAGGCACCGGTCAGTGCGATCCGGGTCCGCGTCGCCGACGTCACCGGCATGGACGAGCGCAGCCGCGAGCAGATCCGGCAGGTCGCCGAGCAGATCAACGAACTGACCGGCCTGGACGTCGACATCACCATCGGCTCCTCACCCACCAAGCAGCACGTCGTCCTCCCCGCCACCGACTACGGCAGTCCGGAACTGCTCCTCGCTGAGCCGTGGGCCAAGAAGGGCACCGCAGTCGCCCTCGTCGAGGCGGTCGACGCCAAGTCGGCGATCCTCTTCCTGCTCATCCTGCTCTCCTCGGCCCTCACGGTCGCCGTCTCGGCAGCTGCCGCCGTCCAGGCCCGTCGGCAGGAGCTCGGCATCCTCTCGGCGGTCGGTTGGCGCCCACGGACGACCGCCGCCTCGCTGCTCGTCGAGCTGGCCCTGCTGGGCCTGGCGGCGGGAGTCCTCGGTGCCGCCCTTGCCTGGCCGTTGACCCGCGCCTTCGGGGTGGCCTTCGACCCGGTGCGCGCCCTCCTCGCGGTCCCGGTCGCGCTGGCCCTCGCGGTCCTCGCCGGCCTGCTCCCGGCGTGGCGGGCCGACCTCCTCACCCCGATCGACGCCATGCGTCCCCCGGTCGTCTCCGGTCGTCGTCGGTGGCTGCCGTTCCGGGGTGCCGTTTCTCTCGGCGTCATCACCGCCCTGCGCCGACCGGGCCGACTGCTCACGGCAGCCCTCGCGCTTGCCCTCGGCATCGGTTCGCTGGTGTTCCTCCTCGAGATCGTCCGCGCCTTCTCGGGCCGGATGACCGGCACCCTCCTCGGGGACTACATCGCGCTCCAGGTGCGCACCCCCGACCTCGTCGCCGCAGCCCTGCTCGCGATCCTCGGCCTCGTCGCCGTCGCCTTCGTCCTCTTCCTCGCGGTGCGTGAGGACGCGAGGTCCTTCGCAGCGCTCCAGGCCCAGGGCTGGACCCAGGAGCGGCTGCGCGTCGTTGTGCTCGTCCACGCGGCGCTCATCGGGCTGGTCGGGGTCGGGCTCGGTCTCCTGGGCGGGCTCGGAGCTCTGCACTACGTCGGCGAGGGTTTGCCCGACGGCGTCGTCACGACCGTCGCCCGGGTGGCGGTCGGCGGGATTCTCGCAACGCTCGTCGTGGCATGGCTGCCGGCTGCCGTGCTGCGACGGCTGCCAACCGCGCGCATCCTCGCCCAGGACTGATGCGGCGGGAGGAATCGTGCTCGCTCTCGTGCCTGCTGCCCGCCACCGGACCGGCACCCGTACCATGACCCTCGTGCCCGATCCCACCGCGCGACGTGCCACCCCCGTCGTCCCAGCGCGCGAGGCGATCGGGGACCGCGACCTGGGACACTGGCGCAGCCGGCTCGGGCAGGCACTGGCCCGGATCGTCATCGCCCTCGTCCTCGCGGTGGTCCGCTTCCTTCCCCGGGCGGTGCAGTGGTCGCTCGGCCACATCGCTCTGGTCGCCACGCTCGTCGTCGGCGGCACGGTCGCGCTGCTCCTGGAGCACGCTGCCGGTGAGGTCTACGAATCGGTGGTCGGCTCGACCGGGATCGCCCGCCTCGATCGGCCCGTCCTGGATCTCATGGTGCAGGTGCGCAGTCCAGCGGCGGCCGAGGTGGTCACCGACTTCACGAACATCGGCGGCAAGGTCGGTATGCCGATCCTGGCTGCCGTAGCCAGCCTCACCTTGGCCTGGTGGTGGCGCCGGTGGACGCCGGTCGTGCTGATGATTGCGGCAGCGGCCGGGTCACTGCTCCTGACCGTGGGGGCCAAGGAGGTGACCGCACGGGCCCGACCTCCGATGGCTCTCGCGGTGCCGCCGCTGGAGACCTCGACATCGTTCCCGTCGGGGCACACGCTCAACGCAACCGTCATCGTCGGGGTGGTCGGCTATCTGCTGCTGTTCCGGCTGGCGAGCACTCGGGCCCGGGTCGCCGTCGTCGCGGTGACGGCGCTGTTCGTCGTCCTGATGGGACTGTCCCGGGTCTATCTCGGGCACCACTGGCTCTCCGATGTCGTGGCGGCCTGGCTGTTCGGGCTGGGGTGGTTGGCCGTCGTCGTCACGGCACATCGACTCATGATCACCCTCGGCCGGGTCGAACCAGTCCGGAGCAACTCCGGACGGTCCGACCCGGCCGAGTGAGTTCAGCGGCCGCGCCCGATCTCAGCGGGTGGCGTCCTCCGCGCCGACCCGTGCGCGCGCAGCCTCGAGGCGGGCCACCGGCACCCGGAACGGGGAGCAGGAGACGTAGTCGAGTTTGCGCACCTCGAAGAAGTGCACCGACTCCGGGTCACCGCCGTGCTCGCCACAGACGCCGACCTTGAGGTCCGGCTTGGTCGCCCGGCCCTCGTCGGTGCCGATCCGCACGAGCCGGCCGACGCCGTCCGCGTCGATGGTCTCGAACGGGGAGAACCCGAGGATCCCGGCGTCGAGGTAGCGGGAGAAGAAGCTCGCCTCGACATCGTCACGGGAGAAGCCCCACGTCGTCTGGGTGAGGTCGTTGGTGCCGAACGAGAAGAAGTCGGCCGATGCCGCGATCTCACCGGCAGTCAACGCCGCACGCGGCAACTCGATCATCGTGCCGACGAGGTGTTCGAGGTGGACCGAGTGCTTCACCCGGGCCTCGTGCGCGGCGTGCGCGATCTCCTCCTTGATGTTGCGCAACTCCTCGACCGCCCCGACGAGCGGGACCATGATCTCCGGCAGGGCCTTGCCGCCATCCTCGGCCACGACCGCCGCCGCCTCGAGGATCGCCTGGGACTGCATCTCGAACAGGCCCGGGATGGCGATGCCGAGCCGGACACCGCGCAGGCCGAGCATCGGGTTCTCCTCGTGCAGCCGGTTGACGGCGGCGAGCATCTTGGAGTCACCCTCGTGCTCCTCGCCGCGGGCCTCGGCGACAGCCACCTTGACGGAGAGTTCGGTGATGTCGGGGAGGAACTCGTGCAGCGGCGGGTCGAGCAGCCGCACCGTGACCGGCAGGCCGTCCATGGCGCGGAAGATCTCGATGAAGTCGGCGCGCTGCAGCGGCAGGAGCTGGTCGAAGACCAACTGACGCTCCTCGGCGCTGTTCGCGAGGATGAGCTCCTCGACGAGGTGGCGACGGTCACCGAGGAACATGTGCTCGGTGCGGCACAGGCCGATGCCCTCGGCGCCGAAGCGGCGGGCCCGGGCAGCGTCCTCGGCGGTGTCAGCGTTGGCGCGGACCTTCATCCGGCGGCGGGCGTCGGCGATCGTCATGATGCGGTGCACGGCCGCGACGAGGTCACCGCCCTCCTCGGGACCGATCTCGCCCTCGAAGTAGCGCACGACGGGGGAGTCGGTCACCGCGACCTCGCCGGCGAAGATCTCACCGGTCGAGCCGTCGATGGAGATGATCTCGCCCTCCTTGACGACGGTGCCGTTGGGGGTGGTGAACTGCTTGCCCTTGACGTCGACGTCGAGGGCCTCGGCCCCGCAGACGCAGGTGCGGCCCATGCCGCGGGCCACGACCGCGGCATGCGAGGTCTTGCCGCCGCGGCTGGTCAGGATGCCGTTGGCGGCGACCATGCCGTGCAGGTCGTCGGGGTTGGTCTCGCGGCGCACGAGGATGACCTTTGCGCCCTCCTCGGCCCGCTGGACGGCGGTGTCGGAGTCGAAGACGACCTCGCCGACGGCGGCGCCGGGGGAGGCGCTCATGCCGGTCGCGAGGAGGTCGCGCGAGCCACTGGACTCGAAGTGCGGGAACATCAGCTGCACGAGCTGCTCACCGGTGACGCGCTGCAGCGCCTCGTCCTCGGAGATCATGCCCTCGTCGAGGAAGTCGTTCGCGAGTCGGAAGGCGGCAGCTGCGGTCCGTTTGCCGACCCGGGTCTGCAGCATCCACAGCTTGCCGTCCTCGATGGTGAACTCGATGTCACACATGTCGCGGTAGTGCTGCTCGAGTCGCTCCATGATGTCGAGCAACTCGTCGTAGGACGTCTTGTCGAGCGCCTCGAGGTCGGTCAGCGGCTGGGTGTTGCGGATGCCGGCCACGACGTCCTCACCCTGGGCGTTGACGAGGTAGTCGCCGTAGACGCCCTGGGCGCCGGTCGCGGGGTCACGGGTGAAGGCGACACCGGAACCGGAGGCGGTGCCGCGGTTGCCGAAGGCCATGACCTGGACGTTGACGGCGGTGCCGAGGTCGGAGGGGATGCGCTCGCGGCGCCGGTAGAGGACGGCGCGGTCGGAGTTCCACGACTTGAAGACCGCCTCGACGGACAGACGCAGCTGCTCGCGCGGGTCCTGCGGGAAGGGCTGGCCGCTGTCTTCCTCGACGATCTGCTCGAAACGCTTGGTCAGCGCCTTGAGGTCATCGGCATCGAGGTCGAGGTCGTTCTCGACACCCTTGGCCTTCTTGGCCTCGTCGAGGGCGTCCTCGAAGTGGTCACCGTCGAGGTCGAGGACCGTCTTGGCGAACATCTGGACCAGCCGGCGGTAGGAGTCCCACGCGAAGCGCGGGTTGCCGGTCTGCTTGGCCAGGCCCTCGACGGAGACGTCGTTGAGGCCGATGTTCAGGACGGTCTCCATCATGCCCGGCATGGAGAACTTCGCGCCGGATCGGACGGACACGAGCAGCGGGTCGTCGTTGTCGCCGAGGGAGCGACCCATCGCCTTCTCGAGGGTGGCGACATGCTCGTCGATCTCCGCGTCGAGACCGTCGGGGAAAGCACCGCCTTCGAGATAGGCGCGACACGCCTCGGTCGTGATCGTGAAGCCGGGTGGCACGGGGATGCCGAGATTCGTCATCTCGGACAGGTTCGCCCCCTTCCCCCCCAACAGGTCCTTCTGGTCCATGCTGCCTTCGGCGAAGTCATACACGTAGCGCGTCATTGGAGCGGGCCCTCCTCAGGGTGCACAGGGATGGTTTACTACGGATTGTAGTACTTATTCGATCGTGCTGATTCGGTCATGCTGAGTGGGTGGGTCGGGTGGTCGGTCTGCCTCGTCGGGTGTCCTCCGGGTGCCTAGTCGAGATCGAGCCTCCAGTGGGGATCCTGTCTGACGAAACCAAGCCTCTCGTAGTACGGGGCCACCATGCCAGCCGGGGTGAGCACAGTCCGAAATCCCCGGTCCCGGAACAGCCCCGACTTGCGATAGACGAACTCGCCGGGGGTGAAGTCACGGTACTTCGGCGTCACGTAGTCGAGCTCGACCTGGGCGACCCCGTCGCCGGCATCGCTGACGACGACAGCACCGGCGGTCTCATCCCCGGAGACGATCAGGTATGCGTAACGATCGTCCCGCACGGTGATCGCACCGGAGGCGTCGGTCACCTGCGCGAAGAACTCGGGGAAGAAGTGCCGGATCTCCGCAGAGTGGGTGTCGACGAAGCGGGCGAGGTAGTCGTCGCCCTCGTCGACCTCGATGCCCGCGTAGACCGTGTCGTCGTGGCGTTCGCGGAGCAGTTTGACGATGAAGTAGGTGTTGATGATGACGAGAGCGAAGTTCATCGCCGCCATCGGCCAGACCTGGATGACCGCGTTGTAGAAGACGAGGACGACACAGGCGATGGAGTTCAGCGCCCGCAGACGAAGCACCCGGGCCTGGAGCAGCGAGAAGACGAGAAGAGCCGACCCGGCCCAACCGATGATTTCGATGATGGGCATCAGGCGGTGTCCTCCTGTGATGTGGTGTCCTGGCATGTGGTGTCATCGCCGTGGTCGCCCTGATCGTCCGACCACGCCCACCGCACCGAGACCTGGGCCGTCACGGTGCTCTCACCTGGAGCGATCGACAAGCCGGCCTCGTCCGCCTGGGCGCGCATCGCATACATCCGCGGCTCGGGAGCGGCGACCGAGTCACCGATCCAGATGACCTCACCGAGGCTCCGGCCGGCGAACCCGGCGTATTCCTCGGCGCGGGCGCGGGCGTCGGCGAACGCGCGCTCGCGGGCCAGGGTGAGCAGGGGAGCGGGGTCGGCGATGGAGAGGGTGATGCCGTCGATGAGCACGGCGTCCCCGCCGGCCGCGACGGTGGCCTCGACGATCGAGTTGAGCCGGTCCAGGTCACTGACTCCCACGCGCAGGGTGTGGAATCCGGTGAAGCCGCTGCTCTGGCGGCCCTGGTCGTCGTAGCGCTGATGGATCCCCGTCGACGTCGTCGCAACAACGGAGTCCGGGATGCCGGCGTCGCGCAGGACCACCCGGATCGCGCGGACTACGTCATCGACCGCGTGCAACGTCGCCGCGACGCTCGTGCCGTCCCGGGTCACCCTAAGGTCGAGATTGACCAGATCCGGGGCGGCACTCGCCGTGCCGATGCCGGTGACGTCCACGCAGGACGGCAGGATGGAACCCATGCACACGAACTATGCCGCACCGGGGCACCCCACGGGGGGCGAGGAGGGGACGGCTGTGCGTTCGCGTCTCATTCCGTGGCTGCGGGCCGGGTTCGTGGTGGCCCTGCTCATCCAGGGGTATCTGCTGTACTTCGACGTCCCCGGCACCTCGGACGTCGTGCTCTTCCCGCACGTCGACAAGGTCGTCCATGCCGCGTTGTTCGCGCTGCCGGCGGCGACCGGGGTGCTCGCCGGCATGCCGCCCTGGGTGCTCGGCGTCGTCCTTGCCGGGCACGCTCCGGTCAGTGAACTGATCCAGCGCGCCTTCCTGCCCGGTCGCTTCGGTGACCCGCTGGATGTTCTCGCCGATCTCGTCGGAGTCGGGCTCGGGCTCGTCGTCGGTGTGCTGGTCCTGCGGGTTTGGCAGAGCCGGGTGTGGGAGCGGGCCCTATAGCTCCGAGCCCATCAGTACGGCGGACGACCATTCCTGCGAGCTTGTCTCTCATGCGACTGGAAGACGGGTCCCTCGAACGAGACCAGGATCGGGTGATGCGGTCCCCGGCGCCACCGTGCATAGAACTCCGGACCACAGAGCAGGCTGCGCGGGCGTCGGCTGAGCCGCAGCAACGACCGGGCCTGCTCGATGTTGGCCGGCGAGAGCGGTGCGTCCGCGAGCGGACGATCCGATCCGAGGTAGGCATCCATCGCATCGAGTGCATCCAACCCGTCCTCGACGCTCTCAAGATGGCCATGGTCGACCGCCCACCGGATCCGATCGAGATCACGACCGGTGTTGACCAGGCGTCGAGGTGGTCGATCGCGATGTCTGCGGTGTCGCGGCCGGTGAGTCGGATACCGCGCTCGGAGGGCGGCCATCTCGTGCTCCATCCAGATCGCGAGGCGCACTTCGCCCCGGCTGGCGGCTTCAGAGAGGTCACCGGCGGTGGGGGCAGTTGTCTCCGTCGGGGTCGTCGTCTGATGCACCCCGGTCGGGGTTGCCGTGGGTGGGTCGGTTGTCGGGATCGGCGTGGGTGGGACGGTTGTCGAGACCGGCGTGGGTGGGTCGGTTGTCGAGATCGGCCCGAGCGCAGCGCTGTCCCCCTGATCCGACAGGCTCCCATCACCGCGCAGCAGGGCCAGCTCCTCGCCGCGGAAGGTGAGCACGCGACATTCGCGCACGCCGAGATGATCGACCGGGTAGGTATAGGAGATGCGGCCCCGAGGATCGGTCCACCGCACCCGCCCGTCTGCGAGGAGCCGGACACGCCATCGGTGTCGCTGTTTGATCCGGTGATGTCGTCGACACAGACAGATGAGATTGGTCGCGGCGGTCGGGCCGTTGGGCCAGGGAATGACGTGGTCGAGGTCGCAGTAGCGCGCGGACACCGAGCATCCTGGGAAGCGGCATCGACCATCACGTTCGCGGATGAGTCGGGCCAGCCGCGCTCCAGGTTTGTAGGCGTCGGTGGCCAGGGCGTTGTCGGGATCAATGAGGCCGCCGGAGTCCGGGTGGGCGAACCGGGTCCCGCCGGTCGGGCCCGGGCGAGGTCGTTTCAATGTCTGCGGGTGGCTGCGTGGTTCCAGCGCCGAGGAGATGTCAATGCCGTTCGCGGTGTTCGGGCCGCTCAACGGCAGCCACGTGGCGGCGGTCAAGGAGGACCCCGAAGCGGCGACGAAGGTGGCCACAGCAGGGGATTCGCTCGCACCCGTCGAGGTCGTCCTCGGTGGCGCAGGTGGCGCAGTCGGTGGTGTGGGGCGCTCGGCGGGGCGGACCGGTGCGGCGCTGAGCGATTCGGCGCTCGCCCGACGACGGCGGGACGTCGGCTGGGCATTCGGATCCGGGGTGGGGCACTGCGTTGCGTCGAGCCTCACCGACGATGGCGCGGCGCTGGCTGGTTCGGGCGCCGCGTCCGTCGCCGCCAGGAGCGGCTCGAGTCCGGTGACCGGCTCGAGTCCGGTGACCGGCTCACCAGCCAGATCCGCTCTGGCCTCGAGCAGTGCACCGGCTGGTACCTCACCGTTCTGAGCTGCATCGTGCAATGCCGAGTCGTTCAATGCCGAGTCGTGCAATGCCAAGTCGTGCAATGCCGAGTCGTGCGGTGTCGCCGCCGCGTTCACCGTGGCCTCACCGTTCAAGGCCACATCCTCCAACGCGGCCGCTGGGACCGTCAGGTGCAGCACCGTCTCGACCGTGGCCTCGCCGCGCACGAGCGCCATCAGCGCATGGGCTCTGGCCCGCTCCAGCGTCGGGAACCGACCCTCCTGCCGGAACTGCTGGGCGAGCGTGTCGACAGCGGCCCAGGCCTCGGCGGCATCCTCCGAGGGGAAGGTCCCCGTCCAGCAGTCGGTGCCGGGCTCGCCGACCCGCCGACGCAGTCCGACCGTCTGGCGTGCCTCCGCTAGACGTTCCTTGAGCAGGTCGGGCGACAACCTGGACAGCAGTGCTCGGGTGCGTTGCCGCAGCACCGGTCCGGACCGACTGCCGGGATCGTCACCCAGGGCTGCGACGACGGTGCGGGCCAGGTCGTGCGGGACATCGTCGAGCTCGCTGGCGATGCACCGCGACTGGTAGTCGTCCAGAGCCGCGTCCCGCATCGCCTCATGCAGGGCCGGCACCCGCACGACACGAGTGACCGCCTGGGTGACCAACTCCTCGGCGAAACGGGGTGTCGTGCCGGTCGCCATCGACACCATCGCCGCCGCGTCGAGACACACCGTGCCGAGGCCATTGACCTGCTCCACGATGACGCCATCCTCATCGACACCCTCGTCGATGGCCGCCAGCCGGACGATCGCCGCATCGCGCGCGGCGGCCAGGACAGTCATCGCGTCGGAGACCTCGGCAATGAGGTCCATCCAGTCCTCCGCGCCCCGCTCCCCAGGCGGGTCCGAACACACCCCGACCGCGCCCCGGACCGCGTCCAGGACTCCGAAGTCGGGTGTGTTCTGCGTCATGTATTCACTCTGGCAGGCAGGTCTGACAGTGCTTCGTCGTCGCATTTCCCGCTGCTGCGGCGAGGCCGAGACAGAACATCGGTAGGATGGGAGATCCGCTTCACCCTTTTGGCCGTGGCTGCCCCAACGATGCGACTGACGGCGATGCGTTCGACGCGGCATCCCCAAGTTCCCCATCCTCGATCGGATTAGTCATGGCTCGACCCCAGAAGAAGACCTCCGCCACCGGCGGACGCAAGAAACCCCGGTGGACCCCGGCGCAGAAGGCTGCGGCCAAGAAACTCAAGGCCGGCAAGAAGCCGCACCGCAAGGGCAGCAGGCCGACCCCCGACCGGGACGACCGCCAGTGGAGCGACCGCCAGAGGGACGGGCAGGGCACGGAAGGGCGCGATCGCGGCGACGGTATGCGTGGCGCCCGGTCCCGCGATGACCGCCGGTCCCGCGAGGCTGACAGGTCACGCGATGACAACCGGGGCCGTGGCGGGAGGCGTTGGTCCGAGGGCGGGCGTGATGAGGCCCGCGGCGGGGAACGGCGGCGTGAGCCGCGGCGCTGGGAGGATCGCGGCGGCGAACGGCGCCAGTGGCGCTCCCGTGACGACCGTGACGAGCGGCGTTCTCGTGACGACCGTGGGGAGCGGCGTGACTGGGGTCCCCGTGACGACCGCGAGCGTGACTTCCGTGGCAGCGATGGTCGGGGGAGTCGCCGGTGGGAGGACCGCCGTTCGCAGGACCGGCGCTGGGAGGACCGCGGCGGTGAGCGTCGGGAATGGCGCTCCCGGGACGACCGTGATGAGCGACGTCCCCGTGACGACCGTGATGAGCGGCGTGACTGGCGCGCACGTGACGATCGCGGCCGCGACCGCGAGCGTGACTTCCGTGGCAGCGATGGTCGGGGGAGTCGTCGGTGGGAGGACCGCCGTTCGCAGGATCGGCGTTGGGAGGACCGGGGCGGTGAGCGTCGGGAATGGCGTCCCCGTGATGACCGTGGTGAGCGTCGTGACTGGAGCCCCCGTGATGACCGCAGACGCGATGACCGCAGGCGTGATGACCGGGTGCGTGACGCATACCCCCGCAGGGACGACAACCGCCAGCACGACAACCGCTGGGACGACCGCTCGCAGGACCACGACGCACCGCAGACCTGGGAGGAGGCCGAGGCCGAACGTGCCGAGGCGGATACCTGGGTGAAGTATTCCGGCGCCCGGGCCAGTGGACCGGCGACCGTGACCGTCGACAACGGCTTCGCGGCCCTCGGGCTGCCGGACGTCTTCGTCGAGCGGCTGGCCCGGGACGGGATCACGCAGCCCTTCCCGATCCAGGAGGCGACGATCCCGGATGCGCTCGCCGGGCGTGATGTCCTCGGCCGCGCCCAGACCGGGTCGGGCAAGACCCTCGGATTCGGGCTGCCGCTGCTCACCCGGCTCCAGGGCGCGACCTCCCGACCCAAGCACCCGCGCGCAGTCATCCTCGTGCCGACACGGGAGCTCGCGATGCAGGTCAACGACGCCCTCGAACCACTGGCGGTGGCCGCCGGATTGCGGGCCCGTCTCGTGGCCGGAGGTCTGTCGTACACCGGCCAGATCTCGGCGCTCGAACGCGGCGTCGACGTCCTCATCGCCACCCCGGGCCGGCTCGTCGACCTGCAGGACCGTGGCGCGGTCGACTTCTCCGCCGTCGAGGTCACCGTCCTCGACGAGGCCGACCACATGGCCGACATGGGATTCATGACCGACGTCTCGGCGATCCTCGACCAGATCCCGGCCGGCGGGCAACGGCTGCTGTTCAGCGCCACCCTCGACAACGGTGTCAACCAAGTTGTCGAGACCTACCTGACCGACCCGGTCGAGCACGGCGTCGACGACGTCGCAGCCTCGGTCGACACGATGAGCCACTTCGTGTTCCTGCTCAACCCGCAGGACAAGAAGACGATCACCGCCGAGGTCGCCCACCGCCCCGGCCGCACCGTCGTGTTCGTGCGGACCAAACTCGGCGCCGACCGGGTCGCCCGCGAACTCCAGGACCGCGGCGTCAAAGCCGCAGCCCTGCACGGCGGCCTGACCCAGTCGGTCCGCAACCGTGTCCTCGGCGCCTTCCGCGAAGGCCACCTGCCCGTCCTCGTCGCCACCGACGTCGCCGCCCGCGGCATCCACGTCGACGACGTCTCCCTCGTCCTGCAGGTCGACCCGCCCGCCGACCACAAGGACTACCTCCACCGCTCCGGACGCACCGCCCGGGCCGGCGAGATCGGCACCGTCGTCACCCTCGCCCTGCCCCACCAGCGGCGCACCATGGAGCGGATGATCACCGCCGCCGGCCTCGACATCGAACCGGTCGCCGTCAAACCCGGCGACCCGCTCATCGACGCAGCCGGTGGCAGCACCCCCTCCGGCGAGTCCGTCGCCGACGAGGTCGCCTCGATCCTCGCCCCGAAGCATCGCGGCAGACGGCGCGCCCACCCGTCGCGCTCGCCGCGATCCGGCGGCCGGCCCCGCTTCGGCAAGGGTTCGCGCTCAGGTGCGGACCGCATACCCCCAGGTCGTCGCAGGGGTATGCGCGGCGACAGCTGAGCGTGCCCCTCGCCCGGTCCGGGGTCGGGCCGGGAAGGTTTGCCATGATGGACCCATGGCGGGCGAGGACGGCACCGAGCGCATCACCGGACGGCTGCTCGTCGCGACCCCGCAGATCGAGGAGGGCATCTTCCACCGGAGCGTGATCCTCGTCCTCGACCACGGCGAGGGCGGCGCCCAGGGAGTGATCCTCAACCGGCCGCTCGAGGCCGAGGTCGATGCGGTGCTGCCCGGCTGGCAGGAGCTCGCGACCCATCCGGACACGGTCTTCCACGGCGGCCCGGTGCAGACCGACTCCGCGTTGGGGCTGGTCTCCGTGCCGGGCGAGGGGGAGGCGCCGTTGGGGATCCGTCGCCTCTTCGGCGGGATCGGGGTGCTCGACCTGGACGCGCCGCCTCCGCTCGTCGCCGCCGAACTCGGTGGGCTGCGGATCTTCGCCGGCTATGCGGGGTGGACCGCCGGACAGCTCGAGGGGGAGATCCGTTCGGGCAGTTGGTATGTCGTCGACGCCGAGGCCCGGGACGCCTTCACCGACCGGCCCGATGATCTGTGGGTGCGGGTGCTGCGGCGGCAGCGCAGCGAACTCGCTTTTGTCGCAACGTTCCCCACCGACCCGTCGTTGAACTGACCTCGTGAGCCTGTTCGCCCCGCTGTTGCCCCGGGAGGTCCGGGTGGCTGAGCAGTGGGGTCCGTTGCCCGACCGGGACGCGCGGTTCCGGGCCGGGCGTCGACTCGCGAGGGACCTCATCGGGGCGCCGGGGGCGACGATGCCGCGCGGTCACCGGGGTGCTCCGGTGTGGCCCGATGGTGTGGTCGGCAGCATCACCCACACGCAGGAGTATGCGGCGGTCGCCGTCGCCTCGTCCCGCGCCGTCGACTCGTCCCACGCTGTCGCCTCGTCCCACGCCGTCGACTCGATCGGCATCGACGCCGAACCGATTGCCGCGCTGCCGCCGGAAACCGTTGCCGTGGTGTCGAATCCGCAGGAGATCGGGTCGTTGGATCCGGTGGCCGCAGGGGCCGGCGCACTGCTCTCGTTCGTCGCCAAGGAGGCGGTGTTCAAGGCGTGGTGGCCGCTCCACGAACGGGAGCTGGACTTCGCCGAGGTCGACCTCGCGCCGGTCGGCGACGGACGGCTCGTCGCCCATCATCCGGAGGGGGAGTGGCCGGTGCGGTGGCGGGCGGCCGAGGGGATGCTGCTCGCGGCGGTCGTCGTGACGTCCGGGGTCAGGGCAGAGCGGGCAGCGCGGGGGAGCGCAACCACGCGTCGAAGAGTCCGGTGAGGGATCGACCGGCGATCTCCGCGACGAGGGCCTCGAAGTCGGCGGTGCTGACGACGGAGTGGGCGTGCCGGGCACCCCAGGTGCGCAACAGTGAGAAGAAGCGGTCATCGCCGAGTTCGGCGCGAACTGCGGCCAGGGTCAACGCTCCCCGCTTGTAGACCCGGTCGTCGAACAGGTGCTTCGCGCCGGGGTCGGTGACGACGAGATCCTGAGGAAGGGCGGCGAGCCGGTTCCAGTGGTGCTCGACCCGCTGCTGGGTCGGGACGCCGGTCCCGAGCGGCGACCACAGCCACTCCGCATAGCAGGCGAACCCCTCGTGCAGCCAGATGTCGCGGGCCTGTCCGGCGGTCACCGAGTTGCCCCACCACTGGTGCGACAGTTCGTGGGCGATGAGCCGCTGGCTCTCCCACTGCCGATTGGTGAAGTTCGCGCCGAACGTCGCCATCGTCTGTGCCTCGAGGGGGATCTCCAGGTCGTCATCGGTGACGACGGCGGTGTAGCCGGCGGTGAACGGATAGGGCCCGAACACCTCCTCGAACAGGTCGATCATCCGGGGCTGGTCGGCGAACGCCGTCGTGATGGCTGTCCGCAACCGGGGCGGTCCGACGATCCGGCACGGGATGGACGCCTGCTGTTCGCGCACCTCGTAGCGGCCGATCTGCACGGTCGCCAGATAGGGCGCCATCGGCTCGTCCTGGACATACACCCACCGCACCTTCCGGCCGGCCTTGCGGCGTTCGGCGAGGCGGCCGTTGGCGATGACGGCGTACTCGGGTTCACAGGCCAGCGCGATCCGGTAGCGGGCCTTGTTCGACGTGCGGTCGTTGCACGGGAACCACGTCGAGGCGCCGTGCGGTTGGGAGGCGACGATGATGCCGTCGTCGAGTTCCTCCCAGCCGGCCATCCCGTCCGGTCCACGGCGGGGTCGTGGGGCGCCCTTGGTCGAGACGGTCAGGGTGATCTCGGTCCCCGCCGGGAGTCGCTCGGTGAAGCGGATGGTGAGTCGATTCGCCCGCTGGGCATGCGATTTCACGGTCGCTCCGGTGCAGCGGACGGTGAGGGCACGCAGGCCGCTGAGGTCGAGCGCAAGGGTCGCCGTGTCGGTGAGTATGCGGCACTCCAGTCGGGTGCGCCCGGCCAGGTGGTTGGTCGCGATGGTGTAGTCGAGATCGAGGTCGTAGGCGAGGACCGCATACCGCGGATCGCCGAGACCGGGCAGGTAGGGGTCGGGTGGGTTCACTCGTCCTCGATCCAGGGGCCGATGGGGTTGCCGATCCAGCGGGTCCGGTCCGGCACCGTCTCGCCGCGCATGACGAGCGAGGCCGGACCGACCGTCGCGTGGCGGCCGATCCGGGCCGCGGGGAGCACAACGCTGTTCGGGCCGAGGGTGGCGCCGGCGCCGAGGGTGACGGTGTCCATCGCGAGGACCCGGTCGTGGAACAGGTGGGTCTGCACGACGCAGCCGGCGTTGACGGTCGAGCCGTCCCGCAGGTCGATCAGGTCCGGTTCGGGCAGCCAGTAGGTCTCGCACCAGACACCGTGACCGATCCGGGCGCCGAGAGTGCGGAACCAGGCGTTGAGGACGTGGGTGCCGCTGACCGCGCGGGCGAACCACGGCGCGGCGACAACCTCGGTGAAGGTGTCG
Source organism: Intrasporangiaceae bacterium (assembly GCA_012838445.1). Classification (GTDB taxonomy): domain Bacteria; phylum Actinomycetota; class Actinomycetes; order Actinomycetales; family Dermatophilaceae; genus F2B08. Next base: position 17,988 of record DUPF01000020.1, on the reverse strand, counting down.
GCCAGTTCGTTGCGCCAGATGAAGGTGCTCCACAGCGGATGGGTGCCGGGGCGGACCCGCCCGATGAGGATCCACTTCGCGGCCGTCGTGACCGCGGCCGCGACCGCGCCGGCGGCGACGAGGACGACGCCGCCGAGGAGGACCGCCCACCAGAGGCTGCGTTGCCACAGCAGCAGGAGGACTGCGGCGACAGCGGTGATGAGGGCGATGTGCACCCAGATGGCCCCGATCCGGGCCGTCTCGACCATCGCGCGGGCCACCCGCAGCCGCACCGGGGGTGCGGTGGTCCGGGAGGTGTCCGTCTCGGCGGCCTCCCGGCGCAGCCGTTGCGGCGGTGAGCCGAGCCAGGAGGTGCCGGCCTTGGCCTTGGTCCGCTTCGGCGCGGCGGACAGGACGGCGACCAGTCCCTTCTTGGGGACCTTGCGTCCGGGGGAGGCCATCCCGGAGTTGCCGACGAAGGCACCCCGGCCGATCCGCGCATCCTCGACCCGCAGCCAGCCGCCACCCAACTCGTACGACGCGACCATCGTGTCGTCGGCGAGGAAGGCGTCGGCGCGCACGTCGGTGAACCTCGGGATGAGCAGGACCGTCGAGGCCTCGACGTTGGGTCCGATCCGGGCACCGAGCAGCCGCAACCAGATCGGGGTCAGCGTCGAGGAGTAGATCGGGAACAGCCAGGTGCGGGCCTCGTCGAGGACCCGCAGGGTGGCCCAGCTCTGCCAGGCCGGTCTGCTGAAGACCGGGAAGGCGCCCGGGCGCAGGCCGATGCCGAGCAGGCGCACGGTGAGCAGGACCAGGCCGGTGAGAGCGACGAACCCGACGAGGGCGCCTATGGGCAGCCGGACGAGGGCGGCGAGGAGCAGGTCACCGATCCGCTGGGCGTCCCGGACCTGCGGGACGACGACCGCGAGTCCGGCGAGCGCCGCGAGGAGCGGTAACAGGGCGAGCGCCGGACCGGTGAGCCAGTAGCCGACCTGCCACAGCGGGTGGCCCACGGCCGTCTCGTTGTCCCACGGGCCACGGGCCGCGCCGGAGGGGCGAGCGGGGGAGCCCGACCAGGCCTCGTCCGCCGGGACCGCGCCGAAGACCGCCGAGCCGGGGGCGATCTCGGCGCGCACGCCGACGTCCGCCCCGGGCAGGAGGGTGGACCGGGCACTGACCCGGGCACCGGCGCGCACGCGCACCCGTCCGAGCAGGAACCGTTCGCCGTCGATCCAGTGCCCCCGCAACTCGACCTCGGGCTCGATCGCGGCACCGTCACCGATGTCGAGGAACCCGGTGACCGGCGGCAGGGCGTGCAGGTCGACGTCCCGGCCGATCCGGGCGCCCAGGGCGCGGGCATACACCTTGACGAACGGGGCGCAGGACAGGGCCGTCGCACCGATCTCGTCGACGAGGTGTTCGGCCAGCCAGACCCGCAGGTGGATCTTGCCGCCCCGGGGATAGTTGCCCGGCTCGATGCCGGCGAGGATGATCCGGGCACCGATGACGGACAACAGGATTCGCCCCGGAGGGGTGATGAGCAGCAGGACACCGAGGGCGGTCAGCCACCACGGTGCCTGGGGCAGCCAGTCCAGTCCGAGGAGCGGGGCGGCCAGCGCCGTGCCGATCGCCAGCCAGGTCAGCCACCGCAGACCGGAGATCGAGCGCAGCACGACGGTCGCGGCGAGCTGACCGAGCTGGGTCTTGCGGGGGACGATGCCGACCTCGCGGTTCATCCGGCCCTGGGGTGAGGCCATCGCCTCGAGGGCCGCGGCCAGCCCGGCCAGCGTCGGGCTCTGGTAGACGTCGGCGACGGTCACCTCGGGGAACCGTTCGCGCAGGCGGCCGACGAGTTGGGCCGCGGCCAGCGACCCGCCGCCGACGTCGAAGAAGTCCTCGTCGAGCGACCCCGGCGGTCCGCCGAGGACATGACCCCAGTGCCCGGCCACCCACCCGGCCGTGCCGTCATACACCGGTCCGTCCCCGGGTGCCTCGATCGGCCACGGCAGCGCATCCCGGTCGATCTTGCCGCTCGTGCGGGTCGGGATCGTCGGCACCACCGCGAGGCGGGGCACGAGTGCCGCGGGCATGTCCCTGCGGAGGTGTTCGGTGGCGGACTTGGGGTCGAAGTCGCCGGTGACCGTCACATACCCGACGAGGAGCTGGTTGCCGGCATCGGTGGTGCGGACCGCCGCCCCGGCGCCACTGACCCCCGGCAGGGCGAGCAGCGCCGAGTCGATCTCGCCGAGCTCGATCCGGCGACCACCGACCTTGACCTGGTCGTCCTTGCGGCCGCCGAAGACGAGGCCCGCGCCGTCGAAGCGGACCCGGTCACCGGAGCGGTAGGCCCGCTCCCACCCGAGGGACGGCAGCGGGGCGTAGGCGGCGGCGTCCTTGACCGGGTCGAGATACCGGGCCAGGCCGACCCCGCCGATGATGAGTTCACCCTCGACACCCTCCGGCACCGGCTGCCCTGTCTCGTCGACGACCGCCAGGTCCCAGCCCGGCAGCGGCAGACCGATCCGCACCGGCTCGTCGGCGAACACGCGGGCGCCGCAGGCGACGACGGTCGCCTCGGTCGGTCCGTAGGTGTTCCACACCTCCCGGGAGTCGTCGGCGAGCCGGGCGCCGATCTCCGGCGGGCAGGCCTCGCCGCCGAGGATGAGCAGCCGGACCCGCCGCAACGCCGCTGTCGGCCACAGCGAGACGAGCGTCGGCACGGTGGAGATGACGGTGATGTCGTTCGCGGTCACCCACGGGCCGAGTTCGACGCCGGAGCGGACGAGGGAGCGCGGCGCGGGGACGAGGCAGGCGCCGTACCGCCAGGCGAGCCACATCTCCTCACAACTGGCGTCGAAGGCGACCGACAGCCCGGCCATGACCCGGTCGCCGGGACCGAGCGGACGGTCCTGGAGGAACAGTTCGGCCTCGGCGTCGACGAACGCCGCCGCGTTGTGGTGCGTGACGGCGACGCCCTTGGGGGTGCCGGTGGACCCGGACGTGAAGATGATCCACGCGTCGTCCTCGAGGGTGGGCTCCTCCCGGACCGGCTCCTCACCGGCGGTCCGGGCCGCGGTCTGGGCATCGGCCCGGACGACGAGGTCGCCGGTGATGACCGCCGCGACCTCGGCCTGGTCGAAGACGACCCGGGCCCGCTCGTCGGGGTCGTCGTGATCGACCGGGACATAGGCCGCCCCCGCGGCCAGGGTGCCGAGGATCGCGACATAGAGGTCGGTCGTCCCGGACGGTATGCGGATGCCCACCCGGTCCCCGCGCCGCACCCCGGCGGACAGGAGGGTGTCGACGAGGGTGTCGACCGCGTCGGCCAGTTCGGCGTAGGTGAGCACGTCGGAGCCGTTGTCCAGGGCCGGCTCGTCCGGGTAGCGCTCGACCGTGGCACGCAGGATGTCGATCAGGGTCCGCGGCGCCGGTGCCTCGTCGCCGCGGAGCAGAAGTGGGGGCACCGACACGCTTCGAATTCTGCCCTACCCACCGCCTGCGGTGCGTCCCGGTCGGAGGCGGTGCGCGTCGCATACAGTGGCAGGATGCAGGACTCCTCGACGACACCCGACCAGCCGCTCGAACCACTGAGTGAGCCCCTGAGCGAGCCGGGCACCTCGACCTCCGTCCTCGAGCGTGAGGACACCCGGGCCCACGAGGACCTGTGGGAACCGGGCGACCACGAGCGGTTCGCGCACTACGTCCGCAAGGAGAAGATCGTCGAGAGCGCGGTGACCGGGACCCCCGTCGTCGCCCTCTGCGGCAAGGTGTGGGTTCCCGGCCGCAACCCCGATCGCTTCCCGGTGTGCCCGGTCTGCAAGGAGATCTACGACGGCCTGCGGGAGCCGCAGGACGGCGAGGACTGACGCCACCGGCTGTTCACCCGCCCGTCGCGTGTCGCGATGCGGCACGCCCCACGGTCGTTGGTTACGCTGGCGGCTCTTATGTCTACATCGGCTGCCTCCCATCTCTCACCCGCCTTCCCCGAGCGGGCGGCCTGGGGAACCGCCGACAAACTGCGCGCCTGGCAGGCCGCGGCACTCGATCTCTACCTGCGCTCCGAGTCGCGGGACTTCCTCGCGGTCGCGACCCCCGGTGCCGGCAAGACGACCTTCGCGCTGCGGGTGGCGGCCGAACTCATCGGCCGCGGGATCATCGACGCGGTCACCGTCGTCGCCCCGACCGAGCACCTCAAGACCCAGTGGGCCGATGCGGCCGGGCGGGTCGGGATCCACCTCGACCCGCGGTTCTCGAACGCGGTCGCGGCGACATCGAGCGACTACGACGGGGTCGCGCTGACGTATGCGCAGGTCGCCTCCCGGCCCGACCTGCACCGGCACCGCACCGAACGGTCCCGCACCCTCGTCATCCTCGACGAGATCCACCACGGCGGGGACGCCAAGTCCTGGGGGGATGCGATCCGGGCCGCGTTCGAGCCGGCGGTGCGCCGCCTCGCCCTGACCGGCACCCCGTTCCGTTCCGACACCAACCCGATCCCGTTCGTCCGCTACGAGATGGACCACGAGGGCACCCTCCGGTCGGCCTCGGACTACACCTACGGCTACGCCGACGCGCTCGCGGACGGGGTGGTACGGCCGGTGCTGTTCCTCGCCTACGGCGGGTCGATGCGGTGGCGGACCAGGGCCGGGGACGAGATCGCCGCCCGGTTGGGGGAGGAGATGACGAAGGACCAGGCGGCCCAGGCGTGGCGGACCGCTCTGGACCCGAAGGGGGAGTGGATCCCGGCGGTCCTCGCGGCGGCCGACAAGCGGCTCACCGAGGTCCGCCGGCACGTCGAGGACGCCGGTGGGCTGGTCATCGCCTCGAACCAGACCCAGGCCCGCGCCTACGCGAAGATCCTCGCGCAGCTCACCGGGGAGCCGCCCACGGTCGTGCTCTCCGACGACGCCGGGGCGTCGGCCCGGATCGAGGAGTATGCGCAGAGCCGGTCCCGCTGGATGGTCGCCGTGCGCATGGTCTCCGAGGGTGTCGACGTGCCGCGCCTCTGCGTCGGGGTGTATGCGACGAGCACCTCGACCCCGTTGTTCTTCGCCCAGGCGGTGGGCCGGTTCGTCCGGGCCCGCCGGCGCGGTGAGACGGCGTCGGTGTTCCTGCCGAGTGTGCCGGTCATCCTCGCCCACGCCGGGGCGATGGAGCAGGAGCGTGACCACGCCCTCGACCGCACGCCGCAGGCCGACGACGTCGCCTCGATGTGGGCGCAGGAGGAGTCGCTCCTCGACGAGGCCCGCCGCAGTGAGCGGGCCAGTGACGAGCTGGAGTCCCAGTTCGAGGCGCTGGAGTCCGACGCGCACTTCGACCACGTCCTCTTCGACGCCAAGCAGTTCGGCCTGCACGCCGCGGTCGGCTCGGAGGAGGAGCAGGACTATCTCGGGCTGCCCGGGCTGCTCGAGCCGGACCAGGTCGCGGCGCTGCTCCACGAGCGGCAGAGCAAACAGTCCAAGCAGCAGTCGCGCCGGCTCAAGGGCTCCACTGCCGAGGCTCCGGTCGCAGCGCACCGGGCGTTGCGGGCCCAGCGCAAGGAGCTCAACGCCCTCGTCGCCGCCTACGCCCGCAAGACCGGCGCCTCACACGCCTCGATCCACCTCGACCTGCGCCGCGCCTGCGGCGGACCCGAGGTCCCGGCCGCGACCTCGGAGCAGGTGCAGGGCCGCATCGAGATCATCCGCCGGTGGTTCGTCGGACGCCGCTGAGCGGTCGTCAGGCGACCCACGGGTGCGCCGGGGCGGCTTCGGACCGGAACCGCCAACTTCGGACCGGAACGGTTGTGGTGCGGAGTTGACGTTTCACGCCAATGGCGGGAAACGCCAGGTGGCCCTCAGGCACCGGTGCTGGCGACGAGGGGGCCGGTGCGGTAGCGGATCCGTTCGGCCAGGGCGATGAGGGTGTTGGCGCGGGTGACGTGCTCGTCGCCGAGGATCGCGTCGAGGACGCGCTGCAGGTCGGCGTTGTCGCGCGCGACGATGCGCAGCACGAGATCGCCGGAGCCGGTGATCGTGTGCGCCTCGAGGACCTCGGGGATCGCCGAGAGATGGTCGACGACCGGGCCGTGACCCTGACCCTGGCGGATCTCGACCGTGCAGAACGCCGTGACCGGATAGCCCAGGGCCGTCGGGTCGATCGTCGGCGCGAAGGAGCGGATCACCCCGTCGCGCACGAGCCGGTCCAGGCGGGCCTGCACCGTGCCGCGGGCCACGCCGAGCTCCCGGGAGGCGCCGAGCACCCCCACATCGGGCTGGCGCTCCAGGAGGGTGAGGAGCCGCCGGTCGAGCCGATCGAGCCTGCGCGGACTGGTCATGCTGTCCAGGATAAAGGCGAGCACGGCATACAGAATGGACAATCTGACCAGTGGTTTCCGGTCCGGTTGCCCACCCGGTGTGACCGCCAGCACAGTGGTCCAATGACTGCGACGACGCCTTCATCCGCCCTGAACCGGTATCTGACCCCCGCCGAGCAGGAGGCCGGCCTGACCGCCGAGGAGTTGCGCCAACTCGTCGGACTCGTCGAGCACGACGAGAGCAAGGACCCGTTCCCGGTCACCGGATGGGACGCGGTCCACTTCATCGTCGGCAACGCGACCCAGGCGGCGCACTACTACCAGAGCGTGTGGGGGATGGAGCTCATCGCCTACACCGGCCCGGAGCACGGGGTGCGGGACCGCAAGTCGTTCGTGCTCAAGTCCGGCTCGATCATGTTCGTCCTCGACGGTGCCGTCTCCCCGGACTGCCCGCTCATCGAGCACCACGCCCGGCACGGCGACGGCGTCAGCGACATCGCCCTCGAGGTGCCCGACGTCGACCAGTGCATCGCCCAGGCCAAGCGCGCCGGCGCGACCGTGATCCGCGAGCCGGAGACCCTCACCGACGAGCACGGCTCGGTCCGCATCGCGACCATCGCCACCTACGGCGAGACACGGCACAGCCTCGTCCAGCGGGAGGTCGACGGGGTCCGGTATGCCGGGCCGTTCCTGCCCGGCTATGTCGCTGCGTCCTCGAGCTTCGTCAAGCGCGAGGGCGCACCGAAGCGGCTCTTCCAGGCGCTCGACCACGTCGTCGGCAACGTCGAGCTCGGCAAGATGGACGAGTGGGTCGCGTTCTACAACCGGGTCATGGGGTTCGTGAACATGGCCGAGTTCATCGGTGACGACATCGCCACCGACTACTCCGCGCTGATGTCCAAGGTCGTCGCCAACGGCAACCACCGGGTCAAGTTCCCGCTCAACGAGCCGGCCATCGCCAAGCGCAAGAGCCAGATCGACGAGTACCTCGAGTTCTATGCCGGCCCGGGCGCCCAGCACCTCGCCCTGGCGACGAACGACATCCTGGCCACCGTCGACCAGCTGCGGATGGAGGGCGTGGAGTTCCTCGACACCCCGGACGCCTACTACGACGACCCCGAGCTGCGCGAACGGATCGGTCAGGTCCGCGTGCCGATCGAGGAGTTGAAGAAGCGGCGCATCCTCGTCGACCGCGACGAGGACGGCTACCTGCTGCAGATCTTCACCAAACCGCTCGGCGACCGGCCCACCGTGTTCTTCGAGATCATCGAGCGGCACGGCTCGCTCGGCTTCGGCAAGGGCAACTTCAAGGCACTCTTCGAGTCGATCGAGCGCGAGCAGGAGCGGCGCGGCAACCTCTGACGCCGTCCGCCGCACCCCTCGGGCCCGTGAGAGGCTTGAGGGTATGACTGACGGTCCTGCGACCCCACCGCGCCCGGATCGGGCCGGCTGGTTCGACGATCCCGAGAACAGCGAGCAACTGCGCTACTTCGACGGCATCCTCTGGACCGACCACGTCACCCCGCGACGCACGATCTGGAGCCCGTCCGAGGCTGCGAGCGATGGGTCCACCGTCGGTGGCAGCACCGCCGGCGAGCAACCGGCGGCACCGCACAGCTACCCGCCGGTGGGGCACTCATCGGACGGGCCGTTCGGCTATCCCCCCGTCCAGCGGCGCGATGACCGCGCGGGCCGACCACCGCATACCCACCAGCAGGGTCCGCACAGTGGTGGCGGGCACTACGGACCACCGGCGCAGCAGTGGGGCCAGGTCGGGAACGGGCCGACCATCGCGGACGGAACCCCGTTGGCCTCCGTCGGTGCCCGGATCGGTGCCTGGATCCTGGACTCCCTCATCACGTGGACCCTCGGGCTGATCCTCGGCGGCTACCTGCTGTGGCGCGGGCTGGGCAACTATCCCGACATCGTCGCCGAGGCGCTGCGCTCCGGCGTGGTGCCGGACACGGCCGCGCTGGCCGACCAGATCCGGTTCGACCTGCCGTGGATGGGGGCCTTCGCCGTCCTGCAGATGCTCATCGGCGTCGGCTACCACACCGTCTTCCTCAGCCGGAGCGGCGCTACCCCGGGCAAGCAGATCGCCGGGATCAGCGTCCGCCGGGTCGACCGCGCCGGGGTGCTCTCCGCTGCGGACGCATTGCGGCGCAGCATGCTCCGGCCGGTGCTGTGGCTGTTCACGTACACGCCCCTGCTCAGCCTGTTCGCGCTGCCGCTGAGCATCATGGATGCGCTGCTCGGGCTGTGGGATCCCAAACGGCAGACGCTGCACGACAAACTCGGCGGGACGGTCGTGGTTCGCGGTCGACAACCCCGCCCCACCCGCGACGGGGCGACCCCGAGATGACCGGGTCCGCGCTGCTCGTCGCCGGTCGGGAGATCACGGTCAACGCCGACGGGTGCGCCGTCGACGACCTCTCCTTCTGCGGTGCGGTGACGGTGACGGTGCCCGCCGACACACCCTGGACCGCCTTCGTGGACACGGCGGTCGACCAGGAGTGGGTCGGGGTCGAGGCGCTCGCGGGCCTGACCGGCACCGTCGGCGAGGTGGTCGCCGGGGGGAGCGCGGCCTACGGACAGCACGTCGCCGACGTCGTCGCCACGGTGCGGACCTGGGACGAGGTCGAGGACCGACAGCGGACCTTTGCCGCAGCGGACTGCGAATTCGATATCGGCAGTTCACGATTCGCGACCACCGATCGCTATGCGATCCTCGATGTCGCGTTCCTCATGCGGCAGGGGGACCTCACGCTGCCGATCCGGGACGCCGAGCTCGGCGCACTCCTCGGGGTCGAGCCGGGCGCTCGAGCGCCGCTGGACCGGGTGCGAGGAGCAACCCGGGCCCAGGGCGCGGGAGCGGTGCAATGAGGACGCGGATGCGGGCGTGGGCAGTGACCGCTCCCGGGCCGATCGCCGACCGGCCGGTGCGGCTCATCGAGCGCGATGTCCCGGAGCCAGGGCCGGGGGAGGTCCTCGTCGCGATCTCGGTCTGTGGGGTGTGCCGGACCGATCTGCACGTCGTCGAGGGTGACCTCGCCGTGCATCGGGAGGGTGTCGTGCCCGGCCACGAGGTCGTCGGCACGGTGGTCGGCCGCAGTCCCGGTGCCGAGCGGTTCGCCGAGGGCGACCGGATCGGCATCGCCTGGCTGCGCTCGACGTGCGGTTCCTGCCAGTGGTGCCGCACCGGCCGGGAGAACCTCTGCCGGGAGTCCCGCTACACCGGCTGGGACGCCGACGGCGGCTACGCTGAGTATGCGGTGGTCCCGGAAGCGTTCGCCTACCGGATCCCTGACGAGTTCGACGACGAGGCCGCCGCGCCCCTGCTCTGCGCGGGCATCATCGGCTACCGCGCGCTGCGGCGGGCGAACCTGCCGCCGGGTGGGCGGCTCGGCATCTACGGCTTCGGCGGCAGCGCGCACCTGACCGCCCAGATCGCGATCGCCCAGGGGGCCGAGGTCCACGTCCTGACGCGCGGCCTGCACGCCCAACAGCACGCCCTCGACCTCGGGGCCGCCTCGGCCGGGGAGGCGTATGCGGCACCCCCGGTCCCGCTCGATGCCGCCATCCTCTTCGCCCCGGTCGGGGACCTCGTGCCGGTCGCGCTCGAGGCGCTCGCCGACGGCGGCACCCTCGCGGTCGCGGGCATCCACCTCTCGGACGTGCCGGTCCTGAACTATCAGCGGCACCTGTTCCGGGAACGCACCCTGACGAGCGTCACAAGCAACACGCGCCGCGACGGGGAGGAACTGTTGCGCCTCGCCGCGCGAGTCGGGGTGCGGCCGACGACCACCGCATACCCCCTCGATGCGGCGGACCGGGCCCTGGCCGACCTGTCCGCCGGCCGCTTCACCGGTGCCGCTGTGCTCCGGGTCCGCTGACCAGGTCCGGAGCTCAGCAGTCGGAAACTGCGCCCGGGTGCGCCGGGCGGATCGTCCCGACGCATTCGCTGCGCATTGATGCCGCGCGGCGAACAGTGCCACGGACACGCTGCCGAGCATGACGGCGAAGAAGAGCACACTCGAACTCGCTCCCGCGCTCTCGACCGAACGGAATCTCGAGGCGAGCAAGAAACCTAGAGCAAGCATGGTGGCCAGGCTCAGTAGCGTGATCGCCGCATACCCGAGGAGCGATCCTGATGGGCGCAGGTCCAGGGCGAGCCAGGCCACAGCCACCATGACGACGTTGCCGACGGCCGTGACGAGCACCCTGTCGATGACCTGACCCGCGATGTAGGTGCGAGCAGCCAGCGGCGAGGACAGATAGGTCTTGAGAGTGCCGTCCTTGCGTTGCTCGGTGATGGCCACGCCAATCGAGAACAGGCCGCTGGCCAGCACCGACAACACGGCCATGTCCGGCACGACGATGTGCCTGGCCTGCTCCGGGTACCACGCCCACCACGCCAAGAGCAGCAGGGCGGTCGGCATGAGGAGGGCGAAGAGGAAGCCACCCACCGACCTCAGATAGGACGTGAGCTCCAACCGGGCCACGGCCACGACCTGCCGCCATGCGCTGGCTGCGGTTTTTCGGCTGGGGCGCGCTCGACCGAGGGGCTCGGAGGTTGTCGGGGTCGGGGGAGTCATATCCTGCCTCATCCGGTCAGGCCCGCAGCGTGGTGCCGGTCAGCATGAAGTACGCGTCATGCAGCGTCGCCGGGCGCTCCTCGAGGATGCGCACCTGCGGGACCATCTCACGCACGGTGTCGGCGTCCGGGACGTAGAGCACGGTTCGATCGCCATCGTCGACCAGGGTCACCCGTGATCTCTGAGCCCATTCCGGGTCGGGCGGACCCTCGACGACGGCGCGCCAACCCCGGCAGTGCTCGTGCACGAGCGCTCGGGGGCTGCCGGAGGCCACCGCGTGACCGTGGTCGATGATGACGACATCGTCAGCGAGGCGAGCGGCATCTTCGACATCATGGGTGCTGAGCAGGACGGTGCGTCCCTCGTCGCGCAGCCGTCGGGTCTCCTGGCGGAGGAACTGCTGCCCCTGAGGATCCAGGCCCGAGGTCGGCTCGTCGAGCACCACGAACTCGGGCCGACCGACCAACGCCTTGGCAATAGCGAGCCGACGCTTCTAGCCGCCAGACAGCGTGGGGAAGTTCGCATCAGCCTTGGCGACCAGGCCGAAACGGTCGATCAACTCGTCCACGTTCTCCGGGTCGTTGTACAGCGAAGCGAAGAAGGTGAGGGCCTCGCGGACTCGTACGGTGGACTGGAGGTTGAACTCCTGCACCTGCACCCCAAGTCGAGCAGCCAACTGCCTGCGGTGCCGCGCCGGGTCCATCCCCAGGACCCGGACCCGCCCGCTGTCGGCCTGTCTGATGCCCGTCATGATCTCCATCAGCGTGGTCTTCCCTGCTCCGTTCGGACCCAGCAGCGCGGTGACTCTCCCCGCTCGAACCTGCAACGTCAACCGGTTCAAAGCCTTCACCTGCCCATAGGCCTTCGAGACATCGTCGAACTCAACCACGCTCTCCGAGGTGCCGTGCTCGTTCACGTCGCAGTCACCGCCAGCGTCTTGTTCGTTCCGGTGTCGTCGGACTCCAGGTCCTTCAGATCTTGGGTCAGGCTCTCGAGCATCGCTTCACGGCGCCCCCTTGGTCGGCTGGTGTGGACTCTGGTCGCTCACTCCTGCCGCGCGGGCCGGATCGTCCCGACGCACTCGCCGAGCCCGATCCGTGCTCCGTCCGGGCCGGTGGCGGTGGCGCGCATGACGACGGTGTCGCCGTCCTCGAGGAAGGTCCGCTGCGACCCGTCGGCCAGGGTGATCGGCTCCTGCCCGCTCCAGGACAGTTCGAGGAAGCAGCCGCGGGTGTCCTTCTCCGGGCCGGAGATCGTGCCGGAGGCGAACAGGTCCCCGGGACGGACGGTGGCGCCGTTGACGGTGAGATGGGCGAGCATCTGGGCCGGGGACCAGTACATGTCCCGATAGTTCGGCCGGGCGACGACCGTGCCGTTCCACTCGACCTCGTAGTCGATGTCCAGGCCGTATGCGGTGCTCGCCCCGTCCTCTCCCTCGCCACCGCGCAGATACTCCAACGGCTCGGGGTCCTGACCGGGCAACGGGATTCGCGCGGCGCGCAGGGCGTCCATCGTGACGACCCAGGGGGAGATGGAGGTCGCGAAGGACTTGCCGAGGAACGGTCCGAGGGGGACGTACTCCCAGGCCTGGATGTCGCGGGCGGACCAGTCGTTGAGGATGACGACGCCGAAGAGGTGCTCGTCGGTGTCGGCCAGGGCGACCGGCTCGCCGAGTCGGCTCGCCCCGCCGACGACGAAGCCGAGTTCGGCCTCGATGTCGAGTCGCGCGGACGGTCCGAACGTCGGTGCGTCGGCGGTCGGGGGTTTGCGCTGCCCGCTGGGGCGGACGATGTCGGTGCCGGAGAGCACGATCGTCCCGGCGCGGCCGTGGTAGCCGATCGGCAGGTGCTTCCAGTTCGGGGTGAGCGGCTCGGAGTCGGGCCGGAAGATGCGTCCGACGTTGGTCGCGTGGTGCTCGCTGGCGTAGAAGTCGACATAGTCGGCGACCTCGATCGGCAGGTGCATCGTCACCCCCGCCACGTCGTGCAGGTGCGGCTCGACGGCGCCACGGTGGGAGTCGTCGGTGAGGATCCCGGTGAGCCACTCCCGCGCCGCGCGCCACGCGGAGCGGCCCTCGGCGAGGAACGGGTTGAGCGACCCGGCCCGCCACACCGCCGCCGACTCCATACCCGCTGCCTCGGCGACCGCGGGCAGGTCCAGCACCGCATCCCCGATCCGCACCCCGACCCGAGGGGAGGTCCCAGCGGTCGAGAACACCCCGTAGGGCAGGTTCTCGATCCCGAACAGATGATCGGAGGGCAGGTTGAGCCAGGTCATGGATCTCCTTGGGCTGGAAGAGGATTCGACGATTGAGAGAGGCGGTTCAGAGCAGGCCGAGGGTGCGCAACTCGCCGATCGGGTCGGTCACGGTGCAGCAGCCGTATGCGGTCAGCGCCTCCCGCACAGCAGTCACCTGGGCCGGGGTCAACTGTTCGACCGCATTGACCAGCTCCGGTCCGCGCCGGTCGGTGAGCATGGTGCGCACCGCCCCGTGGGTGGCGGCGCCGAGGGAGGCGGCCACGGCGATGATGACGTTGAGCAGGCCGTGGTTCTCCTCCTCCGCAGCACCGGGGGAGTGGCCGTAGCGGCCCCGGACGAGGTGGTGCAGACCGCCGGTGAGCTTGAACGGCAGCGAACGCTCCGCGGCGTTGACGAGGAACTCGGCGAGTTCGGCCTCGTCCGGCCAGTGCCACCGGGACGTCGGGCCGGTGCGGTACTTGGCGATGACGTCGACCCCGTCGCGGCGGGCCCGCCGGATGTCGTTCAGGGCGACGTACTGCGCCTCGTCCCGGCCCACCTCGAGGACCATCGGCAGCCCGTTCAGGTCGAGGTCCTGCCAGCCCGGATGCCAGCCGAGCTCGACCGCGGCGACCCGCACGACCGGATGCCCGTCGAGAGCCGCGACGGACCGGATCAACTCGGTCACGTCGTCACCGGGGCGCATGATGAGCGCGACCCGCAGCGGGTCGGCGTCCTCACCGACGATGTCCATCAACTCCTGCGCCGCACCCCCCGGGACGAGGAGGGGGCCGACGAGCGAGGCATACCACTCCCTCCGGTGGGCTCGATGCCGCTCGACCGACTCCGGGAGGGGAGCGTTCCCGGGCGGGAAGTGCGACGCGTCATCGAACAGACCGGTGAACAACTCCGTCATCGTTGACCGCATACCTCCACGATAGGTGAGATCCACCACAGTGACCGCGATAATGTCGTGAGGAGACCGGGAGATCCCCGGCCGACTCGACCCCACAAGGACGTGGCACGTGGCGCACTACCAGGCGATGGGCAGCATCCCGCCCAAACGACACACCCAGCACCGGGTGCCGGCCAAGGGCCGCACCCCACGCCAGGGGGACCTGTTCTACGAGGAACTCATGGGGGAGGAGGGGTTCGGTTCGGACTCCTCGCTGCTCTACCACCGCTACATCCCGTCGACGATCAGCGGGGCGCGGGAGTGGGCCGTCGGGGATATGACGACCGTGCCGAACCAGCCGCTGCTGCCGCGACACCTGAAGTTGCACGACCTGTTCAGCGACAAGGACATTCGCAGCACCGATGCGGTGACCGGCCGGCGGCTGGTCATGGGCAACGGGGATGTGCGGATCCTCTACGTCGTGCCCGGCGCGGACAGCCCCTGGTATCGCAACGCGATCGGTGACGAGTGCGTCTACGTCGAGCGCGGCTCGGGTCGGGTGGAGACCGTCTTCGGGTCCCTCGAGGTCGGTGAGGGCGACTACGTCATCATCCCGCGGGCGACGACCCACCGGTGGCTGCCGAAGCGGTCCCGCAAGGAGCCGCTGCGGCTCTACGTCGTCGAGGCCAACAGCCACATCGCCCCGCCGAAGCGCTACCTGTCCCGCTACGGGCAGTTCCTCGAGCACAGTCCGTACTGCGAGCGGGACCTGCGCCTGCCGGTCGGACCGCTGCTCGCCGAGGACGTCGGCGCCGAGCCGGACGAGCCGACGAACGTCTACATCAAGCACCGCGGCACCGGCCCGGGCGGGATCGCCGGCACGATCCACACGATGCCGTTCCACCCGCTCGACGTCGTCGGTTGGGACGGGTGCCTCTACCCGTACGTCTTCAACGTCTCGGACTACGAGCCGATCACCGGTCGGGTGCATCAGCCGCCACCGGCGCACCAGGTGTTCGAGGGCTTCAACTTCGTCATCTGCAACTTCGTGCCCCGCAAGGTCGACTACCACCCGCTCGCGATCCCGGTGCCCTACTACCACTCCAACGTCGACTCCGACGAGGTCATGTTCTACGTCGACGGCGACTACGAGGCGCGCAAGGGATCCGGCATCGGGAAGGGCTCGATCTCGTTGCACCCCGGTGGGCATTCCCACGGCCCCCAGCCCGGCGCATACGAGAACTCCGTCGGGGTGGAGCGCTTCGACGAACTGGCCGTCATGGTCGACACCTTCCGCCCGCTCGAACTCGGTGAGGCCGGCCGGGCCGTCGACGACGGCATCTACGCCGCCTCCTGGTCCCGCGGCTGGCCGGAGGTCGAGGAGGGCTAGCCTAGGGCCGTGACGCTCGCCCCGGATCTGGAGGAGGTCGTCGCGGCCGATGCCGACATCGAGCCCGACGTCCCCTGGATCACGCTCGTCTGGAACGACCCGGTCAACCTGATGAGCTATGTCACCTTCGTCTTCCAGACCTACTTCGGCTACTCCAGACAGAAGTCCGAGAAGCTCATGATGGCGGTCCACGTCGAGGGCCGGGCGGTCGTCTCGCACGGCTCGCGCGAGGAGATGGAGCGCGACGCCGAGGCGCTCCAGGGATACGGCCTGTGGGCCACCTTCCAGAAGGACGACTGATGGCGCGTGCGTTCCGGGCCCGTCGGGTCAGTGTCGAGGGTCGCCGGGAGCGGCGGTATGCGGCACACCTGGACCCCAGCGAACGCGCCCTGGTCGCGGGGCTGCTCGCGCAGGTGGCTGATCTCATCGGCGCGCCGGAGGGGGCAGGTGCCGCGGCCGGGCCGGCCGACGAGTTCGAGGCGATCGTCGCCGGACTCGGGATGGACATGGCCCCGGATCCGGGCGACCGTGCCGGGCGGGTCGGCTCGCGTGGGGAACGGCCGGGGCACGTCAGCGACGAGGAGGATCCGGCGGTGCGGCGGCTGTTCCCGATCGCGAACCGGACCGACCCGGACGCGGCGGCGGAGTTCGCCCGGCTCAGCGAGGCGGGGCTGCGCCGGCGCAAGTGGGACAACCTGCAGCGGGCGGTGGCGTTGCTCGGCATCGGGGACGACCTGGAGCTCACTGCCGACGACGCGCAGTGTCTGCTCGTCGCACTGACCGATGTGCGGGTGGTCCTCGGTGAGCGGATGGGGTTGCGCACCGACGACGACGCGGCCGCGCTCGACGGGGTCGCTGCGGGCCTGGACGAGGACGACCCGCGGCTGCACTTCATCCTCGTCTACGACTTCCTCACCTGGCTGCAGGAGACGCTCGCGACCGCGCTGCTCAAGGGGATCGACTGAGCGGTCCGGGCGGGGTGCGGTGGCTATCCCTCCGCCGACGGGGCGAACTCGCCCCCGAAGGAGCACCACACCTCGGCACCGGGGGTGTCCCGGGTGGCCCGGGCCAGGGCGGCGGCCGCGTCGAGGCCGTCGGCCAATGCCGCGTGATAGGCGCGACTGGCCTGGGCGGCGACCTCGTGCGGCACCGGGGTCACCGCGGCGATGACGTTCTGGACGCCGAGGGTGAGCAGGGCGGCGGTCAGACCGAGTGTCTCGTCACCGGTGCGGACCCGGGAACGGCCGACATCGCAGGCGGACAGCACGACGTGCCGGGCCCGGATCGCGCTCAGTTCATGGGCGAACAGGGGTCCGTCGGCCATGCTCAGTGAGGAGAACAACGGGTTGTGCTCGGCGTGCTCGCCGTGGGCGGCGACGTGGACCAGATCGGTCCCCGCGAGGACCGCGACCGCCTCCGCCGCGGTGGCCGGACCCGGCCCCGTACGCACGGGGCGTCCCACCGCCGACCAGATGGAGCCGACCTGGTCCGCCTCGACCCCGGCGTTGCCAACCGCCGGACCGGTGACGATCCCGACCTCCGTCACCGGCGTCCGGTCCGCTCCGGCGCGGGCCCAGGAGGTGGCGGAGCTGGCCACGGTGACCGGGCGGTGCTCGATGCCCGGCAGGGCCGCCCACGGCACGGCATGCAGGAGTGCGCTCGGGGCGAGGACCAGCCGGTCGTGGTCGGTGAGCCAGGGCCGCAGCGGGGCCAGCAGTACGGTATCGAGCATCCGGGCGGATCCGGTGACGGCCTCGGCGAGCACATCCCGCAACCGTGGGTTCGCGGCGGCATGCGCGGCGCCGCGGAGGTCGCGGCGGAGTCGGGCGACGGCGGCACTGACCTCGGCGGTGGGTGCGATCGGGACGAGCCGCTCCGACTCGGCGCAGACGAGGAGCGCATAGGAGGTGTCGGCCGTCTCGGTGAACGCGACATAGACCGTCCCCGGTGCCAATCGGTCGCGGAGGCGATCGAGGTCGACGATCCGGTCGGGGTGGGCCGGTGCCGTCGCCGACTGCTGCCACTGGGCTGCGGCGATGGCCCGCTCCAGGTCGGTGATCCGCTCCTGCCGGGCCGGCTGGTCCGTCGGGTCGGGGGCGAGTCCGGCTCGCAACCAACGCAATTCGGCGACGAGGTCGTCGGTGGTCGGGTCGTGTGCAGCGACCGGCACCAGGGCCCGCCGGGAGGCGGCGCGCCAGCGCTCGATCGTCGCGAAGACGTCGGCGGCCTCACCGCGTTCCAGGGCTCGGGCCAGGTCGCGACGGGCGAGGGGGCCGGCATGTTCGGCGAGTGCCGCCCGCACCTCGAGGCTGCGGATCGCGCCCTGGGCCGAGGCGACGAGTTCACTCGCAGCCTGGGCTGCCGCCGTGAACTCCGCCGGCCGGTTGCGGCGCTCGGTGAGCCGGGCCCGCAGGTGCAGCTCGTGCAGCCGGCGGGACAGCAGGAGTTGGTCGGTGGCCGCGATGGCGTCCAGGTCGGCTGCGCAGGCGTCCAGGTCATGGCCACCGAGGTGGGCCTCGGCCCGCACGAGCGCGGCGTCCGTCGACTCGAGCGAGTCCGCGGTGCGCCACTGCTCGCCGACCCGGACCGCCTC